>CALMPK010000135.1 GCA_937873575.1 uncultured Hyphomicrobiaceae bacterium
CAGCTCCTCAGGAGGCGCACGTGGCATCTCATGCCGAAGAGCCCAACCGCCGGGATTTCCTCGTCATCGCCGGCAATGCATTCGCCGCGGTCGGCGCCGCTGTCACGATGTGGCCCTTCATCCACCAGATGAACCCCGACAAGAGCGCCCAGGCGCTCGCCTCGACCGAGGTGGATCTCGCTCCGGTGAAGCAGGGGCAGGCGATCACCGTGATGTGGCGCGGCAAGCCGGTGTTCATCCGCAACCGCACGCCCGACGAGGTCAAGGCCGCGAACGCCACGCCGGTCGACAAGCTGCCGGACCATATCGCGCGCAACGCCAACCTGGCCGCCACTGCCGAGGCGACCGACGCCAACCGCACCATCAAGGGCAAGGAGAACTGGCTGGTCGCAGTCGGTATCTGCACCCACCTCGGTTGCATTCCGAAGGGTCAGGCGCTCGGCGACGAGAAGGGTGAGTTCGGTGGCTGGTTCTGCCCCTGCCACGGTTCGCACTACGATACGGCCGGTCGCATCCGCAAGGGTCCCGCGCCGCGCAATCTCGATATTCCGCCCTTCGCTTTCATCTCCGATACCAAGATCAAGATCGGTTGATAGAGGTAATAGAGACCGCCATGTCTAATCATGACTCGAGCTATCAGCCGACCACTCGCATCGGTAAGTGGTTTGACGAGCGCCTGCCAATCATGCGCCTCATGCACGGGCAGTTCGTCGATTTCCCCACTCCGCGTAACCTCAACTACATGTGGACGTTCGGCGGCATCTTGATGTTCTGCCTCGTCGCGCAGCTCGTCACCGGCATCGTTCTCGCGATGCATTATCAGGCGAGCGCAGACGATGCCTTCAACGCGATCGATCAGATCCGCCGCAACGTCAACTACGGCTGGATGATCCAGGCGATGCACGCGGTCGGCGCGTCGATGTTCTTCGTCGCCGTCTACGCGCACATCTTCCGCGGTCTCTATTACGGGTCCTACAAGGCTCCGCGCGAGATCCTCTGGATCCTCGGCGTCTTCATCTTCCTCGCCATGATGGCGACCGCCTTCATGGGCTATGCGCTTCCGTGGGGCCAGATGAGCTTCTGGGGCGTCACCGTCATCACCAACCTGTTCTCGTCGCTCGACCAGATCATTCCGGGCGTCGGCACGGCGATCGTGCAATGGCTGTGGGGCGGCTACTCGGTTTCGGGCGCCACGCTCAACCGCTTCTTCTCGCTCCACTACCTGCTGCCGTTCGTGATCGTCGGCCTCGTCGCCCTGCACGTCTGGGCGCTGCACGTGACCGGTCAGAACAACCCGGCTGGCCTCGACATCAAGACCAAGTCCGACTCGGTGCCGATGTACCCGTACGCGGTGGCCAAGGATGCAGTCGGCATGTTCGCCTTCCTGCTGCTGTTCGCCTGGTTCGTGTTCTACCTGCCGGACTACCTCGGTCACTCCGACAACTTCAATCCGGCCAACCCGCTGGTCACGCCCCCGCACATCGTTCCTGAGTGGTACTTCCTGCCGTTCTACGCGATGCTGCGCGCGATCCCCGACAAGCTCGGCGGCGTTATCGTGATGTTCGCGTCGATCGCCATCCTGGCCTTCGCACCGTGGCTCGATACCGCTCGCGTCCGCTCGGCCAAGTACCGCCCGATCTTCAAGTGGTTCTTCTGGCTGTTCGTGATCGCCTGCTGCGCGCTCGGCTACCTGGGCGCCATGCCGGCCGAGGAGCCCTACGTCACCTGGGCCCGTATCTTCACCGCCTACTACTTCGCTTTCTTCCTCGTGATCATGCCGGTCGTCGGCATCATCGAGACGCCGAAGCCGCTGCCGCGCTCCATCGCCGAGGACGTTCTCGGTGCGGGCGCCCATGGTGGCGGCAAGGGGGCTGGCGCGGCCGCTGCCGCATCGCCCGAGAAGCGTTGAGCCGAGGCAGACGATCAGGGAATCCGATCCATGACAACGACGATGACCAAATCGCTTCGCCTCGCGGCGGCCGCCCTCGGCCTCGCGATCGCGGCCCCCGTCACCGCCGCCTTCGCGGGCGGCGGCGGCGAGCACCACATCGAGCGCCAGGAATGGACGTTCGGCGGCTTCCTCGGCCAGTACGACAAGCAGCAGCTCCAGCGCGGCTTCCAGGTCTACAAGGAGGTCTGCTCCGCCTGCCACGGACTGTCGCGCGTCGCCTTCCGCTCGCTCGCCGAGCCGGGTGGTCCGGAGTTCCCGGAGGAGGCCGTGAAGGCGCTCGCCGCATCCTGGCCGAACCAGATCGTCGACGGCCCGAACGACGACGGCAAAATGTTCGATCGCCCGGCCCGCCTCGCCGATACGATTCAGGGCCCCTACAAGAACGAGAAGGAGGCTCGCGCTGCGCAGAACGGCGCGTTGCCGCCGGATCTCTCGCTCATCACCCGCGCGCGCAACGTCCACAACTCGGCGCCCTGGTACAAGCACATCTTCCTGATGGGCCGTGACATCGCGCTCGGCTACCAGGAGGGCGGCGCCGACTATCTCACCGCACTGATGACCGGTTACCACGAAGCCCCGCATGGCTTCACGGTCGCGGACGGCATGAATTACAACGCGGCCTTCCCCGGTAACCAGATCGCCATGCCGAACGTTCTTGACGGCGGCCCCGTTGCCTACGAGGAGGGCGCTGGCGCCAAGTCGTCTCAGGCGCAGAACGCCAAGGACGTCGCGGCTTTCCTGGCCTGGGCGGCAGACCCGACGCTCAACGATCGCAAGCGGATCGGCTGGCAGGTGATGCTCTATCTGCTCATCACCACGATCCTGCTCTACGTCGGCAAGCGCCGCATCTGGGCGGCCGTGCACTGAGCCGCTTCCCAACTTTGTGAACTTCGGAAAAGGCCTCGCTCGCGGGGCCTTTTCTCGTTATTGAAACGGTCGCGCATCCGGGCGGACCATGTGCGGTTCCGCCGTTCAAGCGGGGGACCAGATGACCAGATCCGTGCTCGGCATTGTCGGCGGCAGCGGCCTCTACGATATCCCGGGCCTCGAGAAGGCGCGATGGGAGCGTGTCGCAAGTCCGTGGGGCGAAGTTTCGGACGACATCCTGTTCGCCGAGATCGACGGCCTGCCGATCCGCTTCCTGCCGCGCCACGGCCGCGGCCACCGCGTTTCGCCGACGCACATCGACTTTCGCGCCAACATCGACGCGCTGAAGCGCGCGGGCGTTACCGATCTCGTTTCCATTTCGGCGTGCGGTTCGCTCAAGGAGCATTATCCGCCGGGCCACTTCGTCGTCGTCGATCAGTTCATCGACCGCACCTTTGCGCGCGAGAAATCGTTCTTCGGCACGGGTCTCGTGGCGCACGTCTCGGTGGCCGATCCCATCAGCCCGCTGTTGGCCGACGCCTGTTTCGAAGCTGCCAAGGCCGAGGGTATCGACGTCTCGAAGGGGGGCACCTACCTCGTGATGGAGGGGCCGCAGTTCTCGACGCGAGCGGAATCGCTGCTCTATCGCTCGTGGGGCTGCGACGTGATCGGCATGACCAACATGCCCGAGGCCAAGCTCGCCCGCGAGGCGGAGATCTGCTACGCGACCGTCGCCATGGTGACGGACTACGACTGCTGGCACGAGGATCATGCCGAGGTCGATGTGGCCGCCATCATCGAGGTGATGAAGCACAACACCGAGAAGGCGCAGCGCCTGGTGTTGAACCTGGCCCGCAGTTTTCCGAAGGAGCACCCGGCCTGCCCGATCGGCTCCGACCGCGCGCTCGATGTCGCCATCATCACCCGCCCCGATGCACGCGATCCCGCGTTGGTGGCCAAGCTCGATGCGGTCGCGGGGCGCGTGCTCGCAAAGTCCTGATACCGTCGTTGCTCGTACCGACTACGGGAGAACCGCCTCAGTTGGTGAGGCGCAACTGCGTCGATTCCCGTGCGATGGCGTAGAACGCGTCTTTCAGCTTGGTGTCGTCGGCAGCGTAGAAAAAGTTGCGCTCCGATGAGGCGCATTGCTGCAGGAGGTCGTAGACCTTCGTGCCGGGGCCGGCGCCGGTCGAGGCTGCGATCGTGTAGAGCGAGACGGAGTTGGAGCCGTTGGCCCGCCCCTTGAACTCGTTGCAGGCATCGAGCGTGACTGTCGCGAGATGCTGCTGCACCTCCTTCCAGTTCGAGTTGGAACCGAACGGGGCACTGTCGAACACGTAGCCATAGGGTGAGAACATGTCGCGAGGCCCGGTGCGCGTGAGAGCGCGCCCATCCAGCTTCAAGTTCGACGGGGTGAAGCGGTAGTTCGCGGACGTGTTGGTTGAGGACGAGCAGGAGTTGATTTGATATTCGCCCTCGGTCGTTTGCTCGCCGTCTGTGATGACGATCATGATCTTGCGAACACCCGGGCCGAAGCTGGCACCCTCGGTGAATGGCTGCTCGGGAGAGAGCAGGCGATGCCCCCACGCGATGCCCGGTGCGAGGATGGTTCCCATGTTGGGATGCGAGGAGAGGGCATTGATCGCGTTCAACGTATCGGAGACGCTGCTTGTGAGCGGTGTGATCGTGTGGCGGACGCAATTGTAGTTCGGACCCTGCGTCCAAGGATCGAACGTGCCGTTTCGTCCGACCTTCTCGACGCGGCGGTAGCCTGCATTCGTGCCATTGCTGGGATTGATGCAGTTATCGTCGCTGTTCGGCTCCGGCGGCCAGATATAGGCTTGCCAGTTGCCGCCGTTCTTGGCGTCACCAGACCTGTAGACATCCTGGTTCGTATACGGCGACGGGCGTTCGAGTACGCAGCCGGCCCATGACGTGCCGGTGAACAGCGCGTTGGTCGTATCGTCGACGAAGCTCGCGTTGGCCGTGCCGATGTTCACGTTCATCGTGAACGGGACGATCGAGAAGCGGATCGACTGGCTTGGCAGCCGTGCCGCGTCGAGCTCGGTCACGAGCTTGGTCGCCGCCGACTTCAGCGCTTCGAGGCGTGTCGTGCTGCCCATCGACGAGAGCATCGAGCCGCTGACATCGAGCACCAGTGCGATCTCGAGGTCGAACAGATCCTGGCGCGCCTGGCTCTTGACCTGGATGCCGATGGTGTCGAAACCGGCGACGTGCAGAAGGCCGGACGTGTAGTCGAAAGCGAGCATGCCGCTGCCGCCCGCCGCACGGGTGTACTCGAACGACGATCGCTGGCTGGCGGCATCGGAGTGCGAGAAGTTGGCGGCGAGGACGGATGCAAATTTCTCTTGGCGCAGGTCGTCGGCCAGAAGTGCGTCACTCGCGGCGAGAACCGCGGCGTCGATCGCCGCTTGCGCCATACGTTGCAGCGAGATCGACCGCGAATAGTCGATGGCGATGCTGCCGAACAGCACGATCACCGGCATCAGCAGGCTGAACAGGAGAACGACGCCACCCGAACTGTTCGAAGCAAGTTTCCGGAGGATTCGAGACGTGGGCATGCGGTACTCGGTTTCGTTTGCGCGGGCCCATGGCGGGCTCTGATGTGGGACAGACACATTGTCTGCTGCCCATTAATGAGGCGTTGACTTGTCGAATTGGATTTTGCGTTTACGGATGAACAGCGCGGCAAGGTAAGCGCGCCGTTAGCGATCGCGTCGTTCCGGCCCACCAGATGGCTCGCGAATGGCCGTGGCGATCATTCTGCCGCATGGGGCGCGCTGGCGCAGGTTGCGGCAGGTCAATCTGCAGCCCGGCACTTACACGCATTTTTATTGTCGGATTTTCGCAGGTTCGAATGGTGCTATACCTTTTGCGTTGCTTTTCCGGACGGGGTCCGGACGGGGCAAGAGTCACAGACTTCGCCCTCCGCACCGTGTTCAACCGCATCCAGTCTGGCCGATAGCCGTCGATGCGCCTCGGACTGCGCGCGACGGAAGCTCAGGAGATGTGACGTGGGACTCTCAACGCTGATCGAGACGTGGGGCGATGGCGTCGTGCTGGCGATGGCCGGGCTCGTCGTCGGCCTTCTGTTCGGTGCCCTGGCACAACGCAGCAAGTTCTGCCTCCGCGCCGCCGTGGTGGAGACGGCACGCGGTCAGATCGGCTCGCGGCTTGCCATCTGGCTCATCGCCTTCGCCGCGGCGATCGCGGTCACTCAGGGGCTGATCGTCGCTGGAAAGCTCAACGTCACGGAGGCGCGTCAGATCGCCGGTCAGGGCTCCCTGTCGGGCGCGCTCGTCGGCGGTCTCATGTTCGGCGTCGGCATGATCCTGGCCCGCGGCTGCGCCAGCCGGCTGCTGGTGCTTTCGGCCACCGGCAACCTGCGTGCGCTGATCTCGGGGCTCATCCTCACGCTGGTGGCGCAAGCCTCCCTGCGCGGCGCCCTTTCTCCCGCCCGCGAGGCGATCGGAAACTGGTGGACCGTTCCGGGCGGCGACGCGCGCAACGTGCTCGCCTGGGTGGGCGGCGATGCCAAGCTCGGCCTTGCCTTCGGCCTCGTACTGCTCGCCGCCGGTTTCTGGCTTGCTCGCCGCAATCAGGTCGGCGGCTGGAGCCGCTTCGGCGCCTTCGGCGTCGGCACCATGATCGCTGCGGCATGGCTCGCCACCTACACCATCGCGCAGCTCTCCTTCGAGCCCGTGGCGATCAAGAGCATCAGTTTCACCGGTCCGTCCGCGGATACGCTGATGGGTCTCATCAACGCGCCGTCCATCCCGCTCGGCTTCGATGTCGGCCTCATTCCCGGTGTGTTCGCGGGCTCGTTCGTTGCCTCGATGCTGGCGCGTGATTTCAAGCTCGAGGGCTATCACGGTGGCTCGAGCATGGCCCGTTACATCACTGGCGCGACGCTGATGGGCTTCGGCTCGATGCTGGCCGGCGGCTGTGCGGTCGGCGCTGCGGTAACCGGTGTCTCGGTGTTTGC
This sequence comes from uncultured Hyphomicrobiaceae bacterium, assembly GCA_937873575.1. GTDB lineage: Bacteria > Pseudomonadota > Alphaproteobacteria > Rhizobiales > Hyphomicrobiaceae > JAEUMD01. Next base: position 6,825 of record CALMPK010000135.1, read on the forward strand.
GATAACCGGTTTTGTCGCGCTTGCCGCGATGTGGGTCGGCGCCGCGGTGACCGACCGGGTCGTCGACCGCGAGCCGGCCGAGAAGCCCGCGAACGTTGTTCCGCAGCATTCCCCTGCCGGTCTGGCGGTGGCTCCGGTTCCCGGCGAGTAGGCTTGGCCAGAAACGGGCTATCCGGACGAACGCACGCGATACGTCGCGGCGATCTGGTGGTGGCTGCCCGGCATGATCGTCACGGCATCGTCGGCGGCGTTCGCGGTCTCGACGCAGACCATGCGGCGGTAGCCTTCGGGGCCCATGTCGCCCAGGCGTGCCGATTTCTCGATCCAGGGGTTCCACACCACCGCGCTGCGGCTGCCGCGGCTCTCGATGGCGATGCGCCGGGCGTTGGCGACGTCGTCGATTTCGATCATCGCCGGAGTCGCGAGATAGATGCGGTCGACTTCGCCGCCGAAGGAGACGGGGCCGTTCTCGTGGCGGCGTGTCCATGTGCCAAGGGTGTCGATGTAATCGCACCCTTCGAGGCCGAGCACGCGCGTGCGAGCGATGTCGCCGACGGCGAAGTACGTGTGCAGCGCCTGCGTCAGCTCAAAGGGCTCTCGGCCGGTGTTCGACGTGCGGAGTTCCAGATCGATCGCATCGGCGCCGAGAGTGACGACGAGCATGGCCTCGGCGTCGTGCGGCCAAAGCGTTTCGTGTTCGGGCCCCGTCTTGAAGCTGAGCGCGACCATAGAGGTGTGCTCGTCGGCGCCGGTATGATGGACCCGCCAAGGTGCGCCGCGGGCGAAGCCGTGTGCGGGCCGACCGCCTCCGTCAGGGTGCTGCCCGAACCAGGGCCAGCAGATCGGTGTGCCGCCGCGCAGCGACTTGCCTTCCGCCCTGCGCGTCTCCGGGGAAAGCCAGATGACCTCGGCACTGTTGGCAGGGCGCCAGCCGAGCAATTGCGCGCCCTGGAGCGCGACGGTCGCGTGGGCGCCGCCGGCAGTCAGCGCGATGGCCGGACCATAGGCGCCATCCTCGACGAGGCGCACGCGATCAGGCGGAAGCTCGTCGATTGGCGACTCCCACATCGCGCACCTCTCCCTCGCCCCGCGTCAGTTCGGGAAGTGAATCAGAATCTGGGCCTTTACCAGCCACGGGAAATAGGTTTGCAGCAGGTGGCCGGCACCCCACAGCAGCACGCCGAGGACGATCAGCGCCGGGATGGCGGCGAGCATCGCCTTGAAGAAGAACGCGACGAGATGCAGGAACGGTACGTCGATCCGAGTCACCGTAGCCGGCATCGCGGCTTCGACCGGGCTCGGATAGCTCTGAGGCACGGCATAAATCTCGTCGGTATGCGGCAAGGTCCGCGGCGCCGGGCCCATCGAGAGCTGTTCGCGTTCGGCCTGTGCGCGCTCGGCGGCCTCGCGTTCGCGCGCCTCACGATCCCGGGCTTCCCGCTCGCGGCGCAGCGTCCTCGGCAGGTCGTCGGGGCCGCCGTCGGCGACAATGGGATAGCTCATGCGTCGATCCTCCGCGCCGGCGCATTTACCCGGGAGGGCAAGCCGGCAGTATGGGACTGGGCACGCCCGGCTTCCGTCGCAGTCGAAAGGCGGACGTTCCAGTGTGCCACCTCGACCACGGCGCGCCGCCAGCGACACGATCGTGCCATCGTTTGCGAGCGCTCCAGCGAAAAACGGCAACTCGTTCTCGCCTACGTTCCAGTCATCCGTGCCAAACGATTGGCAATACGGGACGAATCGGTCAGTGCACGAGAACGCTTTTCTACACTCCCACAGAGGATATTGCTAATTTGCGCCGGCAGTTTGACGCGGAGGTGGACGTGACGGACCTGAAGGATCTCATTCGAACCATTCCCGACTACCCGAAGCCCGGGATCATGTTCCGGGATGTCACCACGTTGCTGGGCGACGCACAGGGATTCAAGGCGACCATCGCGCGTATGGCGGAGCCTTACCGGACGCAGCCCGTCGACGCGGTCGCGGGGATCGAGGCGCGCGGGTTCATTCTCGGAGGCGCGATCGCCGATCGCCTCGGCTGCGGTTTCATCCCGATCCGCAAGAAGGGCAAGCTGCCGTGGAAGACCATCGGGCAGGAATACACGCTGGAATACGGCGTCGATGTCATCGAAATGCACGAGGACGCCTGTAAGCCCGGCGAGCGAATTCTGATCGTTGACGACCTGATCGCGACCGGCGGGACCGCCACTGCCGCCGCAAAGCTGATACAACGTTCCGGCGGCGCGATTGTCGGCGCGACGTTCATCGTCGATCTGCCGGACCTCGGCGGCGCAAAACTACTGAAACAGCAGAACATTGAGGTGCATGCACTGATGGCATTCGAGGGACACTGATGGGAACGGATGGCAAGGCGCCGATCAAGGTCAGCACGGCGGCGATGATCGAGAGCACGATGAGCTGCCTCAAGGACTGGAGGCGCGATCCGAAAGGAAAGCACGACTGTCCGAACTGCGGCACGCCGGGTGTCGTCATTACCGACCGCTCGACCCGGCCGATGGCCGAGTGGTACCACTTCCACTGTGATGCCTGCGGCCTCGACGACTCCTTGTGCATTCCGGTGCCGACGCACCGGCCCATGATGTAGCCAGACGCGCAAGTACGGGAGGTCTCGCGAGGATGCGCGAGGAAGACGGGATGCCGGCCGCCAAGTCCTATCGCGAAGCCTACGAAGGTTGGCTCAGCGGCCTTCTCGCCTGGGACGACTTCGACAGCGTGATGGCAGCGGTGGCTGCGTCTCCGGCCGGGTGGTGGGTGTACGATACGCGCGGTGAGCCGCCGGAGGCGCCCGAGCCCGAGGAGACGTTGCCGCAGCGGCTGGCGGAGGTGAGCGAGTTCCTGCGCCGCCACCATCGCGCCAGTTACTGCGGCTTCGCCTATGCCGACGACAGGGCGTCACCTTCGATCGTCAAGATCTACGATCCTCGCAATGCCAGCTCGTGCAGCCTCGGCACGCCGCTGGCGGTCTATACGCTCTCGCGGATGCGGCCGGAGCGACTGCCGTTCGGCGCTACCGCCAAGGACGATCCGGCGGCGGGCAAAGGTGGGCTGTTCGGCCGACTGTTCAAGGGCGCCTGAATGAAGATCGCCGGCAAACCGATGCGTACCGTCTGGCTGGCGGGTGATGGCCGCTCGGTCGAGATCATCGACCAGACGAAGCTGCCGCATTGCCTCGAGATCGCGACGCTGCGGACGGTGGAGGATGCCGCCCGCGCCATTCTCACCATGCAGGTTCGTGGCGCGCCGCTGATCGGCGCGACTGCCGCCTATGGCCTCGCGCTGTCGCTCCACGATGACGCCTCGGATGAAGCGATCGCGCGGAATGCGGCGCTGCTCGCCCGCCAGCGGCCGACGGCGGTCAACCTGCGCTGGGCGCTCGAGGAGATGCGCGCAGCGCTCGCGAACGTGCCGCTCGAGGATCGCGTCACGGCCGCCTATGCGAAGGCGGCCTCGATCTGCGACGGTGACGTCGAGACCTGCCGTCGCATCGGCGTCAACGGTCTGCGCCTCATCGAGGAAATCGCGGCGCGCAAGAAGCCGGGAGAGCGTGTCAACGTGCTCACGCACTGCAATGCGGGTTGGATCGCCTGCGTCGACTGGGGAACCGCGACCGCGCCGATCTACATGGCGCACGACGCGGGGATTCCAGTGCACGTGTGGGTGGACGAGACACGCCCGCGCAACCAAGGCGCAGCTCTCACCGCGTTCGAGCTCGGCGCGCACGGGGTTCCCCACACCATCGTCGTCGACAACGCCGGCGGGCACCTGATGCAGCACGGCGAGGTCGACCTTGTCGTCGTCGGCACCGATCGCGTCACGGCGAACGGTGACGTCGCGAACAAGATCGGCACGTACCTGAAGGCGCTGGCGGCGAAGGACAATGGCGTACCCTTCTATGTTGCGCTGCCCCACACCACCATCGACTGGACCCTCGACGACGGCATGGCGATCGAGATCGAGGAGCGCTCGGCCGACGAGGTGCTGAAGATGGCCGGCCGTCTCGCGGACGGCAGCGTGGTGACGGTCGAAATCGCGGCGCCCGGCTCGCCTGCCGGCAATCCCGCCTTCGACGTCACACCGGCCCGTCTCGTCACAGGTTTCATCACCGAGCGGGGCGTGGCGGCCGCGAGCACGGAAGGTCTGCTCTCGCTCTATCCCGAGCGGCGGCGATGACGTGGCAGGCTTCCATTCTCCTTTGCGGAGCGCACACCGAAGCGGAGCCAGTGGCGGGGGGGGGGGGGGGGGCCCCCCCCCGCCCCCCCGCCGCCCCGCCCCCCCCCCCCCCCCCCTCCCCCCCCCCCCCCCGGACGGCCGCCAGGAGCCGCCGCAACTTGTCGCCCGGACGCTCGGGCAATGTTTCGAGCCGCTTCGACGGCGGCATGCTGATTACACCGACCGGCGTCGCCTACGAGGAGCTATCGCCTGCCGATATCGTGTTCGTCGGCCGTGACGGTGCGGCATCGCGGGGCGGATTGAAACCTTCGAGCGAGTGGCGCTTCCACCTCTCGGCCTATGCCGCGCGTTCCGACATGAACGCGGTCGTCCATGCCCATTCCCTGCATGCGACCGTGCTGGCCTGCGCGCACAGGCCCATCCCCGCCTTCCACTACATGGTCGCCGTCGCCGGTGGAATGGACGTTCCGCTGGTGCCCTACGCGCCGTTCGGCACCGAGGAGCTTGCCCGCCACGTCGCTGGCGGCCTGGCGTCGCGGAACGCCTGCCTGATGGCCAATCACGGGCAGATCGCGCTCGGGTCTACGCTCGCTTCGGCCCTGGAACTCGCGGCCGAGGTCGAGGTGCTTGCGGAGCAGTATTTCAAGGTGCTTCTGCTCGGTGCGCCCCACGTTCTCGATGCGGCGCAGATGGACGATGTGCTGCGCCGGTTTCAGAGCTACGGACAGAACGCGCAATCGCAGGCCGCGGAGGGCGACGCTGCGCCCGCCACCCGTCCGCGCTCGGGGCGTTCCTCCCCGAAGGTCTGACCCGCGAGGGACATGGTTATTCGGCGACGTCGCGCAGCTCGGCGGCAGGGCTCTGGTGAGCCGGAACGCGCTCCAGCAGGCCCGTCACGAAGGCATCCACCGTATCCCAGTTGGTGAGCTCCGTGCGGCCCTGCGATTCGATCTCGACGCCTCGGTGCTGCATCACGGCGTGCACTGCGCACCGCTCGAGGAGATTGAGCGCCTCCATCTCGACAGCACCTGCGACGTGCACCACCTCGTCGGGCTGCCAGCCGACGTCGTGGAGGAGCTGTCGCGTGATCTCATCGACGGCGGAACGGGCGTCCTTGTCGACCGAAGCGGCCGATAGGCTGACGCTGATGAATGCCGATGGCACGCGGCCGAGCACGGCGCCGTTGCGCATCAGGAAGCTCATCAGCGTCTGGTCCATGCGACCGCGATGGACGGAGCCGGCGACGATCGCGGCGTCGCAGCGCTCGACGTAGGTGTCGGGCGCACCGAGCGTCAAGTCGATGAGTTGGGTGGTACAGCCGGCGCCCTCGAGCTTGCGGGCGGCGTGAACGCAGATCTTACGGGTCTGTCCCTCGCGCGATGCAAAGGCAATGAGCACGGCGGTCATACGATCATCCGAGACGGGTTGTCTGCTGGGCTGGTGAGGCCGATGCGATCGCGAGGCTGCAGCGGACATGCTGTAACGGAATTATGCTGAGCCCCATCAACCTGCGTCGTTGATCTGCGACAAGAATACGGGTGTCGCGAGCGGCGAAAGGGGCCTTGCCCGGCAGTTTATGTCGCGATTGGCCAGGATGGAAGCACCAGGGCCTAGGTCGAAGGCGTAATTGCACACCAATCCATGAGCTTGGAGCGCATGCCATGCCTTCGCTGGAAGCCGGCGCGAATTCGTCCCGACGGGAGTGGCCCATCGAACCACGTCGCGAAGCTCGATCTCGATGATGGCGCCGCGGCTTTCCTTCAACGGATCGGCCCCCGGCGCTGCCGTTCGCGGGGATCTGCAGATATCGCCGGTTCTTGATGTAACTCAATCATCGGGTAGTCGCCCCATGGCACGCTGTTCGCGCGTCACGGCGCCCGGGTGGGCGTGACCGGCCCGTGGTGCCTTTTCCCTCTACCCGGAAGACGCGGAAATTCGGTTTCGTCGTATGCCGGCATCGGGCACGTGCAAGCTTTTGCGCACCTAACACGCTTCAGGGCGGCGTTGTACGACGCGGACGACAAGGGCAGGTCCGTCGATGCGCCCAACGACAGCATCGCCGAACGACCGGATCGACGAGCGGCAGACGTGAGGCGGCCGAAGTCGGCTCCTCTGTCGGTCGAGGACGCGCCCTTCGGTGGCAAGGCATTGGCGAAGTTGAGACTTGGGGCTGATTGACATCAATGGATCGCGATGCCCTGATGTCGTCCCGCTTCGTCGAGGGACCCGCACGCCGGGTATATAATATGGATCGGGGGAACCTCGGTCGGGGAGGCATGTGGCACTTGCCCATGCCCGGCGCCGACTGCAGGTAAGCCCCCGACGATGCGGCGACAAGATGCAGGACGTCCGCCCGCGCCGACCGCCGGCGAGCGAACCCGCACCGAGCCGAAAACCCTGACGCCAACCGGCGCCGGGGTTCGATCTATACGACCAGGAAACGCACCAAGGAGTTCAAAGACATGGCCAACATCGTCGTTCTCGGCGCCGGAGTCGGCGGCATGTCCGCCGCCTATGAGGCGCGTGACATGCTGGGGCGCAAGCACCAGATCACGCTCATTTCCGACCGCCCGTATTTCCAGTTCACGCCGTCGAACCCGTGGGTGGGCGTCGGCTGGCGCGTTAAGTCCGACATCATTATCGACCTGAAGCCATTGATGGCGAAGCACGGCATCGCCTTCGATTCGACCGGCGCCAAGCGCATCATCGCCGATCAGAACCAGATCGAGCTGAACGACGGGCGTACCGTCGGCTACGATTACCTCATCATCGCCACGGGTCCCGAGCTCGCCTTCGACGAGATCCAGGGTCTTGGCCCCGAGCACTACACGCAGTCGGTCTGCACCGTCGATCATGCCACCGACGCGCACAAGAACTGGGAGGCGTTCTGCAAGGACCCCGGCCCGATCGTCGTCGGCGCGGTGCAGGGCGCATCCTGCTACGGCCCCGCGTACGAGTACGCGATGATCATGGAGACGGACCTTCGGAAGCGTAAGATCCGCGACCGCGTGCCGATGACGCTCGTCACCTCCGAGCCCTATGTCGGTCATCTCGGCCTCGGCGGCGTCGGTGATACCAAGGGCATGCTCGAGAGCGAGATGCGCGCCCGCCACATCAAGTGGATCTGCAACGCCAAGGTCGACAAGGTCGAGGCGGACAAGATGTTCGTCACCGAGTTCAACGACGATGGCACCGAGAAGAAGAAGCACGAGCTGCCCTTCAAGTACTCGATGATGCTGCCGGCGTTCCGCGGCGTTCCCGCGACTCGCGGCATCGAGGGGCTGAACAACCCGCGCGGCTTCATCCTGGTCGACAAGTACCAGCGCAACCCGAAGTACAAGAACATCTTCGCGGTCGGCGTCTGCATCGCCATCCCGCCGCTCGAGGCGACGCCGGTTCCGGTCGGTGTGCCGAAGACCGGCTACATGATCGAGAGCATGGTGACGGCCGCGGTCGAGAACATCGCCGACCTGCTCGCCGGCAAGGAGCCGCACAAGATCCCGACGTGGAGCGCGCTCTGCCTCGCCGACTTCGGCGACAAGGGTGCCGCGTTCGTCGCCCAGCCCCAGATCCCGCCGCGCAACGTCAACTGGGCGGCCGAGGGCGTGTGGGTGCACTACGCCAAGATCGCGTTCGAGAAGTACTTCCTGCGCAAGATGCGCAAGGGCACAACCGAGCCGTTCTACGAGAAGTACGTGCTCGGAATGCTCAACATCAACAAGATCAAGAACCCGGCGGAGTAACGCTTCCGCGTTGCCTCGGACAAAACGAAGCCCGCGTCACGTGAGTGGCGCGGGCTTTTCGTTTGTCCGTGAGGGGCCCTGTATCGCGAGGCGCGCTCACGCCTTGTAATACGGCTCGACCTTGCCCTTGAGCTTGATGGTGATCGGGTTGCCCTTGCGGTCGCGAGCCTTGCCGGCGGCGACGCGGATCCAGCCCTCGCTCACCGAGTATTCCTCGACGTTGGTCTTCTCGGTGCCGTTGAAGCGGATGCCGACATCGCGCGTGAGAACGGTCTCGTCGTAGTGAGGGCTCGCCGGATCGGTCGAAAGCCGGTCGGGGGGCGTCTCCGCCGCGTTCGATGCCGTGGTCTCGTCGGTCATGGCGCTCTCGTCATGTTGGTCGTGCTTCTGATCGCAGCATCGCCGCGCAATTTTTCGGAAGCACTCTAATTCATCGGGTCGGGCTACGATTCATGTTCTCGATGCACGCGCTCTCGCATTGGTCTCTAGAGCATCATGATCCGGTCGCTCATCGCCAACGCGATGCTGTGCGGTCGGATGAAATTCTAGTTCGCGAAACGGAAGTGCAGCACGTCGCCATCGGCGACAACGTATTCCTTGCCTTCGAGCCTGAACTTTCCGGCCTCTTTGGCGCCCGCTTCGCCTTTCATCGCGACATAGTCTTGATAGGCGATCGTTTCGGCGCGAATGAAGCCCTTCTCGAAATCGGTATGGATGACGCCCGCCGCCTGTGGTGCCTTGGTGCCCTGCGTGATGGTCCACGCGCGCGCTTCCTTGGGGCCGACGGTGAAGTAGGTGACGAGGCCGAGCAGCGCATAGCCGGCGCGGATCAGGCGGTTGAGGCCAGGCTCCTCGAGGCCCATCTCGCCGAGGAATGCCGAGCGCTCCTCCGTATCGAGACCGGCGAGCTCGGCTTCGATCTTGGCCGAGATGACGACCGCCTGCGCGCCCTCCTGCTTGGCCCGCTCGAACACCTTGGCCGAGTAGGCGTTGCCGTTCGCTGCCGAGCCTTCGTCGACGTTGCAGACGTAGAGCACGGGCTTTGCCGTCAGCAGTTGCAGCAGGCGCCAGGCCTGTTCCTCGTCGGCGTCGACCTTGGCGAGGCGGGCGGGCTTGCCCTCGCGCAGCAGCACGAGAGCCTTCTCGAGCAGCGCGACCTGCAGCTTGGCGTCCTTGTCGCCGCCTTTCGCTTTCTTCTCGTTCGTCGCAAGCCGCTTCTCGCAGCTCTCGAGGTCGGCGAGCATCAGCTCGGTCTCGACCGTTTCGGCGTCCGACAGGGGATCGATGCGGCCTTCGACATGGGTGATGTCGTCGTCCTCGAAGCAGCGCAGCACGTAGGCGACGGCGTCGACCTCGCGGATGTGGGCGAGGAACTGGTTGCCGAGACCTTCGCCCTTGGAGGCGCCGCGCACGAGGCCGGCGATGTCGACGAACGTGAGGCGCGTCGGGATGATCTGCTTCGAGCCGGCGATGGCCGCGAGTTTGTCGAGCCGGTCATCCGGCACGCCGACCTCGCCGACGTTCGGCTCGATGGTGCAGAACGGATAGTTGGCCGCTTCCGCCGCGGCGGTCTGCGTCAGCGCGTTGAAAAGCGTCGATTTGCCGACGTTCGGCAGGCCGACGATGCCGCATTTGAAACCCATGGGGGAAAGCTCTCGCCAATTGATGAAAGGGGCGGGGACCCGTTCTGCCACCACGCCCGAGTGCCGTCTCGCGATCACGGGACGACAGCACACCGTTGCCACCGCGGGGCCGCGACGGCG
>CALMPK010000136.1 GCA_937873575.1 uncultured Hyphomicrobiaceae bacterium
TTCGGCGGCCTCGGCGATCAGCTCGACGATCTCGGCGGGAGCGTCCGTCGTCTCCTCGATCTCTGCGGTCTGCTCGATTTCGGCGGCCTCGGCGATCACCTCGACGATCTCGTCGGAGCTCGCGCTGGCCTCGGCTGCATCATCGGCCATCCCGACGACCGGCCAGCTCGCGATGATCGCGCGGACCTCGGCAAGCTTGCTCTTCAATGTGGCGGCGTCGGTCTCGCTGATCGTTGATCCCAGATGAGAGTCTATCTCGCAGTCGATCTCATCCAGGCAAAACTCTATATGATGCAGCATAATCTGCTCCCGTCATTGCTGCCCTCATTGGGCTCATGGGCTGGAGATTGCGCCGCCAGTGCTTACCATTCCGTTGCTGCGTGTTCCGAAATGCGCATCTTGAGCACGGACAAGCATTATTCTGAACGCGTGAATTCTGTGTTGTGTTCGGATTGCCACTATCAAAGGCGCTCTGGAAACGCTTCGTTTACCGATTTCATTTCGCCGCTCCGCATTTTCGGGCGGCTTCACAAAAAGATCGCGGCGCATCGCATACGTTGGGCACATGGATTGGATGCGAAACCTGCCTCGAGCGGCAGTCGAGGCCGTGACGGCGGAAACGAGGGGCGAGATCGTGCGCTGGGCCGGCCGGCCGAGCCCCTCCGGATCGTTCCTCAGAACCACACCGATCTGGTTGATGGGCGTGCCGTGGACCGCGTTGATCGGCGGCATATTCGGCGTCCTTGTGGCAAGCTGCGTCGCCACCATCACGAGCCCGCCTGCAGGCCGCATCATTCAGTCCTGGGAAATCGCCATGATGGCCCTGGCGTTGCTGTTCGCTGGGGCCTTCCTGGTCATCGGTTTCGGACTGCTTGGCGCGCCATTCTGGGTCTGGTGGAAATCCCGCCGGACCGTGTTTGTCCTGACGGACAAAAGGCTGCTGCGCATTTTTCACGGCCATAGCCGCGAGGTGGTGAGCTTCGATCCCGCGACGTTCGTTTCGCTTCATCGGCGCGGCGGCGATCGTGGCCCGGGCACGCTCACCATCGTCACTGGATACGCGAAGGACAGCGACGGCGACACTGTCACGAGCAGTGAGCTGATCGTCGGAATACAAAACGTCGCTCAGGCCGAACGACTGATCCGCGGCATGATGCGCGTAGACCGTGGCGCGACATCGTTCGGCAAATAGAAAGCCGCCCGGCCAGGATCACTCGGTTTGGACCGGGCTCCCCGACGGGCGGCGTCATTATTGTGAGCGGTGTGGTTTGCGCGATCGCATCCGATCAGCGGAAACGACCGCGGGACACGGAATGGATGGCGCTGGCGCGCGATCCCGCGTCGCTCAGCGGCAGTTGCAGTCGATATGGCGCGAGCCGCCACGGACATGGACGACAGAGCCGCGGGTCAGCAGGCTGGCCGGCAGAACGACGGTGCGATGCGAGTGGACGGTGCGGCCGCCGACGTAGACGGTCTGGCCCACGGTCTCGCGGCTGTGCTGATAGACGGTGCGGTGATGCACGCGGGTCTCGACGTGCACCTTGGTGACCGGACGCACGCGCGTGACGATGTTCACATGCGTCACCGGCTGCACGCGGGTCACGTCGACGGTGCGATGGACGACGTTGACGTAGTTGTCACGAACCACGTTGCGGACCTGCTTGACGTTGCGGACCTGGGTCACGTCGCGGTAGCGGGTGACGTTGCGAACCTGCTGCACGGTGCGCACGCGGTAGTTCGTCTTGACGATGGTCTTGGATGCCGGTTTGCAGCGGTGGCAGGCCTCGGCGGCGGTCGAAGCGACCGGCGCGGAAGCGAGGGTGAAGGCCGCGGCGAGGGCCGCCGCGATGGCGATACGCATGACGGGAGATCCTTTACGGTGAAGCTGAGCAAAATGCGTCTCACGGCGGATCATCAGCGTCAATTCAAAGTCGAGCCGAGTAAGGTAAAGAGCTGTTTCGCAGTAGAAATGTGGTTAAGCTAGGCGGCCTGCTGGCGCGTTGCGTGTAAAACTTCGAAATGCTCTCCCGAATGGCGATGCGGTCGGTCTTTGCATGCAGCCGGGTAACACGCGAGCGTCAACGAAAAGGGCGGACCCAAAGGCCCGCCCCATCGAATTGAACGCACGGTGTAATTGAACGCACGGTGTAACAGACGGCAGCCAGATCAGGCGTTGCCGTTGTCCCAGCCCCGCACGTCGACGAAATGGCCTTCCAGCGCCGCCGCCGCCGCCATCACGGGCGAGAGGAGGTGCGTGCGGCCCTTGTAGCCTTGACGGCCCTCGAAGTTGCGGTTCGAGGTCGAGGCGCAACGCTGACCGGGCTTCAACTGGTCGGGGTTCATGCCGAGGCACATGGAGCAGCCCGGCTCGCGCCACTCGAAGCCGGCGGCCTTGAAGATCTTGTCGAGACCTTCGGCCTCCGCCTGTTCCTTCACCAGGCCGGAGCCCGGAACGATCATGGCATAAGCGAGCTTACCTGAGATCTTCTTGCCCTCGACGACCTTGGCCACCGCGCGCAGATCCTCGATGCGGCCGTTGGTGCACGAGCCGATCCACACCACGTCGAGCGGGATGTCGGTGATCTTCGTGCCGGGCGTCAGGCCCATGTAGTCCAGCGCGCGCTGCATGGAGGCGCGCTTGTCCTCGTTCTCGACCTTGGCCGGGTCGGGCACGGCGCCGGTGATCGAGACGACGTCCTCAGGGCTCGTGCCCCAGGTGACGATCGGCGGCAGCGAGGCGGCGTCGAGCCTGACGACGCGGTCGAAGTGCGCGCCCTCGTCGGTGCGCAGCGTCTCCCAGTACTTCATCGCCATGTCCCAGGCGGCGCCCTTCGGCGACTTCGGCCGGTCCTTGATGAATGCGAAGGTCTTCTCGTCCGGCGCGATCATGCCGGCGCGGGCGCCGCCCTCGATCGACATGTTGCAGACCGTCATGCGGCCTTCCATGGAGAGCGAGCGGATGGCCTCGCCCGCATACTCGATGACCGAGCCCGTGCCGCCGGCCGTGCCGATCTCGCCGATGATGGCGAGGATGATGTCCTTGGCGCCGACACCCTTCGGCGGCAGCCCGTCCACCTGGACGAGCATGTTCTTCGCCTTCTTCTGGATCAGCGTCTGCGTGGCGAGCACATGCTCGACTTCGGAGGTGCCGATGCCGTGCGCCAGCGCGCCGAACGCGCCGTGCGTGGAGGTGTGGCTGTCACCGCAGACGATGGTGGTGCCGGGGAGCGTGAAGCCCTGCTCGGGGCCGACGACGTGGACGATGCCCTGACGCTTGTCGAGCTCGTTGTAGTATTCGACGCCGAAATCGCGGGCGTTCTGCGCCAGCGTTTCCACCTGGATGCGGCTGTCGTCGTCGGCAATGCCCTGGCTGCGGTCCGTGGTCGGCACGTTATGGTCGACGACGGCCAGCGTCTTTTCCGGCGCATGCACCTTGCGGCCCGACATGCGCAATCCCTCGAACGCCTGCGGGCTCGTCACCTCGTGGACGAGGTGGCGATCGATGTAGAGCAGGCAGGTGCCATCGGGGGAGCGGTCCACGATGTGGTCGTCGAAGATCTTGTCGTAGAGGGTTTTGGCCATCGTCCTCGGTCCATGGTCAGGATTTGACGCCTAGATAGCGCTGTCATCGAGACTTCGCAAATAAGCCGTTGTGCCGGAGGCGATCAGCCGGCGGGGCGCAATGCCGCCCCCTGCCAGTCTCGCCTCGCGGGCCGGCCAGCGATAACCTCGCCCGCAGAGATGCGCCGCGAGTCGCGGCGGCTTGCCGATACGGAGGGCGTCATGTTGCACAAGTTCTCGATCCCGGGTTTTTCGAGCCGGCGCCGGTTCGACGACCTCTCCGAGCGGGAGATCTTGGCACTCGCCATCTCCTCGGAAGAGGAGGACGGCCAGATCTACCTGGCCTATGCGGCCCGGCTGGCGAAGGATTATCCGGCGAGCGCCAAGATTTTCGAGGATATGGCGGCGATCGAGGGGCAGCACCGGCGGGCCCTGATCGAGCTGCACAAGAAGCGGTTTGGCGAAACGATCCTGCCTCTCCGCCGCGAGCACGTGGCGGGCTATTACACCCGCTCGCCCGTTTGGCTGATCGAAAACCTCGGCATCGAGCGCATTCGCCAGGAGGCGGAGGACATGGAGCGGCGCGCGCGCGAGTTCTACCTCGCCGCCACCGCCCGCGCGACTGACGCCGACACGCGCAAGCTGCTCGGCGATCTCGCCGCCGCGGAGGCGGGACACGAGGCGACGTTCGAGCGTTCCGTCGAGCGGCATCTGGAAGGGGACGCACGCGGTGAGGAGGACGCCGCCGCGCACCGCCAGTTCCTGCTGACATGGGTGCAACCGGGGCTCGCCGGGCTGATGGACGGCTCGGTCTCGACGCTGGCGCCGATTTTTGCCACCGCCTTCGCGACGCAAAACACCTGGACCACGTTCCTCGTCGGCCTCTCCGCGTCGGTCGGCGCCGGCATCTCGATGGGCTTCACCGAGGCGGTGCACGACGACGGTAAGCTCTCCGGGCGTGGCGCGCCGTGGAAGCGCGGCGTCGCGTCCGGCGTGATGACCGCGCTGGGCGGTCTCGGCCATGCGCTGCCGTATCTCATCCCCCAGTTCTGGACGGCAACGTTCGTCGCGCTCGCCGTCGTGTTTCTCGAGCTCTGGGCCATCGTGTGGATACAGAACAAATACATGGAAACGCCGTTCCTGCGGGCGACGTTCCAGGTCGTTCTCGGCGGCGCCTTGGTTCTCGGCGCGGGTATCCTGATCGGCGGCGCATGAGGCCCGCGCCGCAAAGGTCTCGCAGGAACGATCGAGAGTCACCGGCGGAACAGCGCTCAACACCCGGTTAACGCTAATCATCCTCCCGTAGTCGAAACGAACGTCGCCACTGGCGACCGGATCAACGGGAGACCTGCCATGCTGAGCCAACTCATCGAAATGCTGATGCAGCCCGAGAGCTATGTTTGCGAGTGGCGTGGCAACGAGCTCTACATCGAGCCCGTGGTCGCGGTGGCGGTTCCGGCGGAGTAGGCATTGGCCCGCTCGTTCCGCGCTTCCGCAAGGGTGTGATCGGTTGAGAAAGAAGTGCAGGGCACTTCCTTCGAAAGCGTGAAACGCACCCTAAGATCAGGCTTCAGAGCGCTGTCGACGACTTTGAGAAAGCGCGAATGCGATTCAATCGAAGTCGGTAGCGCACGAGCGTGCGGAGCGGATTTCGAACGATCGGGCGGTGGCGACGGTGCCGATCGCCGCTCACACCTTCAGTTGGCGCGACTTCGAGACCAGGAAGTCGCGCAGAACCTGAACCTTCTTCGAGGTCTTGAGCTCCTCGGGATAGACGAAGAGGAATGGCAGCGTCGGCGGGTCGATCTCGGTCAGGACCGTGACGAGATCGGTTTCCTCCTCGACCATGTAGTCGGGAATCATGCCGATGCCGATACCCGTGCGCACGGCATACTTCAGCGCGACGACCGAGTTCGCGCGCAGAACCGGCACCCGTGGCGGCTGACCGTTGCGGCCTGCCGTTTCGATCCAGGTGATGGCGGCCAGGTGCTGGGCCGGCTGCCCCGCGTAGGAGACGATGCGGTGACGGTCGAGCGCGGTGAGGCTTTCGGGCGCGCCGAACTTGCGCACATAGTGCGTCGACGCATACGCCCGCACCTTCATCGAGAACAGCGGACGGCGGATCAAATCGCCCTGCTCCGGCTCTCGGGTCCAGATCGCGACGTCGGCGGCGCGCATCGACAGGTCGATCTGGTCGTCCGATAAAATCAGCTCGACGCGGATCTCCGGGTAGAGCTCCATGAACTCCTTGAGCCGCTGCGTCAGCCAGACGGTGCCAAGGCCGATCGGTGCGGAAATTCTGAGGTCGCCCGAGGGTTTCGTGGTCGTATCGGCGAGCAGGGTCTCGACCGTGTGCAGCTTGATCATGACCTCCGCGACCGTGCGGTAGAGCATTTCGCCCTGCTCGGTCAGCACCAGGCCGCGCGCGTGCCGGTGGAACAGCACGATCTCGAGATCCTTCTCGAGCGCGGAGACCTGACGGCTCACGGCCGACTGGCTCATGTGCAACGCTTCGCCCGCGTGGGTGAAGCTGCCGGCCTCGGCCGCAGCGTGGAAGATCCGGAGCTTATCCCAGTCCATCACAGGCGCATTCCTCGTCGCCCCGCCATACCGGCGCAGCATAGGTGCAGTGCAAAAATGCCGCCGCACACTATCGCACGGCGGAGCACTGCCAAAGCCTGAAGTTGCGGCAGAGATGTGTCGTCGGCTCGTTTTTGCCCAAGTTTCAGGCGGCGGTCAATTCGAGAGCTAGAATGAAAACATGCGCACATTCTGATGCTGACGGGGTGGCCGTTTGGCGCGGGATGCGCGCTGTGGTTGTCGCCGCAGTCAGCGGCCCGTCTTGTTGCGGCGCAAAAGATCGGGTCTGCGGTCGCCAGTCACCAGCAGCGACATGGCCTCGCGCCAAGCAGCGATTTTCGCATGGTCACCCGATAGCAGCACGTCGGGGATCGCGCGCCCCTCCCACTCGCGCGGGCGGGTGTACTGGGGGTGCTCGAGCAGCCCCGTTTCGAAGCTCTCGTGCGTGAGGCTATCCTGTGAGCCGAGAACGCCGGGAAGCAGCCGCACGCAGGCATCGAGCAGGACCATCGCCGCCAGCTCGCCACCCGAGAGCACGTAATCGCCGATCGAGACCTCCATCAACGCGCGCCCCTCGATCACGCGCTCGTCGACGCCCTCGAACCGCCCGGCCAGGATGATGACGCCGGGGCCAGCAGCCAGATCGCGGGCGAGCGCCTGGGTCAGCGGTTGTCCGCGCGGCGTCATGTAGAGAGCGGGCAGCGGCGCGGCGCCAGGCGGGGCGATGGAGGAGGCCGCGGCGCGGGCCTGGTCGATGGCCTCGGCCAGCACATCGGCGCGCATCACCATGCCGGCGCCGCCACCCGCGGGCGTGTCGTCCACGGCCCGATGGCGGCCGATGCCGAAATCGCGGATCTGGTGGGTATCGAGCCGCCAGAGCCCTCCGGCAAGGGCCTGGCCGACGAGCGACAGGCCGAGCGGGCCGGGGAACATCTCCGGGAACAGCGTCAGGATGCGGGCCTGCCAGGGCGGCCTGCCGGGCTCTGCTTCGGGCCTGTGGGGCATTGTTGGTGGACTTCCAGGTTAGCGGGGCGTGGCAACCGTAAGCAGAGTTGCGCCGGGGTGGAAAGGGCCTGTGCAACGTTGGCGTCTGCCCAGGCCTCCCGCTGCGCCTCGCGGGAGACTTCCGATCGAGCGGCACATGGACTATGAGCCGGGTCTACTCGCCACGGGGTTGACGCGCACATGATACGACTAGACGGCATCAGCAAGCAGAACGGCCACCAGATCCTCTTCATCGAGGCGTCCGCCGTGCTCAACCGGGGAGAGAAGGTCGGCCTCGTCGGCCCGAACGGTGCCGGCAAGACCACGCTGTTCCGACTCATCAAAGGCGAGGACGAGACCGACGAGGGCCAGGTCTCGGTCGATCGCGGCATCACCATCGGCTATTTCAGCCAGGATGTCGGCGAGATGGGCGGGCGTAGCGCGGTCGCCGAGGTGATCGATGGCGCCGGGCCGGTCAGCGCCGTCGCCGCGGAGCTCGCAGATCTCGAGGCGGCCATGGCCGATCCCGATCGGGCCGACGAGATGGAAGAAATCATCGAGCGCTACGGCGAGGTCCAGGCGCGCTTCGAAGAGCTCGGCGGTTATGCGCTCGAAGGGCGCGCGCGTGAGGTTCTCGCCGGACTGAGCTTCAGCCAGGAGATGATGGAAGGCGATGTGGGCGCGCTCTCCGGCGGCTGGAAAATGCGTGTCGCGCTCGCCCGCATTCTGCTGATGCGACCGGATGTGATGCTGCTCGACGAGCCATCGAACCATCTCGACCTCGAAAGCCTGATCTGGCTCGAGCAGTTCCTCAAGGGCTACGAGGGCGCCCTGCTGATGACCTCGCACGACCGGGAGTTCATGGACCGCGTCGTCACAAAGATCATCGAGATCGATGGCGGCTCGCTCACCAGCTATTCCGGCGATTACGAATTCTACGTGCAGCAGCGCGCGCTCACGGACAAGCAGCAGCAGGCCCAGTTCGAGCGCCAGCAGGCGATGCTCGCCAAGGAGATGCGCTTCATCGAGCGGTTCAAGGCGCGGGCATCCCACGCCGCGCAGGTGCAGAGCCGGGTGAAGACGCTCGAGAAGATCGAGCGCGTCGAGCCGCCGCGGCGGCGCCAGACGGGGATCTTCGACTTCCCGCCGGCACCGCGCTCGGGCGAGGACGTCGCGACGCTCAAGGGCGTTTCCAAGGGTTACGGCACGCGGGCGATCTACGACGACCTGTCGTTCCAGGTGCGTCGCCGCGAGCGCTGGTGCGTCATGGGCGTCAACGGCGCCGGCAAGTCGACGCTGCTGAAACTGGTCGCGGGCGCGACGCAGCCCGACGCGGGAACGGTGCAGATCGGCGCCAGCGTCAAGATGGGCTACTTCGCGCAGCACGCGATGGATCTGCTCGATGGCGAGCGGACGGTGTTTCAGTCGCTCGAGCACGAGTTCCCTCAGGCCGGGCAGGGCGCACTCAGAACGCTGGCCGGCTGTTTCGGCTTCTCCGGCGACGACGTCGAGAAGAAATGCCGCGTGCTCTCCGGTGGCGAGAAGGCGCGCCTCGTCATGGCGCAAATGCTGTTCGATCCGCCGAACTTCCTCGTGCTCGACGAGCCGACCAACCATCTCGACCTGATGACCAAGGAGATGCTCATCACCGCACTGTCGCAGTACGAAGGCGCGATGCTGTTCGTCTCGCACGACCGCCGTTTTCTCGCCGCGCTGTCGAACCGCGTGCTGGAACTGACGCCCGAGGGCCTGCATCAGTATGGTGGAGGTTACACCGAGTACGTCGAGCGGACCGGACACGAAGCGCCGGGGCTGCATAGCTGAGAGCACCCGCCGGGAACGACCAAACCTCGTGGGTGGCGGGGCGCGGCCGGAGCGCGGGCGGTGCCCCTCGCTTCTCCGCTTGAGAATTGCGCCGACCCGGCGCACATCTCTCGCACGGCGCCGGCCGGCGCGACAGTTTCACCCAAAGGGCGACCATGACCTCCGCGGCGAAGCCACTCTCGTACACGCAGAACCTCGAGGACTATCATCTCTGGCTTGCGCTCGCCGACGAGGGCCCGGGCTTTTACATCGATGTCGGCGGCGGGCATCCGGTCGCGGACAACGTGTCCCTCTGGTTCTACGAGCGCGGCTGGAGCGGCATCGTCGTCGAGCCGCAACCAAGCCTTGCGCGTCTCTACCCGCACGTGCGCCCGCGTGACACCGTGTTCGAGGGGCTTGTCGGCCGCACCGTCGGCACGTCCGAGCTTTTCATGTTTCCGCGCCTGCACGGTCTCTCGACGATGGTCGAGGCGAACGCCGAAGGCTCGAAGGTGCACGGCGACAGCTACGAGCGGGTGACAAGACCGCTGACCACGCTCGCAGCCCTCTGCGAGACGCATGGCGTCGAGCGCATCCACTTCCTCAAGATCGATGTCGAGGGTGCCGAAGGAGAAGTGATCGCCGGTAACGACTGGCGGCGTTACCGTCCGAAGGTGATCGTGGTCGAGGCGATCGATCCGGCGACCAATGCGCCGGCTCACGCTGGCTGGGAACCGATGCTGATCGACGCCGGATACCGGTTCCGCCTCGATGACACGTTGAATCGCTTCTACGTCGCCGAGGAATGCGGCGAGGTGTTCAATCGCCTGCCTGCCGAGCGCGCGGACTGGGGGGCCGTTACGCACATGTACGAGATCGGCAAGGCGCCGGAAAACGCGGCACATCCCGATCACGAGCTAGCGCGGGCGCTTTCACGCGGCTTCTGGGCAAGCCTGCTGATGCTGGACCGCGACCTGCTCGGCGCGCTGCTGGCGCAGGGGCGCGGGCTCGCTCCGGATGGGTCGGAAGCACGAGTGGTGACACAGTCGCTCGACGAGGCGGCGATGCGCCTCGCGCTCGCCCGCATCGCCTGCGGCTACGACGGCGGCCAGCTCGGCTAGGGTGCGATCGGTTGAGATGGGAGCGCGCGGCGCTCTCATCGAGGCCGTGAATCGCACCCTAATCACATGCTTCAAGTCGCGATCGGTTGAGACGGGCGCGCGCGGCGCTTCCATCGACAGTGCTTGAGAGCGCGATCAGCTTCGGGCGCTGTCCGGCGGCGCTATCGATCAAAGACCGGTCAACCGCCCGTCCGCTCAAGATGTCGGGACGGGCGGTGTTTGGCGTCGCGGGCGCGATGCTCGCTCAAACGCCTTCGACGACGGTGATGTCGATCTTGCCCGCCCCCTGGCGCAGTGCCTTGGCCGCCGCATATTCCTCGGAGCGGGCATAGCCGAGGGCCGCCTCATAGCTCGGGAACTCGAGCACGACATTGCGCTGCGTGCCATTGCCCTCGACGATCTCGCACTTGCCACCACGCACGATCGGCACGCCGCCGAACTTGTCGAGCGCGATCTTCGATTTCGCGACGTACTGGCCCCACTTCTCGGGATCGGTGACGGTGGCGTGCGCGATGACGTAACCCTTGGGCATGGGGTGTTCCCTCTCGTTGGATTGGCTCGTTGGAATGGCGGTGCGCGGTCAGGCGAGCGCGTCACGGATGTGATGCATGAAGCTCAACGCCGCGGCCTTGGGATCGTCCGACTGCGTGATCGGCCGTCCGACGACGATGTGATCGGCGCCGGCGGAGATCGCGTGGCCGGGGGTCATTACGCGCTCCTGGTCGTCCATGGCGCTGCCTTCGAGGCGGATTCCGGGAGTGACGATCAGGAATTTCGGTCCGACCGCATCGCGGATGCGCCGGGCTTCCTGGCCCGATGCGATGACGCCGTCGAACCCGGCTTCGTGCGCCATGCGGGCGCGATGCAGCACGAGCTCGGCCGGGGTCATGCGATTGCCCTGCTGCTCGAGATCGTGGGCTGAAAGGTTGGTCAGCACCGTGACGGCGAGCAGCTTCATCGGACTCGAGCTGCGCCCGGCGACGGCGGCGCGCAGCGTCTTCAAGTCATGGCCGTGAACGGTGAGGAAGTCGACGCCGAAATCGGCGGCATTAGAGACGGCGCGCTCGACCGTGTTACCGATGTCGAGCAACTTCATGTCGAGAAAGACCCGCTTGCCCTGGGCCTTGAGATGCTCGGCGAAATCGAGCCCGCCGGCGAACAGCAGCTCGAGGCCGACCTTGTAGAAATGTACGCCATGGTCGAGCAGTGCGACGAGGCGTGCCGCCTCCTCCACCGTCGGCATGTCGAGGGCGACGATCAACCGGTCCTTGAGCGCGATCTCGTTCATTTGGGCCAACTCTCACCGTGCTCGGTTCATCGTCTCGAATGGGCTGTGCTTGCCGGATGGCCACGGGCCGGTCCGACCAGGCGGTTGCGGAGCGGCCACCCTAGGGTGCGATCGGTTGAGATGGAAGCGCCCCGCGCTTTCGTCTCGAGCGTGAATCGCGCCCTCTTCTGAGGGTTTAGAGCGCGATCGGTTGAGATGGAAGCGTCCCGCCCTTTCCTCTCGAGCGTGTACGGCCCCTCGGCCCGTGGTTCGGGAATGCTATCGACCTCTTCGGTGGACCGCGGCCGCAGACCCGTCAAAACCGATCGCACTCTATGCGCGCGGGCGCCGCTTTGCCAATCCGGTGTCGCCGCCAAGCACCTAAATGGCTGGCGCGCATCGCTACGGTGCCAGGAACTCTAGAGGCTAGCCATGCAGCACGTGCGCTGCACGGGCGAGCTTCTGGATCTGGGTCTTGAACTTGCCCTGCATGTCCTTGTCCTTGAGGTGGCCATGCTCGTCGAAGGCATCGCCCGCCCGTGCCACGGCGAATTGCTCCGGCAGCACGAGCGCGCCGACGCCAAGCTCCAAGACCTGACGCACAGCGTTCAGGCCGCGCAGCCCGCCGAGAGTTCCAGGCGAGGCAGCGCCGATCGCGAACACGCGCGTCCGGAACACCTCGAGCGGCTCCTCGTCGTCCTCGCGAACCCGGCTCACCCAGTCGATGGCATTCTTCAACAACGGCGATATCGAGCTGTTGTACTCGGGGGACGCGATGAAAATGCCGGTGTGCAGCCCCATCACGTGCTTGAGCTTGCGGGCCTGGTCGGGCGGACCTTCTTCAGCCTCCAGGTCGCCGTCGTAGATCGGCATCGGGTAGTCGCCGAGGTCGAGGAACGTCGCGGGGATGCCATTCGCTTCGGCGATCGCGACGCCGAGACGCGCGAGTTGCTTGTTGACGGAATTCTTGCGCGCGGAACCGGAAACGAAAAGGAGACGCACGTCTGTGCTCATCGTCTGCTCCTTCTTGTTGTGTGTATCGGATGGTTGCCCCGGGTAGGAGAGCTTGCGGAGGCCCCATCTCTCCCTGGGCATCGCTCGCGGCGAACCGCCGCCCATCTGGACCGCAACGATGTTATCGCGCGGCCGTCGGGTGGTCACGCGCGATTGTCTGAAGCGCTGACCGCAAGGGAAAGTTCCGTTCGACAGCAGACATAAGAGCAGGCCCGGTGGCATGGCTGCCACCGGGCCTTTCCGCTCGCGCCCTCTGGAGGCCCGATCTCCACAAAGCAGAGGCCGGGGAACGGTTACTTCAATGTCTTGAGATAGGAGAGGATGAAGTCCTGCTCGTCAGCATCGGTAACGCCGACATGGCGCATGCGGGTTCCCGGCATGATGCTCTTGTTGTCGGCCATCCACGCCTTGAGCGCGCTGTCGGTCCAGACGATTCCAGAGGCCTTGAGCGCGTCGGAGTAGGCGAAACCTTCGACGCTGCCGGCTTTGCGCCCGGCGATGCCGATGAGGCTCGGGCCATAGCTCTGCTTTGCCGGATCGTCGGCATGGCAACTGCGGCAGCGATGCTCGAACATGATCTGGCCGGCCTTGGCGACGGCGATCTTGCCCGCCTCGCTCAACTCCGCGCGGGCGGCCGTCGCCCCGAGCGCGGGCGCCAGCACGATGGCGGCCAGCAGGGCCGCGGTCGTTCCATGTGCTCTCATGCCATGTGCTCTCATGATCGTCATTCCTTCTCTCGTCGCGACGTGGATGTGCGACGCGGAAAAGGCTGATCGAGGTCGGTCTATGCCTCCTTGATCGATCTCAAGGACAGTGCTCCGGCGACCGAAAGTACAAACCTGTTCGACCGAAGGTGCAATGGGAGCGCGCCGCTGCGGGCCATCCGCACGTCGCGTCAGGTGTGGCTCTTGGCCGACGTGATGCAATCGGTATTGAGCACGTAGAACACTTCGTCCGCCTCGGCGATCAGCTTATCGCGTTCTTCCTGCCGGGCAGGTGCCGGCGCGAGCGCCACGAACTTCTCGAGCTTCCAGTAGAGCTCGGTGTACTGGGCTCGAACGTCCTCGTCGCGAAGGTTGGCGAGATAGGTAGCGAGCGCGCCGAACTTGGCCACGGCATTTCCGGCCTCGATCATGTCGCGCGATCCGGCGGCCGTCTCGCCGGCAGCGGCGGCGCGCACCACGACTCCGGCGCGGTACTTGACCTGGAAATAGGCGTCGATGGTGTCGCGGCAGGTGCGCATGTACTCGCTGCGCGGAAGCCGGCTTTGAATGATGTCGACGTACTGGCTGTTGAGGTAGCCGTTGTAGATCGAGGTGATGAGGGAGAGCACGGCGATCGCCATCGGGAAAAAGGTGATGACGAGCTGCCGCGTGTTGTTGCCGTTATCGCCGGTCTCGGACGCCATGAGGCCACCCTCGGAGTAAATCCCGCCTCAACCAGTCTATCCGTAGAGGGATTTGCGCGCGAGCCGCCGCACGACGGCATCAGTTGGGATGGTTTCCGGCGACCTCACCCGCCATCTGCGGCCGCAACGGGGCGCCCAGAGCGTGCGGTGACGTGGCGTTGTGCCCGTGGCATGCCACATCCCAGTTTTTCCAGTCCCTCCAATGGCTTGCTGCTGCCCCGTGCGTCAATACGCACCGATGCTGATATTCGACGTCCGTTGTAGTGCTTTCGGATCAATTTGCCGTTGCGAAGAAAATTCCATTCGCCATGTCGGCGATTTTCCGAAGGAGACCCGGAGATGACCACGCCATTGAGAATTCTCGTTCTCGGAGCCTCGTATGGCTCGCTACTGGGGACGAAGCTGGCGCTCGCCGGGCATCATGTCACTCTGGTGTGCCTGCCGGCCGAGGCCGAACTCATCAATAGCGAGGGTGCGGTCGTCCGCATGCCGGTGAAGGGACGGCAGAACCTGCTCGAGGTGAACTCGAAGACGTTGCCCGGCACCCTGCAAGCTTCAGGGCCGGCGGGCATAGTGCCGTCGCGTTTCGATCTCGTCGCGCTCGCGATGCAGGAGCCGCAGTACGGCGCACCGGGCGTGCGTGAGTTGCTCGCCGCCGTCGCACGGGCGCGAGTTCCCGTGATGTCGATCATGAACATGCCGCCGCTGCCCTATCTCAAGCGTATCCCGGGCCTCGATACATCGGCGCTCCAGAGTTGCTTCACCGATCCGAGCGTGTGGGCGGGCTTCGATCCGGAAAAGTTCACGTTGTGCAGTCCCGACCCGCAGGCATTCCGCCCGCCGAACGAACCGGTCAACGTACTGCAGGTGCGCCTGCCGACCAACTTCAAGGCAGCGCGGTTCGCCGGTGATGCGGACACCGCGATCCTCACGCGCCTGGAGCACGATATAGCCGAGGCGCGCTATTCAGCGGCGGGCGAAGCGGTCGAACTGCCGGTGAAGCTCAAGGTGCATTCGTCGATCTTCGTGCCCATGGCGAAGTGGGCGATGCTGCTCGCCGGAAACTATCGCTGCGTCCAGGCCGATGGCATGCGCGCGATCAAGGACGCCGTGCATACCGACATCGCGGCGACGCGCGCAGTCTACGAGTGGGTGGCGGACCTGTGCGTCTCGCTCGGCGCAGCTCCTGGCGACATGGTGCCGTTCGAGAAATACGCGGTCGCCGCACAATCGCTGTTGAGCCCGTCGTCTGCGGCTCGTGCACCCGCCCCGGGCGCCCAGAACATCGAGCGCGTCCGCAAGCTGGTTCCGGCCGTCGCTGCGCAGAAGGGCCGCCGCCTCGCCGCGATCGACGAGACGGTGTCTCTCGTCGACGGCTGGCTGACGCGCAACCGCGCCAAGGCGGCTTGAGGGAGGAATGGCGGGTTGCCGCAGTGAGTGATCGATCTCTTGGAGACTAGGGCATCTCCATCCGACCGCTAACCGCGATCGTGGTTCTTTGCGGTCGGATGGCGCTCTCGTCTTCATCGACGGAACGGTCCACGATGACAGAGATGGACGCGGACCTGCGGCTGACGTTGGCGCGGCGCACTGCTCCGGTTGTGAAGCAGTAAAGGGGCAACCCCAAAAACACGGGCTCAGACCGAACGCGGCGGCTCAGCGTGGCTCGACGATGATGTCGGTGTACTCGTTGGTCTCGCGGCTTTGGGCTGCATCCGAGACGATCAAGGTCGATCCGGGCTTAAGAACCTCGCGCAACCGCATCAGGGCTGCCTCGCTGAGCACGACGCGATCGAGCGCGTTGGCGGCTGTCTTCGGCACCTCCACAGCGGAAAGGGCCGCCGTATCCTCCATCGACGCGGCGCGCGCGCGGCTACGCGGTCGTGGCCGGTCATGCGTGTCGTCAGCTTCGATGCCGGACACCGTCATCAGCCGCCACGTCAGCTCGGTATCGCTCCCCTCGCGGAACGCCAACGCAGAGAACACGTGCGTGCCGACCGGGCTCGCCGGCATCTTGAACTCGACGGGAGCCTGATAGACCTCCGCGAAGCCCTGGCGGATGTAGATCTTGTTGGACTTGCGGCTGATGAGGATGGTCGCGGGCTTGTCGAACTGGGCGAGCGCGGCGACGGCGCGGCGGTTGCTCCGTTTGGCCTCGTCCAGGTCCTTGGCGGCTTTGGCAAATGCCTTCCGCGCCTCCGGCAGGGCAAGTTCGGCATCGTGCAACTCGCCTTGGCGCGCGGCGAGCGTCTGCTTCTGCAGCTCGACGGCCTCTCCCGCGGTGCTCTCGTCGGAATCGAGCCCGGCGAGCTTCGCCTCGATTGCCAGCTCCTGCTCGGCGGCCTCCGATTCCGACTCGCTATCGCGCTTTGCCGCGACAGCGCGCGCGTCGGCACGGGAGAGCAGCGTTTCGATCGGACGGTCGCTGGCCGCGTCGGCGAGATGCTCCTCGCGCCGCTTCTCCTCGCGCTTGGCAGCGCGCGCCATCTCCCTGGTCTGGGTCGTGACGAACCCGGCTCTCGCGCGCTCGCCCTTGACGAGCGCGTCGCGCGCCCGGATAGGGGCCCGCGAGTGTTTCGCGAGTTCGGCCGTGGCGTCGCGCTGGGCGAGGCGGGCGAGGCGCAGCGCCTCGGTGGCCGCGGTTACGCCTTCGGCGGCAGCGGTCTGCGCGGCTTCACTCTTTGCGATCTCCGCGACCGTCCGGTCGATCTCGGCCTGACGCTCGGCGCGCGCATCCGCG
>CALMPK010000137.1 GCA_937873575.1 uncultured Hyphomicrobiaceae bacterium
CGGACGGCGCGGAGCTGCCCGGCGCTGTCGAGCTTCCCGGCTCCGTTCGTGCTGTT
Organism: uncultured Hyphomicrobiaceae bacterium; assembly: GCA_937873575.1. Lineage (GTDB taxonomy): Bacteria > Pseudomonadota > Alphaproteobacteria > Rhizobiales > Hyphomicrobiaceae > JAEUMD01. Next base: position 57 of record CALMPK010000137.1, read on the forward strand.
CAAGGACTTCGGCGCAAGCTCTCTCGACTTCACGATTTTCGGTTTCATCTCCGACGTCAGCAAAACCGGCGCCGCCGCGACCGAACTCAGAATCGCGATTTTCCAGGCGCTACGACAGGCGGGCATCGAGATCCCGTTCCCGCAGACCGATGTTCACCTGCGTGATCTCGACCTGGTCAAGTCGCTGGTCGCGCGCGTGGTCGAGGAACGGGTGGCGAAGAAGAACGCCGCTGTTGTCTCCGACGACGACGAGAGCGTCACCGAGGGGCTCGATGATGGTGCATCACCGGGCACCGGTTCAGCGGGTTAGACCGCCGCGACGTAAGCTGTCGCGGCGGCGAACGCTTCCTTCGCCGTCCGCCCCTCGAGGAACCCCAGCTTGAACCCCGCTTCCGCCGCCGCGAGGCGTTCGTCCGGCTGGCCGTGGTGGTGCACGTTGCGGAACTCGGTGTCGCCACTCTGCCAGCGCCTTATGCCGGCGGCCCACAGCGACGCCGTCGGGTTGTCGCGCTTGCGCAGGCCGAGATAGAAACCTGAAAGATAATCGGCGTGCAGCTCCACGCGCTTCACCGTCGGCTGGCTGCCGCGGATCTTCTCGAACAGGCCATCCTGATAGACCCAGACGTGCGCGAACTCGTGGGCGGCCGTCTGCAGCAGTGTGACGCCCGATGGATCGTATTCCATGAGCTTTCCGAAATACGTCCGCCCGAACAGCACCGCGAACTCGTGCGTGCCGCCGACCGCATACCGCATCGCCATGGCGTTCGGTGCGTCCGTGTCGTCGTAGAAGCCGACCTTCGGCCAGACGTCGAACGTCTCCGCCAGGCGCTGCAATGCGCGGTCGAAGGCTTTGTCGAGATCGGGATTGCCCGACGAGCGCACCATGGTGTGAACCTCGGGTGGCAGCGTCGCTTTCTTGCCGAGCTTGAGGTTGGACCCGAGTACGAGGTTGGCGTTGTTGCTGTCGACGAAGCAGCCGCGGATCTGGCCGAGCTTCGCCACCTTCTCCTGCACCTCGCCAGCCATTGCCGGCAGCGGCAGCGCGGAACAGCATGCGCAACAGCCGATGCCCGTGAGCACGTGACGCCGATCGAGGCTCATGGGCCTGCCTCCTCCCTGCTTTTCGCCGCGTGTGCGGCGCGCCTTCGTCCTCTACTCGACGACGACACGGAACTCGGTGACGGCGGTGTCCTGGTATTTCGTACCGGGATAGACGGAGCGGATGGTGAAGCGCACCCACTCGGCGGATTGCCGCCCGACATCGATCGACTGCACACCCGGCGCATCGGCGAGCGAGATGCGTCGCGTATCGCCGTTCGAGAATTGCAGCTCGGCGACCTGAACGCGGCTATTGGCCAGGAACAGCCGTTCGTTCTTGTGGTAGCCGTTCATCACCTGGATCGCGGTGACGTTGCGCCGTCCGTTGAGTTCGACCACGAGGCTCTCGCCCTCGCCATGGCCGTCACGGCCTTCGACCCAGGCCGTCTTGAGATCCGTGTCGACGAGCTTGTCGGGACCGTAGGTGAAACCGAACTGCGGCTTCAGCACCGAGGACACGCAATAACGAAAGCCGCCCGCGTCGTTGCACGTTTCGGTCGCGAGCTTCGGACGCTGCAACCGCTCCTGCTGCGGCACGGCCACCGGCTTCAGCACCGCGACGGCCGGCGCCTGCACCGGCGATGGGTTTGGCGTTTCCGCCGGACCGCATTCCAGAAACACGCAACGTGGCTGCGCCCAAGGCGCGGAGATCACCGTCAGGAGGCTCACCGCCGCCGCGGCGATACCAGCGATCGCTCGATGTGCCATAGTCCCCTCTCGCCTCGGCTCCGGTGATACCCTCCGCCCGCCGCCGCGGTATAGTGCGCGGCCGGCGCGACGTACGAATGTCAACCGAGCAGCAGCGGACGCGCAAGCCATGAATTCAGGATCATCCATGCATCGCGACACTTGCTTTGGGAAAGCGCTGACGTGTGCCGCATTGGCCGCGCTCTCGATCACGATCCTCGCCGTCGCGCCCGCCGATGCCCGCCGCAAGGCGCAGCCGGATGCCGCGTCACAATCCGCTCTGGTGCCGCTGGACAGCATCGACGCCAGCATCGTGCTCGATATGCGCTATGCGACGGCGAGGAACTTCACGGGCGCCCCCGTGCCCGGCTACGAGGCGCCCGCATGCTGGCTTCGGCCCGAGGTCGCCAAGGCGCTCTCCCGTGT
>CALMPK010000138.1 GCA_937873575.1 uncultured Hyphomicrobiaceae bacterium
CGCAGATGGCAAGCATCAAAGGCTCTCAGTTTGACGAACTGGCGCGAGCCGGTGCATTTGGAAAGAAATGAAATGGGATTGAACAGTCAACTTCAAGAATCGGCTGAGCGCGGCGTGGAGGCCACTTACTTTGCGGCGCTGACGCAAGGAAAACTGATGATTCAACGTTGCGCCAATTGCAAGCGCGCCATTTTCTACCACAGGCAGTTCTGCCCGCATTGCGACAACGAGACCCTCACGTGGGAGCAGGCGTCAGGTGCCGGGACCGTGCACTCGGTGACGACGTTGCGTACGAAGCCAGACCGGCCATACAACATTTCCCTGGTTGATCTGGACGAAGGGGTCCGCATGATGGGCCGTGTGGACGGCATTGCGCCCGACGACGTGAAGATCGGGATGCGTGTGCACGCACGGATCATCGAACAGGGCGGTAAGCCTCTGGTCGTCTTCCTGACCTCGCCGGAGGCCGCATGAACGAATCCCTTCTTCGCGGCGCGGTCGCGATCTCCGGTGTCGGGACAGCGGGGTGCGGAGATGCGTCCGGCTTTACTGACATGGAAATACTGGCAAAGGCAGCGCGGTCCGCCGTGCACGATGCGGGTCTGAAGATGTCGGACATCGACGGCATTGCCACCGCCAACCTCAGCGCTGCATTGTGGCCCTTGAACGTCGTCGAGTATCTCAATGTCCGTCCTTCCTATGTCGATGGAACCAACATAGGAGGGACATCGTTCATCGGTCATATGCTGCCAGCTGCAAGAGCCTTGATGAGCGGGCAATGTAATGCGGTACTCGTGTGTTACGGAAGCACTCAGCGATCAACAAGGGTTCCCCGGCGCGAGCGTGCGGATGCAAGGGCGCTTCTAGACCCGCTGCCATATGAAGCACCTTATGAGCCGTTCAACCCGCCCTCTTCTTACGCGCTCATTGCCGCGCGGCACATGCACGAGTATGGAACGACCCGGCGTCAACTCGCCGAGGTTGCGGTGGCTGCCCGACGTTGGGCTCAACTTAATCCGGAAGCGTTCGCGCGGGACCCGCTGAGCCTGCAGGACGTTCTCTCCGCCCGGATGGTCAGCGACCCATTCACGGTTTATGACTGCTGCCTTGTCACCGACGGCGCGGGAGCTTTCGTGATGGTGCGCTCCGACAGAGCGCGGGATCTGCGCCAGAAGCCCGTTCACGTGCTGTCGTGCGCGACGGCCGCCTGGCATCGCCAGGTTTCCGGCATGCACGATCTGACGGTGACGCCCGCATCCGAATCCGGCCCGAAAGCCTTGGCTCAGGCGGGCCTGACAACCGCGGACATGGACATGGTCCAGCTCTACGACGCGTTCACTATCAACACGATCATGCTTCTGGAGGATCTGGGATTCTGCAAAAAAGGCGAAGGCGGCGCCTTTGTGGAAAACGGCGCAATTGCGCCAGGCGGACGCTTGGCCGTGAACACCAACGGCGGCGGACTCTCCTGCGTTCATCCCAACATGTACGGCGCGTTCGCGGTGATCGAAGCAGTGCGGCAGTTAAGAGGCGACTGTGGCGAGCGACAGCTTAGCAAGGCCCGGACCGCACTGGTCCACGGCAACGGCGGCGTTTCCGCCGCCGCCCAGTCCACGGCCGTTCTCTCCACTTCGGACGTCCTGTGAAAGCGAATCAACGTTCGGCACCCAAAGAAGTATGCCCATGAACAAAATATGCCCAGATATCGCGACGGCAATCGCCGATATCCGCGATGGATGCACAGTGCTTGTGTCCGGTTTCGGGGGCGCCGGCCATCCTACCGATCTGATTCATGCGCTGATCGATCAAGGAGCTCGCGACCTCACGATCGTCAACAACAATGCGGGTAACGGAGAGAACGGTCTCGCTGCACTTCTCAAAGCCGGGCGGGTTCGCAAGATCATCTGCTCGTTCCCCAAAACCGCAAACTCCCATGTTTTCGACAGCCTCTATGCCGCCAAGGAGATTGAGCTGGAACTGGTACCGCAGGGAACGTTGGCTGAACGCCTGCGGTGTGCAGGAGCGGGCCTCGGAGGATTTTTCACGCCTACTGGGGTAGGGACGCCAATCGCGCAGGGCAAGCGCACGGAAGTGATAAACGGTAGGGAGTTCCTTTTCGAAACACCGTTGCACGCCGAATTCGCGCTGGTCCAGGCTGACGCTGCCGATCGCTGGGGCAATTTGACGTACCGCAAGACGGCGCGCAATTTTGGTCCTGTGATGTGCACCGCGGCTACCACCACGATCGTGCAGGTTGCCCGCATCGTCCCTCTTGGAAGTATCGATCCGGAGCATGTAGTCACACCCGGGATTTTTGTGTCCCGTGTCGTAGAAGTCAGTCATCCACTGTATTCAAGCTGAGGAGCGGTATGAACAAATGGACACCTCAAGAGAGGGCCCAACGGCTCGCGCGAGACATCGAGCCCGGATGGTACGTGAACATCGGAATCGGAATGCCGGAAATGGTCGCCGAGAACTTGCGCGAAGACGATGACATCATCTTGCAGAGCGAGAACGGCATCCTCGGCATGGGACCCCTGGCGCGCGGAGATGACATCGACACCGACCTTGTCAATGCAGGCAAGAAGCCTGTCACCGCACGTTTAGGGGCGTCCTACTTCGAGCACACCACATCGTTCGCGATGATGCGTGGAGGGCATCTCGACCTGTGCATCTTGGGCGCCTTCCAGGTATCGGGCAGCGGGGATCTGGCGAACTGGTCCCTGGGCAGACCGGGCATTCCGCCGGCCGTAGGCGGTGCGATGGATTTGGCGGTTGGGGCCAAGCGGGTGTACGTCATCATGGCCCACACTACAAAAGACGGGGGGCACAAAATACTGCCGCAGTGCACGCTGCCACTGACCGGTCTGTGCGTCGTGACGCGTGTCTACACCGATTTGGCCGTCCTGGAACGACGGCATGACCGCATGCATGTCATCGATCTTGCACCCGGTGTCTCGTTTGACATGGTCCAGCGAGCGACGAGTGTGCCACTTATCGCGCCCTGATTCGTTCGTGTCAGCGGAGCCGTGCTCGTCGATTCCGTGAACTCGCAACACGTTCTCGTCCGGTCCACGCCGACCGTCGTATCCGACGCTATGAGCCGGCCTAATTCGGCGGGCATCGTCGATGGACATGAACCTTGTGTCGCGTATTGCGGAAGAGCGTGACTGGTGTTTTCGGCATGGAGACAGCTGGTTTCGCGAGCGTGACCGTTCATTTCGGTGACGTGACCGAGGCATCAAATTCTGCTTGCTGTCGGAGGGCGAACCGGCTCGCCGGTCGGTACTCAAGTTGCGTATGAACCAACTGCTGGGCATAGGGGGGCGCGGCTCTTCGGTGGTCTCGGCCAGATTGCCCCGATCGGCACCGCTGGCCATGGTCGTGCGCAGCGTCTCCTTGCACTAGGCATCGCAACAGGAGACAGTAATGACCTAGACGACCATGCCCTTCTCCTTCAAGCGGACCGCTTCTTCGACAGCGATCTCGTCGAAGGGTTCATGCTCATCCTGGCGTTGGCGTTGGCGTTGGCGTTGGCGTTGGCGTTGGCGATGCCGTCGGCCTTCACTCGAACCTTCACGTTGTAGTCGACGACGCGTCGGGGCGTTCGACAGGGAGAAGAGTTTTCATTGACGTGTTATCTAAAAGAAAAAGCAGGACGTGGCTTGTGCAAGGACCACTCCGGTTTCAGTCGTTGGCGAGGAAACGGCCGACCATGTCATTGAAAGACGAGGCCCATTCGATCTGGGTCCAATGCCCGCAATGCGGATACACATGCAGCTGCGCGCGAGGGATCAGGCTTGCCAGGGTCAGCGCGTTCGACAGTGGAATGACCTTGTCTTCGCGGCCGTGGACTACCAGCGTCTCGTGCGGTAGCGCGCGGATCTTGTGCTCCGGCGTGGTCATCGCCTGGATGTACTGCTGGCGCGGGGCGGGAGAGAACATTTGCGCGAAGCGCTCCTGAACGCCTTCGCGTGTGCTGGCGCGGTAGCGAAGCTCTGCGAGCTCGTCGTTGACGAGCTTGCGATCATGCGCAAAGACGTCGAGCAGGCCCTTCATGTTCTCTATGGAAGGTGTATAGCCCCACACGGCATCCAGACCGGGCGTCAGCGGAAAGTCGATGCCCACGCTGCCCATCAGTACCAACTTGCGCACGCGCTCGGGCCGGCTGGCGGCAATGGCGAGGGCGAGCCCACCGCCAAAGGAATTGCCCACGAGATCGACGGAGTCCAGCTCCAAGGCGTCCAGGAATCCCACCAGGTGCTCAACCCACGTGTCGAGCCCGTAGCGCGTCCCGGCGGGTGCGTCTGTGTAGCCGAAGCCGACCATGTCCGGAGCCAGCACGCGGGCCTGTTTCGACAAGGGCCCGATGTTCAGTCTCCAGTTGGCCCAGGCGGTCACACCCGGGCCGGAGCCGTGAATCATCACCACTGGATGGCCATTCCCTTGGTCGTGGTAGTTGGTGTCGAAGCCGGCCGCCCGAATGCGATGGCCGAGTTCGGGATTTGGCGTAGAGCTCATGAGGTCGCCTTGCTTTCGCGGTCGCAAATGTTGGCCAGCACTTCGGCGCCGCGATTAGCCGCAGACAGGCCACGGAACAAAAAGCACAGACTGACAACCGCTTGCATCTCCTCCCAGCTGGCGCCAGCCTTCCGCGCCGCGATGCCGTGCATGATGGCAGCGTCGCTGAGGTCCATCAGCAGCATGCCGAAAAGCATCAACTGCGAGGTCTTCACATCGAAGCACGAGGGGTACATGCCATGCTCGCGCATCTGCTCCTGCAGACTGAGCATCTTCGGATCGAGCGCGCCGGTAACGAGCATGCGTGCCTCAATGGGGTCTCCTCGTTTTCAGTGCAATAAGTGACGGTACGAAAAGCTAGCACTGGCG
>CALMPK010000139.1 GCA_937873575.1 uncultured Hyphomicrobiaceae bacterium
GGCGGCGGTGACGTGCATGGGATCCTCGGCAATGGAGCGTGGCTGGCTGGGTTTTGATAGGCGCAGCGTCGCAGCACGGCGGCGGCCGGGCAAGCAGCTCGGCTTGGTCGGCCATCTGGCGCAAAGTCACCGTCTGTGCAGAGGTGGCCGTGACGAAGAACCCTATCGCCGGAACTCCACAATGAGCCAGGACGCGACTGCATTTCCGCCGGCGGACCGCCGGATTCCAGCCGGCGGCGATTGGCTGTCCGCTGCCGATCTGGCCGAGCTGACGCCAGGGCGCCTGATTGAGCGGATCAAGGCGCTGCAGCCGCGCATTGCGGCGGCGGCGGCCGAGGCCGAGCGCCTGCGGCGGCCCGTCGACGAGATCTGGAATGCCCTGCGCGCAGCCGGCTATTTCTACCAGTTCGTCCCCAAGGTCTTCGGCGGCCTCGAGGTCGCGACGGACGAGTTCATCGACGCCAGCCTGCCGATCGCCGAAGCTTGTCCATCGACGGGCTGGGCGGCGTCCTTTTGCGCGGAGCACAACTGGTTCCTCTCGCATTTCCCCCAGGAGACCCAGCAGGCCCTGTTCGGCGGCGCCTTCCCCTATGTCGTTGCGCCGGTGGTCAGCACGCCGGTCGGCACAGCCGTGCCCGTTGACGGAGGCTATCGCGTGTCGGGCCGCTGGAAATGGGGCACAGGCGTCATGCACGCCGACTGGATCATGGCGAGCGCACTGGTCGCCGGCGCGGACGGCCCTCCGCTTGTCCTCTCGGCGCTCTTTCCGGCGGAACAGGCGACGGTGATCGATACCTGGCACGTCTCCGGCATGGTGGGCACCGGGAGCAACGACATTGCGATCGACGATCTCTTCGTGCCGACCGCCCGCACCGTTCCGCTTGATCTGTTGGCGAAGGGACGCGGCCCCGGATCGCGCGGTTACACGAGCCCGATCTACAACATGCCAATGCTGCCGTTCCTGGCGATGACGGCGGCCATCTCGGCGATCGGCGCAGCGCGATCCGCGCTCAATGCCTATCGGGCGCGGCTTGAAGCCCATATTCGTATGGGCAATGCATCAACGCAGGTGGACAGGCCCGCGGCGCAGATCAGGCTCGGCCGCGCCGACGTGACAGTCGCCGGCGCCGAGCAAATTTTGCGTCAGGCCGGTCGCGGCACGGTCGCGGCCGGCGCATTGTCGGGTCCGGCCCAGCTGTCGCGCCGGATCGAGCTTCGAGCGCAAATCGCCTATGCCGTATCGCTCTGCCGCGACGCGGTGGCGCACATGGCGGAAGCCGCCGGGTCCGGGGCGCACATGCTCGACCAGCCGTTTCAGCGGGCGGTCCGCGACCTTGGCGTGATCTCGAGCCATGTCGTCTTCGACGTCGACACCGCCTATGAGCTTCGCGGTCGCAGTCTGGTCGGGTTGCCGCCCAACTCGGCGCTGGTCTGAGCGCCGGTGTCGCTCGCCCCGGATCCTACTTAGTGCCGCCGCCGGCCGCCGGTGCTTCTGCGTCGGGCCTCGCATTGGCCTCAGGACAGGCGGCGATGCAGGCTGCGCTCTCGGACTTGCACGTCTCGTAGCCGGCGTTGTTCGCGCCCTCGCAATCGCTTTCGCATCCGGGAATCCTGACGCCCAGCAGCGTAACGCACTCGTCCTTGCAGGAGGCGACACGCGTATCGACCGCAGCCGTGCAGGCTGCCAGGGCCTGATTGCACGCGGCGGCGCAGGACACCTCTTTGTCGGCCGCGTGAAGCGGCGCGGTCATCCACAGCGCCAACAGTGATGCCGATACCCTAGCCCGCCTCATGGCTGCACCTCCTCGTTGGCACTCGCGCCAGTCGCTGTGGCTCAACGTGTGTAGATATCCACGATGGCGATGCCGGCACCCTTGGAACCGCCGTTCTGCGACCATGTGGCGGGATCCGAGTCGACGACCCGGTAGGTGCCGGCCGGAAGCGTCAGGTTCGGCGCCACCACCCAATAGGCGTTGGGCACACCACCCTGCCCCGGCTCGCCCGCGGCTCGCCAGGGCCCGTACCAGTACCCGGTGTCGCTCAGCAGGCCGATGGTTCCAGGACGGCCGGTGCCCTCGCCGTAGTTCCAGTGATAGGTCGTGATCTTCGCGATCCGGACTGGCTTCGAGATGGCGAAGGCTGTTGGCCTGAGCGGCTGGTTGTCGACGGCATAGATGTCGCCGTTGTTGAAGATCGTCACCGTGGTCTTTCGCGCAGCGATCTCTTCAGGCGCGGCGTCCCCGAAGCGGCCGGCTTCGATAGGCGAGTGGCCTATCCAAGCTGGATGGAGGGCGCCCGCATCGGCCAGTCGCGCGAAGGCCAAGGTGCCGGCTGCAGCGATTGCGATCGCCGCCACCCTGCTCAGTGTCCTGATCATCGTCCGTCTCCTGCGATCCACGAGGCCCGGCACGGCAGATCGCCGTGCCTCCGAAGCTTTCAACGGACAACTCTGACGGCGTCCGATCGGGATGCGTTGATGGAGGTCAATCCGGTCGATGACGCTGTTCGCGAGCGTTCTTACGCTTGGATCGATCTGCCGCCGGCGCCGATGCATCGTGGCATTCTGAGCCACGCTGCCCGCTTCGGCTTGAGATCGCCGAATGCGGTTGATGGTGCTCAGTGCCGACCAGGCAATCTGCGTCGCACGATGCGCCTAGCGGTCAGGCGACCCGGGCCAAGGCGGCGCGGCCCAGAATCATGTCCGAGGCCTTTTCGGCGATCATGATTGTGGGGGCGTTGGTGTTGCCCGAGACGAGGCGCGGCATGACTGAGGCATCGACGACGCGCAAGGCTTGGATGCCGTGGACGCGAAGCTGGGGATCGACGACGGCGCGCGGGCCGTGGCCCATCTGGCAGGTGCCAACGGGATGGTAGACCGTACCGCCCGCGCTCTGGGCGTAGGCGAGCAACTCGTCGTCGGTTTGGAGCGCCGTGCCCGGCAGCATCTCGGAGTCGATCCAACGCTGCAATGCCGGCTGAGCGGCGATACGGCGGGCCCATTTCAGCGAGGCCACGGCGACTTCGCGGTCGAGCGGGTCGCTGAGATAGTTGGCGAAGATGGTAGGATATATTGTGGGATCTGCCGACTTGATGTGAATCGTGCCGCGGCTTTCCGGGCGGACCTGGCACGGTGCAATGGTGAGGCCCGGCGCGCGGTCGAGCGTCATTTCGCCGTCGCGCGCAAGGCGTTCCATGTCCATCGTCGCGGGCAGGATGTGGTACTGGATATCGGGGCTGGAGAGCTCGGGCCGGGACTTCACGAACGCTGCGATGTGGGCGGCCGACAGCGTGAGCAGGCCCTTGCGGCGGAACGCATACTTGAGCGCTTCGCCGACGAAGCGGGGGCCGCGGCTGAGTTCGTTGACTGAGATCGTGCCCGGCTTCAGGCGCCAGGTGGCGGTTATGATGTAGTGATCCTGGAGATTCTCTCCGACCCCGGGAAGATCGGCCGCGACCGCGATGCCGAGATCGCGCAGGCGCTGCGCTTCGCCAATGCCGGAGAGTTCGAGCAGCTGGGGCGAGTTGATCGCGCCGCCCGCCAGGATGACTTCGCGGGCCGCATGAGCGGTCAACGTCTTGCCCTTCTGGGTGAATTCCACGCCGATGGCTCTATTCCCGTCGAGCAGAACGCGGCTCGCCAGCGCGCGCGTCTCGACGCGCAGGTTAGGGCGCTTCATGACGGGGTGCAGATAGCCGACCGCAGCGGAGTGGCGGCGGCCGTTCTTGACGGTCAGCTGGTAGTAGCCCGCACCCTCTTGGCTCTCGCCGTTGACGTCGAGATTGCGCGGCAGGCCGGCCTGTTCGCAGGCATCGATCACCGCGTCGGAGACCGGATGGTGTTCCGTTGCGTCCGAGACGTTGAGCGGCCCACCGGTGGCGTGCCATTCGTCTGCGCCACGCTCCTGGTGTTCGGCGCGGCGAAAATAGGGATAGACGTCCTCCCAGCTCCAGCCTTCGCAGCCGAGCTGGCGCCAGCCGTCATAGTCGGCGTGCTGGCCGCGGATGTAGAGCAGGCCGTTGATTGAGGACGAGCCGCCAAGCACCTTGCCCCGCGGCCACATATGGACGCGCCCGCCAGTGCCGGGATCGGGCTCGGTTGGGTAGAGCCAGTTGACCTTGGGGTCCTTGAGCGTGCGCGCGTAGCCCACGGGGATGTGGATCATCATATTCGACATGAACTGCGAGGGCTCCTTGAGCGGCCTGTCGTCACCGCCCGCTTCGAGCAGAAGCACCCGGGTCTTGCCATCGGCCGAAAGCCGGTTGGCAAGCACGCAGCCGGCGCTGCCGGCGCCGACAACAATGTAGTCCGCCTCGAACCTGTCGCTCATCGGCTACTCCCTCTGGTCTTTCCGGAAGCGATGGCCTCGCCCTCCGCCATTCTCGACCGCGGCCACTAGACCGGGTTTTTCGCTTTACTCAAGGGCCTGATCAACGCGCGTCGCGACCTCTTCTTCGATCTCTTCGGCATGCTGAAGGCCGAAGGCCGGTCCGGCTCCCTGGACCGCATCGCCGACCAAAGAACGGGCGGTTGCAGGCCGTGTCGCAGGCATAGTTGTCGTTGGCCGCCAGCGCGCTCTGCGCCAGGGCCGTCCGGTTGCCCACGCCGTCATAGTCGTAGTCGACGCTGCCGTAGGAAAAGTGGCGGGGGCCCGGAGCGGGGGGGGGGCCCGGCCCTTTTCTTCGGCCCCAATGGCCGGGGGCTT
>CALMPK010000140.1 GCA_937873575.1 uncultured Hyphomicrobiaceae bacterium
GGGAGTCTTGGGTTTGAGAGCCGTGACGTTGGCACCACGAGCGAGACGGCGCAGTCAGCGATTGATATCGTGAACTACGACGTCCGCAATGCAATAGCAGCGGCTGAACGGGCGGCTGCCCGCTCCGGCAGCCCGGAAGCGGCCTTCTCGCGCGAACTATCGGAACGCATTCTTGGCCCGAACGGGATGCGCAATCGCTACCTGCAGGATGCGGATTCCGGGCGAGCTACGTTCGATATCACCGGTCCGCTCACCTCAATCGAACAGAATTCCGTCCTGAAAAGTGGTCGGTTCTCGACCGATCTCGATAACAGCCCCGGCGACGGGGACAGTAGCTTCAAGAAGCGTTAAAGTCGTTTGTGAGGCCAGTGAGAGCTCAAAGGATTTCCGATCCACAATGCACCAGACCTCGGATCGAGAATATCGGAGCTGGCATGGAGATCCTCCATTGCCCGATCATGCTCCTCCCATACATCGGCGATTCTAGCTACCGTTTCATCGGACAGCGAAGTTCCGCCACCCTGCTTTGGAAACTGCGCGAGCCAATGCTGTGCATAGCCGATTCCGAGCACCATAAGCGCCATCATCGGGAAGAACAGGACGTTGAGAAAACCGGCCGCCGCGCTGTCGTAGAACGCCTCAAGCGGCGCGATCCTGGTCGATGCAGCCATGCCGATCCACCAGACCGGAATTGCCGACCACCACAGCTTCGCGTACCACGGACGCCAAAGCCAATCGGCCGGTTTCAGCCGAGGCGATGCCGGTTCGGGCGCTTGAATATGGGCGGCGTTGTTCATCGCTATATCCTCACTGGAGGACTATAGCAGAATTCTGTCGGTGTTCCATCATTTGTGAATCGGCTCGATCTGGAAACCGATTGGGAACAACGCTTCTAATCTATCGGCATTGACCCATCTTTGCGAACAGGGATCGATGTGGCGGCGTCAATTCCAGAGAGAGGGTATTGGCGCCGCCGCAATAACCGTCACCAATGTCAATGCATGACGGTCGTTCTTGCCAGTTCCGGTAAATGTCGCGGTTGGGACAGCTTTTGCGGTGTCCAACACGGACTGCGTCTCAGCCGCTTCTGCTGGGCATATGACTTACAAGGTCGGCACGAGACCGTGCATTTTCCATATCTCGAGCATCTCCATCCCCGGGCAACCCCATTCTCGGCACCTCCGCTGATGCGAGCGGCGGCGCGACCTGTAAGGCTGGCAGTCATGATGTTTTCAAAATCTGAAGTCCGGCTAACGGCTCGGAAATCATAAAATAGCGCATGGCACCTTCGCGCAAAAAGCCAGCGCACAACAATATCCAAGTTGGGGGTTGTTGTTGATGAAAATCCCGCGATTTCTGTCATGCTCCTCTGCAACTAAGAAGGAGGTGAGAGCATGGGGAGCGGTAACGAGCCGGGCAACGACGAATTGAAAGAACAAGCGCTGGAAATGATGGAGCAGTCCTTGGCGATCCTATACGCCTTGCAGGAACCCGCTGCTGCCGATCTCCACGATGTGATTGAGAGGGTCATGGGGTCGTCGGGCAAGATGGGGGAAGAAGGCGAGGTATGGGATTCTGTTTTTACCGATCTACCGCACCTGACCATGCGGGCCTTGTTCCTTCATCGCAATGACGGCTTTACCGTTGGCCAGATCGCACGCCGCCTCCGCATCAGCGAGGCCGACGCGGCGGAGCGCCTCGACCACGCTGTGCGCTATGTTCGCGCGCCTGCATCACCAAGAATATAGGCAGCGCTAGCGGAAAGACATTGCCCGGCCATTCCGCCAAAATCCATGTCGAACCGTAAGCCTTCAATGTACCTGCTGGTCCCAAACGCGAGCGGCTCCCTCTCCCATCACCTCCACCCTTTCCTCGCTGCTCCCGCACTTCACCTAACCACCACCCTTCCGCGCTGCTCGCCGCAAACAGGCTGACCTGCAGGCGTCGGAGGGGCGCCTGACCTATCCCGGCAGCAATTGCTTCTCCAACGCGGCAACAAGCTCCTGCCTCTTGCCAGGGTCCAACCGGTCCAGGTTACGTTGCTTCCACAAGACCGCGGGCAGTCGCCTCGCCTCATCAATGCCCGCAAGCGCCCAGTCCGGTTCACCACGCTTGAAGCCGACAAGGAATTGCCGATGAGTGTCAGGCATCCCGGCAACCATGCGCGCGATGATGTCTTCACGCGCTGATTCCAGTTCCGCCAGAGTGATCGGCTGGTGAGTCATTCCGACGAAACCGCGCTCGAACTCCTCGGCGAGCGGTTTACGGGCGGGAGCGAGAACCTCGGCCATCGGGCGATTATGGCTGGCGAGGTAGACGAGAAATGCACGTCGCAAATCGTCTGTGACGCCTTCGTTCGCCAGCAAGTCGCGGACGTCGAAGAGGTCGCGAGGGTGCTGCCGGTCGAGCGCCGCCACGATTTTTCCCGCATAGAGATCGGCGAAGGACACCACCTGAATCTCAGCAAAACCAAAGGCGTCCTCGACTGCGGGAACGACACCCATAACGACGGGATCATAGACCGTCCCGCGCAACACTGGCGTGACCTCGATCTTGATCTGCACATCATCCGCACGAACGATGAGCTTGGTGACGATTTTTTCGTCAGCGGAACGCGACGCATGAATCCTGGCTCCGACCAGTCCTTCCTCGATGCGTTCCTTGATCCGCAGCATCGCCGCATCGATCGTGGCGAGCGAGGTCGCGCGGTCCTCGATCGGCAGATAGGTGAGGTCGATGTCCACCGAAAGTCGCGGCAGGTCACGCACGAACAGATTGATCGCTGTTCCGCCTTTCAGCGCGAAGATATCCTCCTTCGCGACGTGAGGCATAACACGCAGAAGAAGAGCGACCTGTCTCCGGTAGCCGTCGAGAAACGCCATACAGCTATTCTCCCGCCAGGTCGGAGGGCACGGTGATGTTGTAGCGCCGGTCGAGCTTCCCTCCTTTGACCAGGACGCGTTTGCCCGATCCGAGATCCAGGCGGGAAACATCGAGCTTCGAACGCCAGGCATGGCCATGGCGATCCGCGAAGAAGAGGAAGAGACGCTTCACTTTTACGCTCGCGCACGCCTCAAGAAGTGTCTGAAGGCGACGTGGGCTGAGGTCGCTCATTCCTTCCATCAGCATGTCGACCTGATGGAAGCTCTCATGGGGAAGCTCATCGAGCAGTTCGAGAACGGCGCGTTCCTTGCTCGAACAGCGGATCGGCAAGGTCGTGCCGGCGGTGCTGGACATCCGGGGCGCAGGCTCGGGAGGAATCTCGCCGTCGACTGGAAACAGCCGGAGGCTGTTATGCCAGCGGAACGAGACATCGAGTGGCAGGCTGTCGAGCCATGTCGGCGGCCGGCTTGGCCCATAGAGATGGACTTCGCGCACCGTTATGGAGAGATAATGAGCGTAGCCCTGCTGTTCGAGCGCTGTGCGCCCGCCAACTGTCAAAGGCAGGTCCAACAGGGATTGCAGTGAGATAACGGCCTGTTCCCAGGTGAGCGGTCCACGCGAGCGGCGATAGACGCGCCGGGTCGGGCTATCGAGCCATCCCGCGCGAACATATTGGCTCCGCAGCGATGATGAGTAACCATGGGCTTCCATCCATGCCGCATCGACCAGCAGGCTCTCTGGGAGATCCCGTTGCAGCCGGTTTAATTTTCCTAATGTTTGCGAAGCCATGCTATGCATTTTGACAGATTGGGAAACTACTGTCGAGTTTATTAATTTCGAAATTAGCTAAGCCTTGCTTGGCATTATCAGAGCTCGGCAAACTGGATCGTGCGACCGTAGGTCAATACACTTATCCGCCCTAGGCATGGCGGTTCGCGGGCCAATTGACGGGATGCGCAACACGGCGACACCGACAGGACTGTCAAGGACTGCGCCGTTTCGCCCTGTGGCGCGGGCGGCGGGGTCCAGCCTCAATGATCCCTTGGTCGTTTCGAAGGATCTGCGCGTCGATGAGCGCCCTGGCGACAAGCTCTGAGCGCTTGTAGACGCCGTAACGCTGCTTTGCGTGGGAGACGAAATAGCGCACCGAGGTCTCGCTCAGACCGAGTATCTGGCTGATCTCCCAATCGCTCTTGCCGACGGCGACCAATGCCGTGCATTGAGCTTCGCGGCGCGTGAGCCTGGGTACGTCATGTCCGCGCGAGGCATGATGTAGTCTGAGGCCCGCCTTGAACCCGAAGGCAGCGACGATGTGGAGCGTCGTCAGTAGCGATGGCGAAGCCATGATCGGCTCCGCGCGTGCGAAAGTGCAAGACGCATGGGATTCGCTCGGTATGTGGAGCGGCACGGTGACACCGTGGACGAGACCATGCAGCCGCGCTTCTTCGAACAGGGCTGATTGTGTGCCTGTGAGATCGACATAACCGGGAATCTCGTCCCAGCTGAACGGGCGGTCCAGCAACTGGCTCACCTCATAGACTGGATCGATGACGTACGCGTGGCTCTCGGTGTAGAAACGCACGAACTCCGCCGGATAGTTGGTAATAACCAGCGCCCGTTCGACCAAGCGTGGGAGGCCGCCATGTTGGATCATCGCGACATAGGGGAAGCCCATTTTCGTGGCGGCATCAGCTAAGGCGGCGAGCAGCGCTTCCATTGAAGAAGCGGCATTGAAGCGTGAGAGTGTCTCACGCATTCTGGCATTGACATACATGGCATCCTCCTTGGGTTGTGTTGGCCGTGCACCGGCAAACGTGCCAGAAGAAGCCGTTGTGATACCTATGGGAGATAGGGGGCATTCACAGCCGTCAGCCAGCGCTATGGCTGACGCGTGAGGCTGCTAGGGCAATCGTGGATTCGCTGTTTCGAAAACCTGGCTCAGGATCCGCGACACCGCCGCCGGTATTATTCTCCTGCGAAACCTGCGCGGAACCGTTCGGCAATCGTTAGTCTGAAGCATCGTTACGATGTCCCACGCAATTTGGTGTTCTGACATTCGACTGCCTCCTCACGCCATCGTGCCGATGGTTCGCCGGAACCGCGCCAACGCAATGGCGAAGAAGATCGCGCCGATAGCAATGATAGCCAGGAACTGGGGCCAGACCACGTCAAAGCCCGCGCCCCGGTAAAGGATGGCCTGCGCCATCTTCACGAAATGGGTGGTGGGCGCGGCCAACATGACCGTCTGGACGAACTCCGGCATGCTTTCGCGCGGCGTCGAACCGCCGGACAGCATCTGCAACGGCAGCAGCACCAGCATCAGCAACAAGCCGAACTGCGGCATGGAGCGCGCGATCGTCCCCATGAAGATGCCGATGGAGGTCGTGGCGAACAGGTGCAGCCCCGCTCCGGCGAGGAACAGCGCGATCGACCCTTCGACGGGAACGGACAGTACCCCTTCCACCATCACGAAAAGCGCGAAAGCGCAGGCGACCAGGACAACGAGCCCCATGGCCCAGACCTTGCTGGCCATGATCTCGAACGGCGTCACCGGCATCACTAGCAGGTGTTCGATCGTGCCGTGCTCGCGCTCGCGGATCAGGGCCGCGCCCGTCAGCACGATCGACAGCATGGTGACGCTGTTGATGATTTCCATGACCGCGCCGAACCAGCTTTGCGCCAGCGTAGGATTGAACCGCACGCGCAGCGCCAGCTCGACCGGGACCGGCGTGCTCGCACGCGTGCCTTTCATGAATTCGGCAACTTCGCCCTGCACGATCTGCTGGATGTAGCCGCCGCCCGTGAAAGCCTGGCTCATCCGCGTAGCGTCAACGTTGAGCTGCAAGCCGGGTTGGCGTCCCGCAAGTACGTCTCGCTGAAAATCGGGCGGGATGTCGAGAGCGAACGTATAGCGCCCGGCATCCAGCCCCTTGTCCACTTCGTTCAGTCCCACGATCGAAGGGGGCGTGAAGTGCGGCGGATAAAAGGCGCCGGTTATCCGGCTGGAAAGCTGCGACTGGTCTTCATCGACGATCGCGATAGGCGCCTTGTGCAGCGTTTCCGGCATGGCGGTTGCCGCGACGTAGATCCCCACCGAGAACGAATAGAGGATCAGGAACAGCAT
>CALMPK010000141.1 GCA_937873575.1 uncultured Hyphomicrobiaceae bacterium
TTCATCGCCTCGTAGGCCATGCCCGCCGACATCGCGCCGTCGCCGATCACCGCGATGACGTTGTTGTTCCCGCCTTTGAGATCGCGCGCCACCGCCATGCCGAGGCCGGCGGAAATCGACGTCGATGAATGGCCGGCGCCGAACGGATCGAATTCACTTTCCGCGCGCGTGGTGAAACCGGTGAGGCCGCCCGGCTGGCGAAGCGTGCGGATGCGATCGCGCCGGCCGGTGATGATCTTGTGGGGATAGGCCTGATGGCCGACATCCCAGATCAATCTGTCGTCCGGCGTGTTGAACACCCAATGCAGCGCCACCGTCAGCTCGACGACGCCGAGGCCGGCGCCCAGGTGGCCACCCGTCACGGAGACCGCGTCGATCATCTCCGCACGCAGCTCGTCGGCGACCTGACGGAGCTGGGTCTCGTCCAGCTTGCGGAGGTCGGCGGGCGTGTGAACCTGATCGAGGAGCGGCGTCTTGCTGGAACTCATCACGGCTTCCGTAAATCGGTGCGCTTGATTGCCCTTATGTCATACCTGAGCGCGACCGCAAGGGCGCTGAGCATCGCAGCCCCGTGGTCCGCGGGCCGCACGAGCATCGTGGCAGCGGAGCAGCAAATCATCTTCAATTCATCCTTACAGAATGACGTTGGCGATGACCGGTCGCATTGCAATG
Source organism: uncultured Hyphomicrobiaceae bacterium (assembly GCA_937873575.1). GTDB lineage: Bacteria > Pseudomonadota > Alphaproteobacteria > Rhizobiales > Hyphomicrobiaceae > JAEUMD01. The sequence goes on from CALMPK010000141.1 coordinate 673, forward strand.
CCTTGGATCTCGTAGTCCGGGGATTCTCATCCGGTAGAGGGGCCGGCTGAGAGTACCGTTTATCGGCGTAAGGCTCTTTGTGAAGTCCGGCCCGCCACACATTTGACCGGCAAACTGGCTGCGTTCCCACAGGGCTGCCAACTCGTCGCACCGCGCGCGCAACCGCCCACGCGCTGATCTGCGACAGAATTACCGGCGCGGCCGGTTGGCCGCGCGTCAAAGTCGCATGAAACCAAATGATGGCGAGAGAGCGACCGCTGAACGGGGTGGCGTGACGCGCGGGGGAGGTTTACTGCGGATCGAGTGGCTCGGTGCCGCGCGGCGTGCCGTCGGCATTGAACGTGAGCTTTTCCACCTTCGCCTCGGCCTGCTTCAGCAGGCGATCACAATGCTCCTTCAGGGCTTCGCCGCGCTCGTAGATGACGATGCTTTCCTCGAGCTCGACGTCACCGCGCTCAAGCCTGCCGACGATCGCCTCGAGCTCCTTCAGCGCCCGCTCGAACGTCATTTCGCGAATATCGGCGTGGCGCGCATGCGCCTTGCTGGTTGTGTTCATGGCTCGATTTGCCCTTGCTCGAACAGAAGCGCGAACGCGCCCGGCCGGTCTCCCGGAGGCCCCGCTTCGGCACGCCGGATGCCCACTGCGCCGTGGTGCCGTCGGGACGGCTCCGCGCGGACGCCCATCCTGCTGACGCTCGAATGCGCCCGTTTCAGTCCGCCGCGCTCATCAGCGTTTTCACGTGCACGCCGACCGAACGGGCGAGCGCCGTCAGGTCATAGCCGCCTTCGAGCATCGAGACCACCCGTCCGTCGCAATGCTTGTCGGCGACTTCGATCAGCTTGTCCGTCACCCACAGGAAATCGCTCTCGACCAGCTCGAGGCTCGCAAGCGGATCGTCGCGGTGGGCGTCGAAACCGGCCGAGATGAGAACGATGTCGGGTCCGAAGTTCCTCAGCGCGGGCAGAATGCGGCTCTCGAACGCTTCGCGGAACGCCTCTCCGCCGTCACCCGAGCGCAGCGGAGCGTTCCACAGATTGCCGACGCCCGTCTCCGAGAGAGCGCCCGTGCCCGGATAGAGCGGCATCTGATGCGTCGATGCGAAGAACAGGTTGGGATCGGTCTCGAAGATGTCCTGCGTGCCGTTGCCGTGATGAACGTCGAAATCGACGACGGCGATACGCTCGGCGCCGTGCTTGGCGCGGGCGTAGAGACCAGCGATGGCGATGTTGGAGAACAGGCAGAAGCCCATGGCCCGCGTCGCCTCGGCGTGGTGTCCGCACGGGCGAACCTGGCAGAAGGCGTTGCGCGTGCCGCTCGCCTTGTCCATCACGCGGTCGACCGCTTCGAGCCCGGCGCCGACCGCACGCAGCGCCGCCTCCCACGAGCCTGGCGACATGACGGTATCTGGATCGAGGTGAACCTGATCGCCGTCGTCCGATGGCCGCGCCCGCTTGATGGCGTCGAGATAGCTCTTCGGGTGGGCGAGCAGGATCTGCTCCTCGACGTCGGCGCGCAGTGGCGCCTCCTCGCGTTTCAGCCCGTTGAACAGCTCGTGCTGGAGCACACGGTCGATGGCCCGCATGCGATCAGGACGCTCGGGATGGCCATAGCCGGTATCGTGCTTGAGAAAGCAGGGGTGCGTGAGGTGGAGGGTCGGCATGGAGCTGGCGTTTCCTCGCGGTGGAGTGTGTGGTTCGAGTGCACGACATTGCTGATGGTCGTGCATTCCACGAAATTAATTCAGTTCGGACGTCACGTTGGCACCCGCGTCACGAATGGGCGCGTCGGGGCTTGCGTCCCGGCCGGCGGCACCCGGCTCTCACCCCATGTTAGCGGAGCGGACCGGAACTGTCACAAATGCCTGTCGCAGAATTGGTTAGCCCATTCGCATGAGGCACCGAGGGGACCCTCTCAAGCCTGGAGCATCGAAAGCGGGGCGATCTTCACGCCCGGCGGCGGGCGGCTTTCGGCCGGCACGAAGAAATCGGGCGCGAGCGGCATCGAAGGATCGAGACGGTAACGCTCGAAATCGGTCACTCCGCCAACGGTGTGAAGCAGCGTGTCGTCGATCAGGAACTCGCCGGTGAACGAGCGCGAGGGCTGGCTGAAGATCAGGTGCGCCGCGTCCGCCAGGATCTCGGGCGAACGGCTCATGCGCATCAGACGGTCGCCGCCGAGGATGTTCTTGATGGCTGCTGTGGCGATGGTCGAGCGCGGCCAGAGGGCGTTGACGGCGACGCCCTTGGGACGCAGCTCCTCGGCGAGGCCCAGCACCGCGAGGCTCATGCCGTACTTGGCGATGGAATAGGCCACATGCCCGGCGAACCATTGCGGCTTCATGTCCAGCGGCGGCGAGAGCATCAGTACATGCGGATTATCGGCCTTTTCGAGATAGGGCAGGCAGGCCTGCGTCGTCACCAGGGTGCCGCGGGTGTTGACCTGGAACATCAGGTCGAAGCGCTTGGGATCGGTTTTCTCGATCGGTGTCAGCGCGATCGCCGAGGCGTTGTTGACGCAGATGTCGATGCCGCCGAACGTTTCCGCGGTCTGCCGTACAGCGGCCGCCACCTGCGTCTCGTCGCGGATGTCGCAATGGACCGCCAGCGCCTTGCCGCCCGCCTTCTCGATCTCGGCGGCGGCCGTGTGAATGGTGCCTTCGAGCTTGGGGTGGGGTTCCGCCGTCTTCGCGACGATCGCCACGTTGGCGCCGTCGCGCGCTGCTCTGAGGCCGATGGCGAGCCCGATACCACGGCTCGCACCCGTGATGAATAGCGTCTTGCCTTTGAGCCCGGCCATTGCATTTCCCCCAAAGTCGTTTCGCATCGTTTGTTGTTGGACGCCGATCCTACAGGGCGTCGCGATAAACGCCAGCATGCCGTGCCAGCTTGTAGTGCCCGGCATGGCGGAGCCGGACAGCCGTGCATCATCCCCCCGCTGGCCGCAACTTGCGGGCGATCCAGCGGACCGCCCTCACCGGCGCCGTCAGCACCATCCAGAGCTGCTCGAGCGTTCCGATCAGAATGGCCCAGAGCCCAGCGGGAATCCCGACCAGGGGCAGGAACACAAGCAGGAACGCCAGGCCGCGAACCATGCGAGCCGCATAGAACCCGAGCGCGCCCGAGTATTCCGCTCGATCCTCGGCCGGCCACAGCCGTGCCCACCAGCTCCGCGTGTAGCCGAGCCCGACCAGCCCCATCACGATGCCGGCGAGGTAGAGCCATTGCACGGACGAAGGGATGCCTGGAATGAACCGCATGGCGAGTTCGTCGCGGCGCTCCTTGTCGGCAGCATCGACCTTGATCGCCTCGATGACAACGTTGCCGAGTGCGTTGGAGACGAGCGACTCCGCCCAGTTGCCGAGGCCCTCGGTCGTCGGCCCCGGAGCCGAAACCAGTACGATTTCGAGCCGCGTACGACCGCTGGCGGCGGCGGAGGCCTCGATCTCGAGTCCGCCCCGCCCCTTGCCCAGCGTTTCGAGAAAGTCGCCGAGGTTGTCACCCCCGAGCGCGTCGCCGAGCCCCTTCACCTCGACCGACTGCCAAAGCCAGTTGCGCGCACCAGGCTGCACGGCCTTCGTCGATTGCAGCACGACCACGTCGACGTCGGCGGCGCGGGCTGCGCCGAGCAGCTCGTCGAGGCTCAGCGCTTTTTCTCCACCCGGCGCCTTGAAGTGGAGCAGTTCGCCCTCGACGCGGCCCGTCACGACGAGGGTCTGCCCTTTGATCGAGGAAAGCGCGGCAGGAAGCTTCCACGGATCGATCTGATCCACCATCGCCGCCTTGGTGGCAGGCTCGATGCGCGGAACGGAGGAGAGCGTGTGACGTGCGCCGGGCTCCAGCGAGACGACGCGCACGCTGGTCCGCTTGATCGGACGCGCAAGCTGCCAGAGCGCCTCGGTGAACGCGTGCTCTTCGCCAATCCGCAGCCTCACGTTCGGCCGCACCTCGGCGGCGAACCGGTGGGGGGTATCGGCGAGCCGTGCCAGAGGGAACGCGCGACCACCGCCCGCCAGCATGTGCAGCTTCGCGCCCTCCGGGAGCGTTTTGACGAGATCCGGCCGTTGGAAAACCGTCTCCTGGCTGAGGTAGAGGTCCAACTTGGCGCCTGGAGCGCTCTCCGGCAGCAGCGTCGCCGCAATGCGCTCCATCTCTGCCGGATTGGCGGCGGTGAAATGCTCGCCGCTTCGATTGGTGAAGCGCCAGTGCCCTTCCTGCGTCGCATGTGCGGCCAGCGAAGCGGTGCCCGGTGCCTCGGTCGGAAGCGTTTTCATGTGCCGTGCGAACGCACCGGCGATGTCGTCTCCCGGTAGCCCATGGCGCAGTGCGCTGCCACCTACGCCGCCGGCCTCGTCCGCGAGACGGCCGATCTTGGATAGCCATCCGGCGTGCGCCGCGGGCGGCATGCTTTGAACGAGCAGCGCGAATGAGAAAAGAGCAGCGGAAACGCGCGCGGCGCGACTGCGAAACATGAGCTTCACTCCGAGCCCGCTCCCCGCGGGCCTGCGCCTAGAGTGCGATCGCACTTTGATGAAATCACGCTCACGATCGATCAGAATCGTGAAGCACACTCTACGCCATGAAACCAGGGTGCGCTTCATGCCATCGACGACAGCCCGGCGCGCCTCGCTTCTCGACCGACCGCACCTTAGAGCGCTATCCGATCAGACGGAACCGCGAGCGGTTCCCATGATCGGATGAAAGCGCTCTATCCCTTAGATTCTAGAGCATCTTTATCCGACCGCTCATCGCCAACGCGATTCCGTGCGGTCGGATGATGCTCTAGGTGCCACCGGCCAGTTTCGAAAAGTCCGGCGGGCGCTTCTCGACGAACGCCTGGAATGCCTCCCGCGCCTCCGGCGAGCGCAACGCCTTTACGAAGATTGCCGCTTCGTCCTCGATGCGCCGCGAAACTTCCTGAATATCGCCGCGCATCAGCCGCCGCGCCGCCGCGAGCGCCGCCGGCGGCTTAGCCGCGAGAACCGCCGCTGCCTTGAGCAGCACGACCTCGAGATCATCCGCCTCGACAACGGCGTTGACGAGGCCTGCTTCGCGCATCCGCTCCGCCGAGAACGCCGCGCCGAGCACCAGCATCTCGAACGCGCGCCCATACCCGAGACGCCGTGGCATCAACAGGCTCGACGCCGCCTCCGGCACCAGCCCGAGATCGACGAACGGCGTCTGGAACCGCGCATTCGCGGTCGCGTAAACGAGGTCGCAGTGGAACAGCAGCGTCGTGCCGACGCCGACCGCCAACCCTTCGACGCCGGCAAGCATCGGCTTCTCGACCTGCGGCAGCAGCGTGACGAAACGCAGCACGTTGCGCAGCGTCGTACCGTCGTCGCTGGCGGCAGCCAGGAACTCGCCGATGTCGTTGCCGGCGGTGAACTCTCCACCGGACCCGATGAAGGCGTGCGCGGCAACCTTCGGGTCCCGCTCGCCTTCGGCAATGGCATCGGCGAGGGCGCCGTACATCGCGCCAGTCAGCGCGTTCTTCTTGAGCGGACGGTTGAAGCGCAGCAACTGCGCGGCACCGACCCGCCTCACCTCGATATCGCTCATGCTCACCGTCTCACGCGCCGAGTTTTTCAGCGGTCGTTTCGAGAACGACGTCGCCACCGCCCATCACCGTTTCGGCGAGGCCCGCCGCCGCTGTCAGAATATTCTCGGCAAAGAAGCGCGCCAGGGTCGCCGCCCTCGCTCCGTCACCTTCGCGCGCCGCCGCCACGGCCGCTCGGCCGAGATAGACGCCGCCCGACGCTATGCCGAAGAGACGCAGATAGGGCGTCGCACTCGCCATCGCCGCCTCGGGATTGGACTGCAGCTTGCCGCCCATCCACATCGTCGCCTTGCCGAGTGCACCGACCGCCGCCTGCAACTTCGCCGCCAAGGTGCCGAACTCCGGCCGGTTCGATCCGGCGATCTCGGCGACGCCCTGACCGAGTTCCTCGAGATAGGCTTTCACCACGGCGCCACCCGCCAGCGGCAGCTTGCGCCCCACGAGGTCCATGGCCTGGATGCCGTTGGTGCCTTCGTAGATCGGCAGGATCCTCGCATCGCGTAGATGCTGTGCGGCGCCGGTCTCTTCGATGAAGCCCATGCCGCCGTGGATCTGGACGCCGATCGATGCCACCTCGACGGCAATGTCGGTTGACAAGCTCTTGGCGACGGGTGTCAGCAGCGCCGCGCGCATTTCGGCCATCTGCTTGGCGGCCGGATCGGTCGCCGCGTGTGCCGCGTCGATCTCGCCCGCCGTCGCGTAGCAGAGCATGCGCGCGGCATGGGTCAGCGCCTTCATGGTCAACAGCGAACGGCGGATGTCGGCGTGTTCGATGATCGGCACCATCACGCCCGGCTGACCGCCGAGCGCGGAGCCCTGGCGGCGCTCCCGCGCGTAGGCTTCTGCCCGCTGCGTCGCCCGCTCGGCGATCGCGACGCCCTGCACACCGACCGCCAGTCGCGCCTGGTTCATCATGATGAACATGGTATTGAGGCCGCGGTTCTCGGTCCCGACCAGCCAGCCGATGGCGCCGTCCTGCTCGCCGTACTTCATCACGCACGTCGGACTGCCGTGAATACCGAGCTTGTGCTCGATGCCGGCGCAGACGACATCGTTACGCGCCCCGCGCGAGCCATCCGCGTTGACGAGATATTTGGGCACGAGAAAGAGCGAGATGCCGCGCGTACCCGGGGGCGCATCTGGCAGCCGCGCCAGGACGAGATGAACGATATTGTCGCTCATCTCGTGCTCGCCGTAGCTGATGAAAATCTTGGTGCCGAAGATGCGGTAGGTTCCGTCGCCTTGGGGCACGGCCTTGGATCGCAACTCTCCGAGGTCCGAGCCCGCGTGCGGCTCGGTGAGATTCATCGTCCCCGTCCACTCGCCCGAGACCATACGCGGCAGATAGGTCGACTTCAGCTCGTCGGAACCTGAGATCATCAGCGCGTGGATCGCGCCCTGCGTCAGCAGCGGGCCGACGCCAAACGCCATGTTGGACGAATTCCAGACCTCGCCGACCGCCATCTGTGCGATCTCGGGAAGCCCTTGTCCGCCGTATTCGGGCGGGCACGGCAGCGCGCTCCACCCGGCTTCGGTGAACGCCTTGTAGGCTTCGTTCCAGCCCGGCGGGGTGACGACCTTACCGTCCACGAGCCGGCAGCCGTGCTTGTCGCCCTCACGGTTGATCGGCTCCAGCACCTCTGCACCGAATTTACCGGCCTCCTCGATCACGGCCCGCAGCGTCGCTGCGTCGAGATCGCCGTAAATGCCGGCCTCCATGCGTGCGTCGAGGTTCGCCGCCGTCTTGAGGGCCGCGAAAATGTCGTCTACTGGAACCTGATAGGTCATGCCCTGCCTGCTCCCTCGCCCATTGGCCTCAAGTTTTGGTTCTTGCCGCCGTTCCAGTCGGTCCTCGTGCCTGGGAGGCGACCGGCGGCAGATTTGGTTGAACGCACGTTAGGCCGAACGAGCGCGCGGCGAAAGCAGCTTGGTTGACCAAATCGTCAAGCTGCGCCGCAAACCGGCTTGCGCTGCACCGCATCGATAATCCGCCCGAGGATGCCCCGCCACTCATGCCCGTGAAGCAACCGACCGGACGCACCATCGAGGAGGCCGGCGCATCGATCCGCGCCGGGCGGCTCGTCGCGTTTCCGACGGAGACCGTGTACGGGCTCGGCGCCGATGCCACCAACGCGCGTGCCGTCGCGGAAATCTTCGCCGCCAAGGGCCGCCCTGCGTTCAACCCGCTGATCGTCCATGTCGCAAGCCTCGAGCAGGCGGCGACGCTCGCCGAGTTGACCACGACCGCTCAGGCGCTCGGTGCCGCATTCTGGCCAGGGCCGCTGACCCTTGTCGCGCGGCGGCGTGCCGGCGGCCCCATCGCCGATCTCGTCACCGCCGGCCTCGATACCGTCGCCTTGCGCGTGCCCGCCCACCCCATCGCGCTGGCCCTGCTGCGCGCGGCGGGTGTCTCGATCGCCGCACCATCCGCGAACCGTTCGGGACACGTGAGCCCGACGCGCGCCGAGCACGTCGCGGCCGACCTCGGCGACCGCGTGTCGATGATCCTCGACGGTGGAGCGTGCGCGCATGGCCTCGAGTCGACCGTGCTCGACGTGACGGACGAAAGCGGCTGCGTGCGGCTGTTGCGCCTCGGCGCGGTGACGGCAGAAGCCATCGAGGCGCATCTCGGCCTGAAGCTGGTCCGCGCGACGGTCAGCGGGCACGGCGCGGACGACAACGGTCTCCCCGTCTCGCCCGGGCAGTTGCTGAACCATTACGCGCCGCGCGCCCACGTTCGGCTGAACGTCGAACGGCCGGCGCCGGGCGAAGCACTGCTGGCGTTCGGTTCCCCTGTGCCAGCCCACGACGGTGCGATGCTCAATCTCAGCCCCACCGGCGATCTCGTCGAGGCCGCCGCGGGCCTCTATGCGGGTCTGCGGGCGCTCGACGACACGGGGGCGGCCTCTATCGCCGTCATGCCCGTTCCAAATGTCGGGCTCGGCGAAGCGATCAATGATCGTTTGGCGCGCGCCGCTGTGGGGCGGCTACCCGAGCGATCGTAGCCCGAGCGCGAAAAGGGGCGGCACCCGTACCCGCTCGGCCCGCGCGCCTCACCATACGTCTCGCACCACCGCTCAGCGGCAGACCGCATGCCAGCAGTTGCGCATACACAACGGTAGCGCGCGGGCGCAGGTCTCGTCGGCGCACGGCCCGCCGTAATCGCGGAAGCAGTTCTCCCGGCACGAACGGCATGCTGCGACCGACACCGGTTCGACCAGGCTCGGCGGCACATAGGGGCGCTGCAGCGGAAACGACATCGCCGCCTGGGCCTGGGCGGCAAGGGGCTGTGCCGCAACAGGCGGCGCGACCGGGCCCGGAAGCGCACCAGCGGGCATCACCGCCCCCGGTCCAGTCATGTTTACCGGAGGCAGGGCGGCGGGTGGGTTGGCCGGTGTGGCCGGCACCTGCTCTGCCGCGGCGATCGGGGCCGCCGGCTGCGCGGTTCCCTGGGCAAAACCCGGTGCTGCAACAAGAAGCGCCGCCACCAAAGCGGCGCCAAGCCGCAGTGCAATGCCTCGAAAGACCGATCCTCGCCCGCTTGCGGGCATCGACAACGACATGGCATTCCTCCCGAAAGGATTTCTCGATCCGGGAGCGCGTGCGGGCGCGACGCCCGCGCACCACGCCAGATCGAAACCGTTGCGCGGGTAGCCGTGCCGAGCATGGTCCCGCGTTCTTTGCGCCAGGATGCCACCGATGGCGCGATTTGAAAGTGAATTCGCCCGATCGGCGTGAACATGCGCGGGCACCGGATGGGGTCCATCCCCGCCATCGCACCGCAGCAAATCCGCGCCCCGCCAGGAGAACCAGATCGTGAGCCGCCCGACCGACATCGCCGCGCTTTCCCCGCCCTCTCCCGAGACGATCGCCCGTCTCGTCGAGGTCGTCGGACCGTCGCACGCCATCATGGAGCCGTCGGATCAGGTGCCCTACCTCCGCGAGTGGCGCGACCGGTACATCGGCACGACACCAGTGGTGCTGCGCCCCGGCTCGACCGAAGAAGTCGCGCGCATCCTCGCCATCTGCAACGAGGCCCGCGTCGGCGTCGTCCCGCAGGCAGGCAATACCGGGCTCGTCGGCGGCCAGATCCCGTTCGAGGACGGGCGCGACGTGGTGCTCTCGGTCGGGCGCCTCAACCGCGTGCGCCACGCCGATCCATCCGGCCAATCGCTGATCGTCGAAGCCGGCGTCACGCTCGCCAACGTGCAGAAGGCAGCGGAGGACGCGGGCCGGTTGTTTCCGCTGAGCCTCGCGGCCGAGGGTAGCGCGCAAATCGGCGGCAACCTCGCTACCAACGCGGGCGGCGTCGGCGTGCTCGCCTACGGCAACGCGCGCAGCCTCGTGCTCGGCCTCGAGGTGGTGCTGGCGGATGGCCGCATCTGGCAATCGCTGAAGACGCTGAAGAAGGACAACACGGGCTACGACCTGCGCGATCTCTTCATCGGCTCGGAAGGCACGCTGGGGGTGATAACAGCGGCCGCGCTCAAGCTCTACGCGCGCCCGGCCGAGAAGGCGACGGCATTCGCTGCCCTCGACGATCTCGACGCGGTGCTCGAACTCTTCAAGCGCGCCGAGCAGACCGCGGGCGCACATCTGACAGCGTTCGAGTTCATCTGCCGCACGGGTGTGGAGATCGGCGTCAGGCACGTTCCGGGCGTGCGCTCTCCCTTCGCCGAGATACCGCCGTGGTCCGTTCTGATCGAGATATCTTCGGGCGAAGCGGACGGCCGCGCGGCGGCGCTGATCGAAACCGTTCTCGGCGACGCCATCGAGGCCGGCATCGTCGTCGATGCGGCGATCGCGCAATCGATCCAGCAGGCACGCGACTTCTGGCGGCTGCGCGAAGAGATGTCCGACGCGCAGAAGCACGAGGGCGGCTCGATCAAGCACGACGTCTCGGTCGGCATTTCCAAGATGCCCGAGTTCATCCGCCGCGCCGACGCACTGATCGAGAAGCTCTGCCCCGGCGCGCGTCCCGTGCCATTCGGCCACTTCGGCGACGGCAACGTGCACTATAACGTCAGCCAGCCAATCGGCATGGACAAGCAGGCTTATCTTGCCCGCTGGGACGAGATCGCCGAGGCTGTGCACGAGCTGATCGTCGAAATGGGAGGCTCGATTTCGGCCGAGCATGGCGTCGGCCGCATGAAGCGGGGCGAACTCGTCCGCTTCAAGAGCGCGGTCGAGATCGACATGCTGCGTTCGATCAAGCACGCGCTCGACCCCGTCGGCATCCTCAACCCCGGCAAGGTGGTGTGAGGCTAAAACAACAGGGTTCGCTCCGTGGCCCGTCGCGTAGACGATGACAGGATCCGGTCGATCATCGGCGAGGTCGAGAAGCCGTCGTTTGTCTGGCAACAGCAATTCGACGGCTTCGGCGAAACACTGCACAAGCTGGCGCGCTGCGATTGGAATGCCGTCCCCGAACCGGACCTCTGGGAGTATTTCAACGACCTCGCCTACGTCGAACACCTGCAGCCCGAGCTTTTCCGGCACCTTTTCCCGTCGTGCGTGAAATACTGGTACGACACGCTGCTCGACAACCGCACTGCCGAAGCGGGCTCCGCCGAATTCCACCTCGCACTGCATCGCGGGCGCATCATCGGCAGGATGCTCGACGACCAACAGCGCTCACGCCTCTACGACATCTTCGTCGATGGCCTGCTCGACCGCATCGATGCCGAAGACGGAAGTTGGTTCGGCAGCCGGAGTGCGGCCGGTCACAGCGCGATCTGGCGGTTCAACTCACTCGGCTATATCGCGCCACTCACCGATCTCATCTGGCAGCGATGGTGGACGCTCGACAGCCGCGGCAAGTGCATCACCGCGGTGATGTACGCTTCGGGCCTCATCTATATCGACGCCGACAACCCGATCTATCCGGAATGGACGCCGCAGAAGGGCGGCGGTGGCCCCTACCTCACCGAGTCCGACTGTACGATCTATGATGCCGGATGGCTGCCCGAAAACATCGCGGCACTCGAGAATACCCTCACCGTTGATTTCATCCTCGACCGCTTACGTGTTGCCGCCGGCAGACTCGCCGACGATCCCGTTGCCGCGACAGCCTCTCGCATCGCCGCCGACGCGCAGCAGCGGCGCGAGATCATCGAGATCCGGATCTCCGACCTCTTATCCGAGATGGGAAGGCCCGCTCTCGATCATGCGCGCTGGTGATCGCCTGTCTCGCGGAGCCAGCTCGTCTCCGGTTCCGCTACACACCGATCAGCCGACCATCCGCCACGTGTCGCCGTCGTGAGAAGGCCGGCCGCAAGCCAAGTCTGCAAGTACTGCGCGACTCGCAGTGGCGCGTGCTCCGCATCGTCATAGGTCGCCGCCAGCTCACAGAGAACACCGAACGCGACGCCCTGCGCCGCCTCGCCCCACAGCATCGTTTCCTCTTCGCCGAGCGCTCTCACTTTCGGCGTCATTTCCTCGCGCCAGATCAACAGGCGTTCGACATCGGGCAAGCCCTGCGCACTCGGCGGCGTTGCGTCCGCCTGCAACGCCATCCAGATCGCAAGCGCGTTGGTCGTAAGATCGAGGCGCCGCGCCGAAGCATGCGGTGTGAAGCCCAGCGACGGCCATGCTTCGGGCGGGACCGTTGCCAGCGCTTCGAGCGTCAGAACGTCGTCGCTGGGGCTGTCGAAGGCATCGTTGAGTGCTTTCTCGATGGCCGCGAGTTCGGCCAGCTCGGCATGCGCCGAATAGGGCTCCGTAGTCGCCACGAAGCGCGGCAGGTGACGCGAGAACCAGCGCGCGTTGGGTGTAGTCGACGGATGGGCGGCAACGTAGAGACGCGCCATCCCGTCGAACGCTTCGTCACCGAGATAGCTGGCGAGAGCCGGATGATCGTTGCGCACGATCTCGACGAGCCGCGCGGCGTAGGCGTGGCGATAGACGCCGAGCAGCGTTTCGCGCCCGGTCCGCGAACTATCGCGGATCAGCGGTAACAGGTCATCGTCACCAGCGACAACCGCGCGCTGGAATATCGCCTGCAGTTCGGCGAGCGTCATGCTGGCGGACCTCTCAGGCATTGTTGGCGCTCGCCGTCGCATCGACGCCTGCCGCACTACGCAGCTCCGGCAGCATCTCCTCGGCTATCGCGCGCGCGATCGAAAGCTCCGCGACCATATCGGCGTAGGGCGGAATATCGTCGTCGCGCTCGATAATAGTCGACACGTGGCCGAAGCGCTCGACCGCTGCGCGATAGAGCTGCCACACCGGTTCGGGAACGAGCGCGTCGTGCGTGTCGATGATGTGCGAGACGTTGTGCTCGTGGCCGGCGAGATGGAACTGCACGACGCGATCGCGTGGAATACCGTTGATGAAGTCGAGCGGATCGAACTCGTGGTTGAAGGCGCAGACGAACACGTTGTTGACGTCGAGGACCAGCCAGCATCCGGTGCGCCGCGTCATCTCGGCGAGAAACTCCCACTCCGGCATGTCCGACTGCGCAAAGCGCACATAGGACGAGACGTTCTCGATGGCGATAGGGCGGCCGAGATAGTTCTGCACCTGATCGATCCGCTCCACGACGTGATCGAGCGCCTCCTGCGCGTAGGGAATGGGAAGAAGATCGTGCAGATTGACGCCATGCACGCCCGTCCAGCACAGGTGATCGGACACGAATTCCGGCTCGAAGCGAAGCGCGAGATCCTTGAGAGCCGCGAGATAGTTGAGGTCGAGCGGCGCGGTGGACGCGATCGAAAGCGAGACGCCGTGCAGCACGATGGGATAGCGTTCGCGAATGCGCCGCAACATCTCCAGCGGCTGCCCGCCCGGCACCATGTAGTTCTCGGAAATCGCCTCGAACCAGTCGACTTGGGGCTCGGCGCCGAGTATATCGGTGTAATGCTGGGGCCTCAGCCCCAATCCGAAGCCGAGATAACGCGGACGTTCGGAGCTTTTCACGGCGTGGCGTGCCGCGTTCCCGTTCTTTCCGGATCGATTGATCTTCCCCATGTGACTTGCCGCGCGCCTGAGCTGAAGTGGGGCGGGCGGCGGCAGAACGCATGCCCCCGCCGCCCACCAGTGATTGCAATTGAGATCGAAGCTGTGTCGTGCGGTTAGATCTTCTTCTGCAGGATCTCTTCGAACTTCGCGTCCTTGATCTTCTCGCACTCGGCCTTGGTCATGGACAGGAAGCCCTTGCCCTTGCAGGCGTTGTGCCCCTTGCACGAGTTGCTTGCCGACTTGCAGGCGCCGTGGCCTTTGCAAGCGTTGGCGCCGACGCAGTGGCCCTGCGCTTCAGCGCCAGCGGCGGACACCTGCGATGCGACGACACCGGAGAGCAGAAGCGTAGCGGCGGTGGCGGCCAGCGCAGCGCCGGAACGAGCAGAGATCTTCATGGGGGAATCCTCGAATTTCGAATTGTGCAGGAGAGCCGTTCACGGTGCCTGGCCCTCCGTGGATCGCGGCACCTGCAGGGAAATTCGGGGCGGCCGGATCGTTCGTTACGAGGAAAGGAGTTCACGATGAAATGCGGGGCCGGACGCAGATCGTTTGAAACGAAACGCCGCGCCGGGCCGTATGGGGAGGCTATCCCTCTCGGCCTTCGCTGCCGCCGTTGCGCGTGATGCGCTTGATTTCCATGATGCCGCGGTTCAACTCGGCGCCGAGAATGACGATCACGGCCGTCACCTGGAAGAAGATGAGAGCAACCATCACCTGGGTAAGGCCGGCGTAGAAGCGCGAGTAGTCCGAGAACGCGAGATAGTTCGAATAGAGGCCCGCGGCCGCGAGCCAAAGGAACGTCGTCAAAAGTATGCCGGGCCACACGTCGGCGAAGCGGCGATGCCCGGCCGTGATCCACAGGTGCAGCACGGTGAGCTGAACGATCATGACAGCGGCGCCGACGAGGTAACGCACGGAAGCCGTGAGCCAGGACGAATCGAGGATCTGCTTGACGAGCGATGGCTCGAACCGTGCGGCGAGGCCCGGGCCGACGACCACGAGCCATGTCAGCAGCAGCATCGACACGGCCGAGACGAACACGAACAGCATCGAGAGCGCGAGCATGATGAAATAGGAGCGCGTCTCGCGCTGGCGGTAGGCGCCATTCAACGCCGCACGCAAAGTTTCGACAGCGCTCGTCGCGAAGAACAGCGCGATGCCGCCGCCGACGGTCAAAAGGTCGATACGCGTCCGCCCCATCAGGGCGTCGACCTGCGGGGCCAGCGAGCGTGCGACATCGGGGGGAAGAATCTGAAACAGGCCCTCGATCGCCTGCGCCGCGAGTTCCCGGCCGCCGAAAAGACCAGCGACGGCGCCGAGGAAGATGCAGAACGGAAACAGCGAAACCACCGCCGCATAGGCCACCGCGCCCGCCATGGCGAAGCCGGAATGCTCGTACAGCCGGTAGACGGCCTCGATCAGGGCTTTGTATCGCTTCATATTTCTCGTTCGCGGTTGACGTTGGCCACCCAGCAGGCCGGAAACCTTCTATTCAGACCAACGCACTCCTGGGAAGGGGGACGCGGCGATAAAGCATGACAGGTGCGCCCGGTCTGCACCTTCCGTTCGGCGCTTTGGCGGCGTAAGCAGCGCCAGCGGAGGCCGTTCCAGCCGCGCCGCCGCGCCGAACCTCCCTATCTCACATCCGCCATGCTTGCGAGAGACCACCTCGCCAGAGAGCTGCCTGACCGATGCTGCTTCGCTTCGCCCCCATGCTATTCGTGCTGCTCTGGTCGACGGGCTTCATCGGCTCCAAGGTGATAGGCGAGCACGCCGAGCCATTCACTGCGCTGTCGATTCGCTTTGGCCTCGTGCTTCTCGTTCTGGCCCCGATCGCATATTTCGTGCCCCGCCCCACGCGCCAAGCCGCGCGTGACGCCGGCATCGCGGGCGCTTTGATCCATGCGCTCTACATCGGCGGCGTCATGTGGGCGCTGCGCGACGGCATGCCGACCGGCATCGTCGCCATGGTCGTCTGCCTGCAACCGGTCCTGACGGCACTCCTCGCCGGTCCGCTGCTCGGCGAAACCGTATCGCTACGCCACTGGGGCGGTCTTGCCCTCGGGCTCGCCGGCGTGGCGCTCGTGGTCGGGCCGAAGTTGGCGGCCTCAGCGCCGCTCGGCACTTCGGACATGAGCCCATGGGCCGTTCCGGCGGCGGCGATCGGCCTCGCCGCGATCACGCTCGGCACGCTCTGGCAGAAGGCCCGCGGCCAATCCGGCGATTTGCGCGCCTTGGCGTTCTGGCAATACGTCGGCGCGATGGCGCTGTCGTTGGTGATGGCGCTCGCCTTCGAGACCATGCACGTCGCTTGGACGATGGAGTTCGTGCTCGGCATGGCGTGGCTGGTACTCGTGCTGTCGATCGGCGCCATCGGCCTGCTCTTGATGCTGATCCGGGCGAGCGCGGTCTCGCGCGTGACGAGCCTTTTCTATCTCGTGCCGGCCGTCACAGCACTGATGGCGTGGGCCATGTTCGGCGAGCGGCTCGGCCCGGTGCAGCTTCTGGGCATCGCTCTCGTCATGGTCGCGGTGCTGCTGATCGGCTCCTTGCGGCGGACCTGAGCAAATCCGCGCTCGCGGCGACGACGCGCGTCTGACCCAAGTTTGCTTTGACCCAGGCGCTTTATTCGAGCGCCGCACCGGTCTAGGGTGCGAAGCGTCGAGGCGAACGCGCCCAGCGCTTCGTCAACGCCGTTTCGCCGCACTCGGATTCCACGTTGCGCGTGCGGCGGACGATCGCTCTGGATCGCGCGATCCAGCCCCTATCGAAGCCCTCCAGTTGCGGCGCCATGTCCATCGATCTCGCCGGCCACATCGCCCGTCTCTCCGATGAGCGCGCCAAGCTCGAAACGTTCCTCGGCCGACACGCCGGCTGGAGCGCTTGGCACACCGCTGTGGCGGAAGGCGCGGGCGGGGCACCGCACGCCGCTCGCCTCAGGGCCGAGGCGGAAGTAGACCTCGCCGGCAACCCCGTTTTCACGGCCTGGCACGCGCTCTCAGCTGCAATCGAAACGCTCGAAACTCTCCAATCGCTTGGTGCCATCGTCCCGAACTCCGAAGTCGTGGATGAAGGGGACGTGGCTGACAGGGAATTTGCCGCCGCGCCCGTTGAGCGCGTGGTCGACGTTACCGCCACGCGGGCCGCCAACGAGTTGCATGTCGCAACAACGAAACCAGAAGCGCAGGACGATCGAACGCCGCCGCCGGAATCACTGGTGCCTGAATCACAGGTGCCCGAATCGCTGGCGCCGGCCCTCCCGTGCTCGGTTGCCTCGCTGCCATCGGCGCTGCACGACGCCGGTCATCTCCCCCACGCGCCATCACGCTGCCAACACGCCGCCATCATCCATCCCGGCCCGCCGGACATAGGCCGCTCGGCGGATTCAATGTGGTCGGCACAACGCCCGCCCGACGACCTCACCCGTATCCGCCGCATCGACCGCACGACGGCCGAAGCACTGACGGCGCGCGGCATCCGCTTCTTCGATCAGATCGCCGCGTTCAGCCATGCCGACGTGCGCACGCTGGCCGCCGCCCTCAACCTCGGCCGGCGCATCAGCCAGGAGAACTGGATCGAGCAATCCGCCGTTCTCGCGAGCCGTGCGGCGACCGAGCGGGCACGCAGGCTCGCCGAGGCGCGCACGAGCCCGTTGCGCGGCGTGCCATCGTCAGGCGCCGAGCCGAACCTGCCCAAAGGCGCCGAGC
>CALMPK010000142.1 GCA_937873575.1 uncultured Hyphomicrobiaceae bacterium
CACACACCCCTTCACTCCCCTTGAACCCCCCCCCCGTCTTAGGCTTATAATCTAAACGCCCCTCGTCTCTACTCCTCCTGCGAACGCCTCCCCGCAGGACTGCCGCCACTGACGATGCCTCTCGCCTGGCGTGTCCTCGACGTGGAGTCGGGCGCGGTGCTGAGCGAAACCGTCGCCGCGTCGCTGTCGATGCCGGCGAAGCCCGGTCGCGTCCGCGTCGAGGCGATCGCCGGCAAGATCGCCGTGCACCAGGAGGTCGAAATCGCGGCGGCCGGCACGACCACGGCAAGCCTCGTGCTGGGAGCGGGGCTCGCCCGTTTCGAGACCGGCGCGAGGAAGCTCGCAAACGAAGCCGAGGAGCCTCTGATCCGGCTCGACCGGCTGGCCGAAGGCCGCCGCGGGGGCGAGCGCCAGGGCATCGCGACCCCGCTGTGGATCGCGCGCGGTACGGCCGCGGAGGCGTTGCTCCCACCTGGAAGCTATCGCGCCGTCGCAGAGTTTGGTCTCGCCCGAGCGGAAACCGACATCACCATAACGGCCGGCAGTGAAACGAGCGTTGCCCTCCCGCTCGAAGCCGGAAGGCTGGAGCTTTCGACCAGCGGCTGGCCGACCGACCAGGTCGTCTACACCCTCGCGGTCAACGATCCCTCACGCCCGAGCGGACAGCGTGTGATCGCGCGGACCGCACATCCCAATCCCGCCTTCGTACTATCGACAGGCAGCTACCTGGTGACCGCGACCATCGGTGGCGCCGAGTTGCGCCGGGTGCTCGCCGTGCGCCAGGGCGAAGTGACCCGGGAAGGCTTCACGAGCGAGCTTGGCCGTCTCGCCGTCTCAACCACGGTCAACACGCGCAAGCCCGATAGCGATCACCCGGTTCTTCTCTCGCTGAAATCCCTCGGCGGGGCACCGGGCCTCCAAGGCGATCCCTACGGGCGCACCGTCCCCCCCGGCCGGACCATCGCGGTCGAGCCGGGCCGCTATCGGCTCACCGCGCGGCTCGGCCCCGCGGGCCCGGCGGCGGAGCGCGACATCGAGATCGCCGCCGGCCAAGAAGCGTCGTTCCTGATCGATATTCCGGCCGCCGAACTGCAGATCACCGGAGCACCGATGAGTGGCGACGTTTCCGCGGCGCTCTGTGAGCTGCGCAACGCCGCCAACGTTCGCGTCTGGCGCGGTATCGAGACGGCGGCGCGGGTGGCCGTCTCGCCCGGCCGGTATACGTTGCGCTGCGGAGCCGGCGTGTTACGGCGCGAGGTCGTGGTCGCCTTGGCCGCAGGTGAGCGAAAGACGGTGTCGCCGACCGCACCTTAGAGTTGCGCGGTATTGAGGAAGCCGACTTCGGATCAGCGGCGGCGCTAACGAGCTGGCCTCGCAGCCATCACGAACTTGGCACGGCGAAGCAAAGGCCGCGCAGGACAAGACCGGCGCCGGCCGGACATCATCACGATCTCGCCCGAATTGCCGGGTTGGCGTAGACCGGATCAGCGGGAGACAGGGCGCGTTGCGCCGCGTCGTCGCGAACGTCAGCGAAGCCTGAAGACGGGCTCGCTGGCCGGAGGGGCGTGAGGCACTCGAGATGCGCCGCTAGTGCACTATCCGATCAGACGGAACCGAGAGCGGCTCCCCTGATCTGGTGAAAGCGCTCTAGCCTCCGGATTCTAGAGCGCCGCAGGAGCCGACACGATGAGCCACGCTGCCAGCCTGCCGAACATCCCGTCCCGCCGGGGCGCGCACGCGCGCGTGCCCCGATGGTTCGCCACCTACGCCCGGCAGGCGATCCTAGCGCTCGTGCTCGTCGCCACTCAGGCGAGCGCCCCGCGGGCGGAGGAGCCTCACGTCAAGCCGCCCGCGGGATGGGAGTCAAACCTCAACCTGCTCGAGTCGATCGCACCCGCCGACAGCACGACGACGGTGACCAAGCAGAAGCCGCCGGAGCCGCGCGACGCGATGGGAATGGCCGCCGATGGGCGCTCGCAGATCCGCCTCGTCGCGCTCCTCACCGCCGATGGCCAGCGGATCGACAAGGACATCGTTTGGCGATTGTTCGAGCCGAGCACCAACCCGGGCACGCCCGGCAAACTCGTGCAGACCTTGCGCGATGGATCGCCGACGGTACGGCTCGCCCCTGGAACCTACGTCGTCAACGCCGCGTTCGGGCGCGCACACATCACGCGCAAGATCACGGTCGGCACCGGCGTCGAAACGACCGAACCGTTCGTGCTCAACGCCGGGGGCCTGCGCGTCCAGGTCGGCGGGTCGAGCAAGCTCGACGCGAGCAAGGTGCACTACGAGATCCTGTCGGACGAACGCGACCAATCGGGCAGCCGCTCGAGCGTGATGTCGCGCGCGCGGCCGGGCATCGTCGTCCGGCTCAACTCGGGCATCTACCGCATCGTCTCGACGTACGGTGATGCCAACGCCACCGTCGATTCCGACATCACCGTCGAAGCCGGAAAGTTGACCGAGGTGACGGTGACGCATCGCCCCGCCCGCGTCACGCTGAAGCTCGTCACGCGCCAGGGCGGCGAGGCGCTGCCCGACACCAACTGGACGCTGCTGACCATGGACGGACGGACGGTGAAGGAGAGCGTCGGCGCGCTGCCGACCCACTTCATCGCACCGGGCTCTTATCTGGCCGTGGCCAAATCGCAGGGCAATGTCTTCCGGCGCGAGTTCGCCGTGCGTGCCGACGAGGTTACCGAGGTCGAAGTCGTTCGCCAGTGAAGGGCGAAAGCCTGGCCGTCTGCTCAGAAGTCGTTCAGCACCCAATCCGTGGGGCATCCGGCCGCGATCATCCGCCGGTCGGCCTCGGCGAGATCGGCCGTGCTGCTCTCGTCCCAGTAGATCTGCCGTGCGATCTGCCAATGCTCGCAGGCGGTGGTCATGTCGCCGCGCGACGCGACACGATCGCCGAGCTCGAGCCGAGCCGACGCATGGATCGCCGTATCGCCGAACTGGGTCGCCGCCACGATGGCGCGGCGGAGCTGGCGCTCAATGTCCTCTCCCGGCGAGTTCTCCTCGATCATTCGGCGCGCGAGATCGAGCGAGGTACGGCCGATGGCTGCGTTGTCGAATACCACCTCGGCAGCGTGAAGCTGGGAGCGGAGCTGCGGTATCGAAAGACGCGGGCGCGCCTCGATCGCGGCGGGGGGGGGGGGGGCAGAGGGCGGCCGCCGGTTACGGGGGGGGGGGGGGGGTTGGAGAGAGAGGGGGGGGGGGGCCCCATCCGCGGGGGGGCGCGACTCG
>CALMPK010000143.1 GCA_937873575.1 uncultured Hyphomicrobiaceae bacterium
TGTTGAAGCTGCTCGATCTCAATGTCGGCGCGGAGGTTACGCTCTCCGTCGAAGCTGGTCAGCTCATTGCCCGACCAGCAGAGCGGGTCCGAAAGCGCTACACGCTTGCCGAATTACTGAAGGGCGCGGCCGGAATGAAGCGGCTCATGGCTGAAGTCGCGCCCGCGCAGGACGGCGATCCAGTTGGCCGAGAAATCGCCTGATGGTTCGAAGCGATATCCCGCGCTGCGGCGACGTCTACTGGATCGATCCCAATCCCGTCGCCGGTCGCGAGATGAAAGATCGCCACCGCTTCGTCGTGATTACCCCGCGGCAGATCAACGCTCTGGGCGTCAGCATGACCGTTCCGATAACGACCGGGGGAGCGTTCGCGCGCGACCTAGGTCTTGCTGTTGTGATCAGCGGCCACCAGACAACCGGCATTGCCGTCTGCAATCAGGTTCGAAGCTTCGATATTCCTGCTCGGGTCCGCGCTGGAGGCGCCCGATTTATCGAAACGCTGGATAAAGCGACCATGACGGAAATCGTCGCCCGTGTCGTCAGCGCGATAGATCCCGGCGATTGAACACCGACTGCCGATGCCACCGCAGGAAGCGCCTAACATACAGCGTCCGCCGCCGTATGCCTTCAGCCTCGGCGACGACTAAAGCGGTCGCTGCCTAAAGATCGACATAGGGCGGTTCGGATTACCGCTAGCGGCGTAGCAGAGTTGTCCCACGCTGAGCCGAGCATTGCCGAATGGCAAAGCCACAAATCAATCACAGTCATCGATCTCGTGGCCTCGGGGCTGCACAAGGAGAGCTATCCAATCGAAGTCGGCTGGTCCGTCGACGACGAGCAGGCGCCTGAGGCTGCGCTCATCCGACCCGCCGCCGACTGGACGAAAACGGACTTTTCTGACGCAGCGCACACGATCCACGCGATCGCGTACGAAGCTCTCCTCGAGCAGGGCATTCCATAGACGCAGTCGGTGAACGCCTCGACAAGGCCTGG
Source organism: uncultured Hyphomicrobiaceae bacterium (assembly GCA_937873575.1). Classification (GTDB taxonomy): domain Bacteria; phylum Pseudomonadota; class Alphaproteobacteria; order Rhizobiales; family Hyphomicrobiaceae; genus JAEUMD01. The sequence goes on from CALMPK010000143.1 coordinate 994, forward strand.
CGAGGCGCGATTCTTGTCTCTGATAATCCGCCCGCCGACGGAAAGTGGCTCGAGCGGCTCTACAGCGCCGTAGATCGCGCTTGCCCCTGGCAACTCACCGATTTCGACGCTCTCGATGCAACTTTGGCGATCGAGCAGGGGCTCACCTACGCCGATCTCGCGAAGATCCGGACCGCAGCGGACCACTGCTGGCCAATCCCGCACCGCGCCGGTCCCGACGCCCTCAGGTTGAACAGGATCGCGCGCGCCGTCGCCGACTTCCGCAAGAACGTCCTGATGAACGACAGCTGAAGCTGCGACGCCCCACGATAGGGAAAAACTTCGGTCTGAGTGTCTCTCACAATCGTCCCGGCCGCGATGTTTGCCGAGCGCGAGGCACTCTGCACTTCCACATACAATCGTAACTTTGCGTCCAAGCCGAAACGTAACCGAGAAAATCGTAACCGCTGCGCGATATCGTCCGGGGTCGCGCACATTCAGCTGTCGCGTCTGCCTTGGATCGGCATCAATCGAAGCAAACAGGGCGCAATTGCGGATAAGGCTTACCCCGTTGGCTCAGGTCGCCGCTATGGCTAGACTGCAGGCTGCATTTACTAAATGCGATAACGGCGCAGGCGGTCTCGGAAAGCTGCGGCGTCGGTGAGGCTCCAGGCCGAGACATGGGCGTCGAGCAAATCCTTCTGGTGAGCTCGACTTTAATTAGCTTTGAAGGTCGTGACGCTGTGGGACTGAGTCTTTCACGACCCAGACCAAGCTCGAGCAGTTATCGCGCGTTGCTGCTTTCCGGCGCGCGGGTTTGATGCGCCGGTTAGGTGGCTCAAAGGTTGGGCGGCCGCGGATCGTTCACGTCGGTTCTGGCGAAGTCGTTGCCAACGTAGAGAAGGCGCGCGCCGGAATGTCGGGCTGCGGCATAAGAGAGGCAGTCGCCGAAGTTCAAGCGGTATCGTCCGGATCCATAGCGCTCGCGCGCATTCACGGCGGTTGAGATCAATGCCGGAAGCACACCCGTGACTTGGACGTCGAGACTCTTGCAGGCAGCTTCAACGAGTTCCAGCGCGGCGGTGGGCTTGAACTGCCGCTCGTGTGACAGAGCGAGCGTCGCTTCGAAGATATTGACGCAGGTCGTTGCGGCCTCTGATTCCGCGATTTGTTCGGCGAGTGCCTGCCAGCCGTGTTCCTCGAGGAGGATCGCGACGAGTGCGCTGGTTTCGACCATGAGGTTTATCGGCCGGGTCATTTGTGCTCGGCCCATTCGGCGTCGAAAAACCTCTTGTCGGCCCGCCGGCCTGTAGGCTTGGCCGCCCTGACCTGTGCGTGAACCTCGGCGAGCCTGTTTGCGACCGGCTGGGCGTGGCGATCGCGCGCCAGCGCCTCCTCGCAGGCGACGCGCACAGCCTCCGTCAGGGTCAGGCGGCGCCGCTGCGCAAACTCACGGACCGCTGCGCTTGCGGCGTTGTCCTTGATGTGAAGCGGCATGGATGTGCCTATCTTGGTGTATAAGGAAAGCAGATCGAATATACACCTTCGATCGCAGCCGGCAAGGGGCATGATATGAGCAGCGAGGGTTAGGGTTGGGCAGACCGGCTGAGGAGGGGCGCCCGCCGCCGACTCTTTTCCGACGTCTCTGACTCACCAAAAGATCGCAACATTGCGATGGTGTTTCAGAACTACGCTCTTGGCCTGACCCCATAGGGTGGTCCGGTTTCAATCTTAGTTCATGATCGGCCTTGGGGCTATTGCCTGGGCAGATGACGGTGCTGCTCCGCTTGCTGGCGCAGGCCAGATGATGGCCTCGGGTGCCGGTGGCTTGTATCCAAGCGACGAGTGTGGCCTCTCGGTGTTGTAGTACCGCCGCCAGGCTTCGATGATGATCTTGGCCTCGGCGAGGCTGTAGAAGATCTCACCGTCGAGCAGTTCGTCGCGGAGCTTCGAGTTGAAGCTCTCGCAGTAGCCGTTCTCCCAAGGGCTTCCAGGTTCGATGAACGCTGTCTTTGCGCCGACGGCTACGATCCACTCCCGTACAGCCTTGGCGATGAACTCCGGGCCGTTGTCGGAACGGACATGGCCGGGCACACCACGCAGGATGAACAGGTCCGACAGGGCGTCGATGACGTCGGTCGAGTTGAGCTTGCGATCGATGCGGATTGCAAGGCATTCCCTGGTGAACTCGTCGATGATGTTGAGCATGCGGAATCTCCTGCCATCGTGGGTCCGACCCTCGACGAAGTCATAGGACCAGACATGGTTTGGATGCTCGGGTCGAAGCCGGATGCACGATCCGTCATTCAACCAGAGCCGCCTGCCGCGCGACAAACAAGATGAGAACAGCGCGTCAATCAGGATGAGAATCGCCGTGGGGCTGTGACGGAGGGAGGCCGTAGGCCGACCGCAGTTACAGCCCCACGGCGAGGCGTTTTCGAAAGCCCTCTGACGGTCGCGGCCGGCCGGGTAGCCAAGCGATTCCACGCATTCGAGGAATCGCCTTTTGCCCGGCCGCCACATCACCGACCACCAGATGAGGCTTTTCATGAAGTTCCGTCAGACCGAGCCGGTCGCCGTCGCGGCGGCCAAGGCGTCGATCAGCGCCGCCACCGCCTATCGCATTGAACGAGACCCCCGCCTGCCGTCCGCGAAGAAGGAACCGCGCGAGCGGCGGCGTCCGGATCCGCTCAGCGCCGTTTTCGAACAGGAAGTCGCGCCGATGCTGGCCGCGGCGCCGGGCCTGCGGCCGATCGCGATCTTCGAGGAGATCATTCGCCGCCATCCCGAACTCGGGGCCGGCGTCCGCCGGACGCTGGAGCGACGCATCCGCGCATGGCGCGCCCTGCACGGCGCCGAACGCGAGGTGATTTTCCGTCAGACGCATGAACCCGGGCGCATGGGCCTGTCCGACTTCACTGA
>CALMPK010000144.1 GCA_937873575.1 uncultured Hyphomicrobiaceae bacterium
CCGGTGGGCCGGATCGGGCGCGGGAGGGCGGCCGTCTCTTCTCTAATTTCGCCCACGGCCGGATGCGCCAGAACCTCGGAGCCGGGGACAAGCGGCTGTTGCACGCCTAACCGCCGATACCTGCGGCGCGCAAGTGCCAATACTCACCCCGGCCGCGGACGGATCGCCGTGACCCACCGGGTCTTTCCGCGCGGCCGGAGCGCCAAACACTGCGCTGCTGGAAAGCTATTTAGGGCGTGGCGACGCCCCCGACGAGCCCTTGGCGCCATCGCGCACCGGCTTGACTTTGCCCTTGCGGCCCTGGCCGATGGCCTTGGCATCCGCTTTCTCGCCCTCTTTGCCGGTGTTCGGCTCGTCCGGGACGCTGCCGTCCGAGGTCGGGAGAGGAAAATCTTGGCCACGCTCCAGTGTCTGGGCCGGGACCCTACCCGACGGGCCTGCGGGCCCCTGTTTCGCGTCTCGCTTCGGCGGCACCTGATCCTTGGCAGGCCTTGCCTCGCGGCGAGGCGCCGCGTCGTTCGATGTCTCGATCTCCTCACCGCTGGTTTCGGCCGCCTCGGCCGCGTTGCGGCGGGCCAGCCGTCGCGCTGCCTTTGCCGCATGCCAATAATGGCCGATGCGATCGGCGAATTCGGCGGCCGGCTCTGCGTAGAGGGCTTCTCCCTTCGCGGCGAGCTCGCGCCGGATCTGTTGCTGACGCTGGCGCGCCACGGCAATGAGATCGCGGTTGTCCACGGGTCTGCGCGCATCCTCCGGCGTGGCCATCGCCTTGGCGATCAGCATGTAGATGTCGTGGTCCTCGCCGAGCAGGTCGGCTGTCTCCTTGGCGAGCACTGCGCGCGCGCCCATCACCTCCGGCCACACCCGCTCCAGCAGGCCCATGTGGCGCCAGTGGGCCTGCACGGCCTTGCGCCACTCGTGAAAGGCCTCGTCGTGATGCTCGTCGTAGGCGGCCATCATGGCGCGGCGCCCATCGCGGTAGTTCTTTTCGAGCCCGCGCCGGAGCGCACCGAAACCATTCGAGCGCAGCTTCAGGACGTCGAGTTCTTTGCGCGCCGCGACGAGAGCCGCGATCGCCTCCTCTACCGGCCCACCGCCATTGCCCGGCGCGGCGGCCGATCTCCTTGCCGCATCCTCCCCGGCCACCAGGGCGAGCGCGGCTTTGCGAACCTTCGCCGTACCGCCGTCGGCGAAGCGCTGGGCCGTGGCGCGCAGCACGTCGCTGTCGCGCGTGCCCGACAGGAGCCGCGCGATGTCGCGGAACCGCTCGTTCTCGCGGCGGTAGCCTTCGCCCTCGATCGCCGGGCGCAGGAGCTTCATCAGCGCGCGCAACCGCTTCAGGCACTTGCGACCCTCGTGGATCGCCGTGACGCGATCCTCGCCCGAGCGCAGATGCTCGATGGCGAGATCGATCTGCTCCTCGGCGATACGCAGGAGGCCCTTGTCGACAGGCTCGTTCAACTTGAAGCGGTAGGCCATTGGTCTCACGCGATGTCTCGGGCGCGGGGCGCGCCTCTGCCACGAGGAGATAGGCACTCTCGACTGTCACAATCCAGGGGCTGCTCGGCGTTTACCGCCGAGTATCAATGGGCCGGAGGCGCACGCCGTTCGCCGGCGGCCCATGCCAGCCACGTCTTCACCCGTTCTACCGGATCGGTGGCGGCCATGAAATCCGTTATGACGGCCGCGCTGTCGGCCCCTGCCGCGAGCGCGGCACTCGCCCGCTCGGGCGTCAGTCCGGCGATGGCGACCAGTTCGAGCGCGCCGATGCGCCGCCTCCACGCACCGAGCCGCTCGAGGCCCTGCGGTGCCCAATTCATCGCCTTGAGCCGTGTTTCGAAGATCGGGCCGAGCGCGACATAGTCGGGCGAAGCGGCGAGCGCGGTTTCGAGTTCCTCGGGCGAATGTGTCGAGAGGCCGAGCCGCAGGCCGCCGCGCCGGATGGCCGCGAGGTCGGCCGACGCCAGGTCCTCCTGGCCGAGATGGATGTAGTCGGCACCGAGCGCGAGCGCGTCGCGCCAATAGTCGTTGACGATGAGCTGGCAATCGTTCGCCCGGCAGACCTCGAGCGACGCCGCGATCTGGCGTCTCACGTCGTCGGGCTGCGCGTCCTTGAGGCGAAGCTGCACGGTGCGGATGCCGAGCGGCACGAGCCGCTCGATCCAACCCGCGTCCGGCAGAATGGGATAGAACACGTCGAGGCGGCGGCCTGAATTGGCCGGTGCTTCGTCGAGGGTGGCCGCGGTCATGGCCCGCTCCGCGCTTTCCCGCCCGTACCGCCGCCCGTGCCGCCGCCCGTGCCGCCGAGATCGAAGAACGGCGTTCCTGCGACAGGTGTCGATGGCTGCGCCATGTCACGCTTTTCCATCAGGCCGGACTCGTAAGCCGCTCGTCCAGCCTCCAGCGCCTTGGCGAACGCTTCGGCCATGCGAACCGGATCGCCCGCCTTGGCGACGGCGGTGTTCAGCAGGACCGCGTCGTACCCCATCTCCATGGCTTCGGCGGCATGCGACGGCGCGCCGATGCCGGCGTCCACCACCAGCGGAAGATCGGGAAAATAAGCGCGCATCGTCTTCAGCGCGTAGCGGTTGTTGAGGCCAAGACCCGTTCCGATCGGCGCGCCCCAAGGCATCAAGACCTCGCAACCCGCCGCGACGAGGCGCTCGGCGGCTCCGAGATCCTCGGTCGTATAGGGGAAGACTTTGAAGCCCTGCCGGTTCAGCTCCCGCGCTGCCTCGACGAGGCCGAACAAGTCCGGCTGCAACGTGTCGTCGTTGGCGATGACCTCGAGCTTGATCCAATCAGTACCGAGCAACTCGCGCGCCATCTGCGCCGTGGTAATCGCCTCCTTGGCGGTGCGGCAGCCGGCCGTGTTCGGCAGCAGCAGCACGCCCAGCGCCTGGACGAGCTCAAGGAACCGTTCGCCGTTGCGTCCGCGCGCGGCCTCGCGCCGGAGCGAGACCGTAACGATGCCGGCCCGCGACGCACGCACCGCCTCGCTCATGATTTGGGGCGAAGGATAGAGCGCCGTTCCGAGCAGCAGGCGCGACGACAGCTCGCGGCCGTAGAACGACAGCGGTCGTGGGGCAGGACGGCGATTGGGATCGAATGCATTCATGCGGGGAATGTAGCGATTTGAGTTGGCAGGGACCAGAGACCACGAACGACGCGAGCGTGAATAGAGCGACGCCGAGCACGTAGCTTCGAAGTGATGGAGCGGACGGCCCCGCGCGGTGATGGCGCGCCCCCCCCCCTTCCCCGTCACCCTCCCTGCCGCGCCGATACGATCTCGATGCGGTCGCCAGCGTTCACGCCGGTCACCGCCCGCTGCCGCTCGGGGACGAAATCGCCGTTGAGCGCGGTCGCGACCTTGGTCTCGCCATACCCGAGTTGCCGCAACACATCGGCGAGATGCCCCGGCGCGACCGCCCGGGATTCACCGTTGACGTTGATCTCGATATCGGGGGCCCCAGTCGCCGGCACGGGTTCGCTCCACGCTGTCGCCATCTCCGCGCATACCATCGCCGCCAAGGGGTGCGGCGCAAGCGCGTGAGGACTCCTTCCATAACACTCCGGAAACCACGATCAAGCGACTGGCACGGGCGAGCCGTCGACCCATCTTGAACGTCGTTCATTATGTGCTATATATACGATCGTGAACGATGTTCATTATCGGAGGAAGCTCATGGCAAGTCAGAAGCACGGCCGCACAAACCTTTCGCGAAGTCGTCGAGGTGGCCGAAGGTGGTGGCCCGCACGCGCCGTCTCGGCCACGCTCACCCGGCTGGGCGATGCCCTGCTCGGCCCGGTCGCCCGGGCAGCGCGGATCGTCGCCGACGCCGACGCCCGCCTCGTCGGCATCGACAAAACGCCGTTTCCCCCGAATTTCCGATGCCGCTGCGTCAACAAGCGACCACGTTGGTGCGATCATTAACCAAGTTCGCAGCAGATAAGAGGCTTATCCCGCAACCCGTTGTGCCGGCGAGAGTTGAAACCGACCACCCGGCGCGCATCCCCTGAGTTCCGCCTCGCCAAAAGCCGAGGCCATGGATCGCCCCTCGAGGACCAGATGTCCGCTTCCCTTTTGAAATCGCGCCGCTTCGCACCCCTGTTCTGGTGCCAGTTTCTCTCGGCGCTCAACGACAATTTCGTCAAGAACGCCCTCGTCATCCTCATTCTCTACCAGATCGGCGGCAGCCAGGGCGCAACGCTGGTAACACTTGCCGGCGCCGTACTGATCGCACCGTTCTTCATTCTGTCCGGCCTCGGCGGCGAACTCGCCGACCGCTACGACAAAGCCTTCATCGCCCGGCGGCTGAAGCTCGCCGAAATCCCTGTGGCGCTGATCGCGGCAACCGGGTTCCTGCTCCACTCGGTGCCGGTGCTGTTCGTCGCCCTCGGCCTCTACGGCGTCATCGGCGCGCTGTTCGGCCCGATCAAATACGGCATCCTGCCGGTGCACCTCGAAACGCGCGAACTGCCCGCCGGCAACGCGCTGGTCGAAGGCGCGACCTTTCTCGCCATCCTTGCCGGCACCATTGCGGGTGGCATGGCGATGACGCCCGGCACCGACGTCTGGCCTCTCGCGATCACCGTCGTCGCGCTCGCCGTCGTTTGCTGGCTCACCGCCCACGCCATCCCTCCGACCGGCGAGGCCGCTCCTCACCTGAAGATCGCCGCCAATCCGTGGACCTCGACTGTCCAACTGGTGCGCGACCTCAAGGCCGACCGGCGCTTGTGGATCGGCGGTCTCGTGACGTCCTGGTTCTGGCTGGTCGGCGCTGTTGCCCTGTCGCTGCTGCCGCCGCTGCTCAAGGACGCGGTGGGCGGCACCAAGGACGTCGTCACCGCGGGCCTCGTCGTCTTCACCATCGGCATCGCGGTCGGCTCGATGCTCGCCGCGCGTGCGAGCAAGAACCGTCCGAACCTCGCACTCGTCCCGGTCGGCGCGGCGCTGATGGGCGCCTCCGCGCTCGTCCTCGCCTCTGTCGCCTCGACGCTCGTTCCGGCGAACCCGCCGCTCGCGCTCGACGGTTTCCTCGCATCGGCCTCGGGCGTCACGCTTCTCGCCGGTCTCGCCGGCCTCGCCATCGCTGGCGGCCTCTACATCGTCCCCTCGTTCGCCGCGGTTCAGGCCTGGGCACCGGCCGACCGGCGCGCCCGCGTGATCGGTGCCTGCAACGTTCTGAACGCCGCCTTCATGACGGTCGGCGGCCTCGGCCTTGCCGCGCTGCAGTTCACCGGAGCCTCCTTGCCTTGGCTGCTCCTGGCCCTCGGTCTGGCGAACTTCGTGGTCATGGGGCTCGTCATGCGCGCCTGGGGACGCGAGGGTCTGCAAGACCTCGGCATGTTCCTGTTCAACACCTTCCTCGGTGTCGAGGTGACCGGCCGCGAGAACCTGCCCAAGGAGGGCGAGCGGGCGATCATCGCGCCGAACCACGTCAGCCTGCTCGACGCCGCGCTGATGTACTCGCTGCTGCCGTCGCACGCCGGCTTCGCGATCGATACCGGCATGGCCAATACGTGGTGGGTTAAGCCGTTCCTGAAGCTCGCCAAGGCGTGGCCCATCGATCCGACGCGGCCGCTCGGCACGCGCAGCCTCATCAATCACGTCAAGGCCGGCGAGACGCTGGTGATCTTCCCCGAAGGCCGTCTCACCGTCACGGGCGGACTGATGAAGGTCTACGACGGCACGGCGATGATCGCCGACAAGGCCGATGCGATCATCGTGCCCGTGCGCATCGATGGCCTGGAGCGCTCCAAGTTCGGTTACCTCAGCGCCCAGCAGACGAAGAAGGTGTGGTTTCCGAAGACGCGCGTCACCATCCTGCCGCCCGTCCACCTGCCGGTCGATCCGGCTTTGAAAGGCCGCATGCGCCGCCAGGCCGCGGGCGCCGCGCTTCAGGACATCATGGTGGAAGCGGCGGTGAAGACCGCTCCCATCGACCAGACGCTGTTCGAGGCGCTCGCCCTTGCACGCGACGAGCGCGAAACCGGCAAGCCGGCCGTCGAAGATCCGCTCGGCACGAAGCTCTCCTACAAGCGCCTGCTCACGGCATCACAGGTGCTCGGGGCCAAGCTGGTGCCCTACGCGGGCGTCGGCGAAGCGGTCGGCGTGCTGCTGCCGAACTCGGCCGGTGTCGCCGTCACGTTCTTCGCGCTCCAGTCGATCGGCCGGGTGCCTGCCATGCTGAACTTCTCGGCGGGCGCACCGAACATAGGCGCCGGCGGCCCGGCCGCCCCGGTCCAGGCGGTA
>CALMPK010000145.1 GCA_937873575.1 uncultured Hyphomicrobiaceae bacterium
GTCCGGCGCTCTGCGGCGCGCCCGAGGCGCGCGATCTCGCCGACGCCGCCCGGCTCGCCCGGGCGAGCCGCCATCCGCTGGCGAGGGCGCTCACCGCCGCCGCCGGCCCCGGCATCGTCGAGGCCTCGGCGCGCGAGGTGCCGGGCTTCGGCGTCGAAGCCGAGATCGGCGGCGAGACCTGGCGGCTGGGCCGCGGCAGCTGGACCGGCGCGGCGGCGGCCGGGGACGGCGGTATGGAACTGTGGCTGCGGCGCGGGACGGCCGCGCCGGTGCGCTTCGCCTTCGAGGACCGGCTGCGGCCCGACGTGGCGGTCCTGGTCGAGGGCCTCAGAAGCCGTGGGCTTGAGGTGCATCTCCTCTCCGGCGACCGTCGCGCCGTCGCCGAGCCGCTCGCCGCCATGCTGGGCATCGCCGAGTGGCGCGCCGACACGACGCCCGCCGGCAAGGTCGCCTATCTCGCCGGTCTCGCGAAGGCCGGGCGCAAGGTGCTGATGATCGGCGACGGCCTCAACGACGCGCCCGCCCTCGCCGCCGCCCATGTCTCGATCGCCCCGGCCTCGGCCGCCGACGCGGCCCAGGCCTCGTCGGACTTCGTTTTCTGCTCGGAACGCCTGGCGCCGCTCCTGGAATGCGTTGATGTGGCGCGCAAATGCCGTCGCCGCGTGCTGGAAGGCTTTGGTTTTGCAGCCATTTACAACGTCTTCGCCATCCCCTTCGGCGCCGCCGGCCTCGTCACGCCGTTGATTGCAGCCATTGCGATGTCCGGATCTTCGCTCGTGGTGACGCTGAATGCGCTGCGACTCTTGAAGGGCAAGGCCGTATGAACGCACTGGTCATCCTGATCCCGGCCGCGCTGGTGCTCGGCATCGGGGCGCTTGTTGTCTTCATGTGGACGCTGCGATCGAACCAGTACGAGGATCTCGATGGCGCAGCCTGGCGAATCATTGAGAACGACAACGAGAATGACGCGGCCTGAACTCAGGCGCGGCGGCGCATCCAGACAGGGCGAATCGCAAAGGCCAGACGGCGGCGCATCTGGCCCGCCGCGCGGCGCGATCTAGCACGCCGAGGATTGTGTAGGACGCAGGCGCCGGCCATCGTCGCACCCGTGCAGTGGCCTGCCATCTGTCGATCGTCTGGGCGCGGGGGCTGGCCTGCGGGCACGTTTACCGCGCCGGCGATTGTACATACCACGTCCATGAACCCGCTTCCGGCGGCCGTCCCGGCGGGGGAAAGACCAGTCAGCAGGGCCGCATAGAGGCACAGTGCCAGTCTCATTCCCGACTGTCGCTGGCACCGGCGGCTGAGGGCAGTCATTCACAAGGCTCCATCATTTTCTTTTTGCAGTGCAGGAGAACGCGCGCTTTGACCAAGGTCAATCGCGCAAGCTTGACGCTAGGGAGGGATTGACCTCCCGCGACAAGGATTCCCTCATGTCGCCCGCAAGAAGGCCCGAGAAGGGGCATCCGAGGGGAAACGCATGGCCGCCACCGATACGCCAGAGCTTGCCGCCTTTCGCGCCGAAGCGCGGGAATGGCTGGCGACGAACTTTCCGGCGTCGCTAAAAGGCCGCGCGGCCATCATGGTGAACCTCAACGTCGAAACCGACGAGCCCGACTTCCTCGCCTGGAAGCGGGCGATGGGCGCCAAGGGCTGGGGCGTTCCGACCTGGCCCAAGGCCTATGGCGGCGGCGGGCTTTCGAAGGACGAGGCCCGGGTTCTCTCCCAGGAGATGGTGAAGATCGGGGCCTTCAGCCCGATCGGCGGCATGGGCGTGATGATGTTCGGGCCAACGCTGCTGGAGTACGGCACCGAGGCCCAGAAGCAGCGCTTCATGCCGGGCATCGTCAACGGCACGACGCGCTGGTGCCAGGGATTCTCGGAACCGGGTGCGGGGTCGGATCTCGCGTCGCTGGCGACGCGCTGCGAGGACAAGGGCGACCACTATCTGGTGAACGGGCAGAAGATCTGGACTTCGGGCGGCCAGTACGCCGACTGGATCTTCTGTCTGGTGCGCACCGACACGACGCGCAAGCACGAGGGCATCTCGTTCCTGGTGTTCGACATGAAGTCGCCCGGCGTCGAGGTGCGGCCGATCCAGCTCATCTCGGGCAACTCGCCCTTCTGCGAAACCTTCTTCACCGACGTGAAGGTGCCGAAGGATCAGCTGGTCGGGCCGCTGAACGGCGGCTGGTCGATCGCCAAACGGCTGTTGCAGTTCGAGCGGCAGAGCCTGTCGGGCGCGGGGGGCGGCACGGGGGGCGGCACGGCCCGCTTCGGCGCGCCAGACCTTGAGCGGATGGTCGACAAATATGTAGGGCGCGACGAAGCGGGCCGCGTCGCCGACGCCGATCTCCGCCAGCGCCTGATCGCCCATCACATGGAAGCGCGGGCCTTCGCGCTGACGCTGTCGCGGGCGGCGGCGGAAGCGAAGTCCGGGTCGGGACCGAGCGCCGCGACCTCGATCATGAAGAATGTCGGCGCGAAGATCGCGCAGGATCGCGCCGAACTCTCCATGGAGATGATGGGCCACCAGGGCCTCGGCTGGGAAGGCGAGGGATTCAATGCCTATGAGTTGGGGATGGTACGGGGCTGGCTGGGCGGAAAAGCGGTCACGATTTATGGCGGCAGCACCGAAATCCAGAACAACATCGTCGCCAAGCGCATGCTCGGCCTGCTCGACCACCAATAAGACGGGAAAACGCCAATGGCCGTGCTGAGCGAAGAGCAAACCATCCTGCGCGATTCCGCGCGCGAATGGGTGAAGGACAAGGCGCCGGTGCAGGCGCTACGCAAGCTGCGCGACTCGGGCGCGGCCTTCGGTTACGACCCCGCCCTCTACGCCGAGATGGCGGCGATGGGCTGGGCCGGGATCGTGGTGCCGGAAGCCTATGGCGGCTCGGAGTTCGGCTATCTCAGCCTCGGCCTGGTGCTGGAGGAGACCGGGCGGACGCTGGTCGCCTCGCCGCTCGTCAGTTCGGCGCTGGGCGCGGCTAGCGCGCTGATGCTGGGCGGCACCGCGGCGCAGAAAGAGGCCTGGCTGCCGAAGATCGCCTCGGGCGATGCGGTGGCGGCGCTGGCGATCGAGGAAGGGCCGCGCCACGAGCCGCTCAGTACTGCCCTGGCGGCGAGCCGCACCGGATCGGGCTTCACGCTGAACGGCACCAAGAGCTTCGTCCCCGACGGCATGGCCGCCGACGTCTTCATCGTCGCTGCGCGCAGTTCGGGAAAGCCCGGCGAGGCGGCGGGCATCAGCCTCTTCCTCGTCCCGGCGGACGCCAGGGGCGTTACGCGGACGGCGCTCAAGCTGATGGATTCGCGCGGCGCGGCCGTCATCGCCTTCGATGGCGTGGCGGTCGGCGAGGAGGCGCTGATCGGAGCGCCCGACAAGGGCTTCGAGGTCCTGGAGCCCGCGCTCGACCGCGTGCGGGCGGGGCTGGCGGCCGAAATGCTGGGCACGGCGCTTCAGGCATTCGAGACGACGATCGACTATCTCAAGGTCCGCGTGCAGTTCGGCCAGACGCTGGGCAGCTTCCAGGCGCTCCAGCATCGCGCCGCGAAGATGTTCACCGAGCTTGAGCTGACGCGCTCCTGCGTCGAGGCGGCGCTGTCGGCCATCGACACCGGTACCAACGACATCCGCGAACTCGCCTCGCTCGCCAAGGCGCGGGCGAACGAAACGCTGCATCTGATCTCCAACGAGATGGTGCAGATGCACGGCGGCATCGGCATGACCGACGCGCACGATGCCGGACTCTATCTCAAGCGGGCGCGCGCCGCTGAGGCGGCCTACGGCAATGCCGCCTATCACCGCGAACGCTTCGGCCGCCTGCACGGCTTCTAGTTTTTCAACCGAACCCCTTTCCCCCAGGAGACGCATCATGGTGGCGATCAACAACGTGACCACGCTTGAGGTTCAGGACGGCATCGCCGTGCTGACCATCGACTCGCCCCCGGTGAACGCCCTCTCCGGGCCGGTGCGGCAAGGCCTTTATGACGGCATCCACAAGGCGCTGGCCGATGCGGAGGCCAAGGCAATCGTCCTCATCTGCGGTGGGCGGACCTTCATCGCCGGGGCCGACATTTCGGAGTTCGGCAAGCCCGGCGGCACGCCGACGGTCGGCCTCAACGAAACCTTTGAGGCGATCGAGAACGCCACCAAGCCGGTCGTCGCCGCCATTCACGGTACGGCGCTGGGCGGCGGCCTGGAGGTCGCGCTGACCTGCCACTACCGCGTCGCGGTGCCGAGCGCCCGCGCTGGCCTGCCGGAGGTGAAGCTCGGCCTTCTGCCCGGCGCCGGCGGCACGCAGCGCCTGCCGCGTCTGGTCGGGGCCGAGAAGGCACTCGCCCTGATGACCTCGGGCGACCAGATCTCCGCCGCCGAGGCGGTGAAGTCCGGCGTCTTCGACGCGGTGGTCGAGGGCGATCTGAAGACGGGGGCGATCGCCTTTGCCAAATCGGTGGTCGGCAAGCCGTCGCCGCGCGTGCGCGACCGTGACGAGAAAGTCGCTGCCGACCGCGGCAACGCGGAACTGTTCGCCGCCTTCCGCAAGAAGAACGCCCGCGCTTTCCGGGGCCAGAAGGCACCGGAACTGATCATCCAGTGCATCGAGGCCGCCGTGAACCTGCCCTTCGACGAGGGCATCGCGGTGGAGCGGACGCTGTTCGGCAAACTGATCGTCAGCCCGGAATCGGCGGCGATGCGGCACATCTTCTTCGCCGAGCGTCAGGCCGCGAAGATCCCCGACGTTCCCGACCAGACGCCGGTCCTGCCGGTGAAGAAGGTCGGCGTCATCGGCGCGGGCGCGATGGGCGGCGGCATCTCGATGAACTTCCTCAACGCCGGCATCCCGGTCGCCATCGTCGAGATGAAGCAGGAGGCGCTCGATCGCGGTATCGGCGTGATGCGCAAGAATTACGAGAACACCGCCAAGAAGGGCCGCATTACCGAGGCCGACGTCGAGAAGCGCATGGGGCTGCTGACCGGCTCGCTGGAGCTTGAGAGCCTGAAGGACTGCGACCTCATCATCGAGGCGGTGTTCGAGAACATGGCGATCAAGAAGGATGTCTTCGCCCGGCTCGACAAGGTCGCCAAGCCAGGCGCGATCCTCGCCTCCAACACCTCGTATCTCGACGTCAACGAGATCGCCTCGGCGACGGCGCGGCCGGAGAGCGTGATCGGCCTGCACTTCTTCTCGCCCGCCAACGTCATGCGGCTTCTGGAGATCGTGCGCGGCGACAAGACCTCGAAGGAGGTCATCGCGACATCGATGAAGCTCGCCAAGACCATCGGCAAGGTCGGCGTGCTGGTCGGCGTCTGCCCCGGCTTCGTCGGCAACCGCATGCTCTCGCAGCGCCAGCAGCAGGCGAACGCGCTGGTCAACGAGGGCGCGATGCCATGGGACGTGGACCGCGTGCTCTACGACTTCGGCTTCCCCATGGGTCCGTTCGCGATGAGCGACCTCGCCGGCCTCGACATTGGCTGGTCGAAGGAGGCCTCCAGCAGCTCCACCATCCGCGAAGTGCTGTGCGAGATGGACCGCCGCGGCCAGAAGACGGGCGCCGGGTTCTACGACTACGACGAAAACCGCAACGCCAGGCCCTCGCCGGTGACCGAGAAGATCATCCGCGAGTTCGCCGCCAAGAGCGGCGTCAACCCGCGCGAGATCACCGACCAGGAGATCCTGGAGCGCACGATCTATCCGATGATCAACGAGGGCGCGAAGATCCTTGAAGAGAAGAAGGCGATCCGCGCCTCCGACATCGATATGGTCTGGGTGACCGGCTATGGCTGGCCGATCTATCGCGGCGGCCCGATGCACTATGCCGACCATGTCGGCCTGAAGACCGTGGTCGAGCGGCTGAAGGCCTATCAGGCGCAGATGGGCGACTTCTTCAAGGTCTCGCCGCTTCTTGAGAAGCTGGCGGCCGAGGGCGGGAAGCTGTCCTCCGTGTCGAACTGAAGGGAGAGCGCCCGGCGCTTGTGGCGCGCCGGGCGCACTCTCATCTCGATAAGCACAGCGACTAAGGCCCCGACATGACCGATCTCGCGACGCCGCTCGCCTTCATGCGTGGGCCGGCAATGAGCAATCGCTTCCTGCTCGCTCCGCTGACCAATACGCAGAGCCATGCCGACGGCACGCTGTCAGACGCGGAATTTCACTGGCTGACGATGCGTGCAAGAGGTGGCTTTGGGCTCACCATGACCTGCGCCGCCCATGTGCAGGCTTGCGGGCAGGGCTTCCCCGGACAGCTTGGCATTTTTGACGACAGGCACCTCGCGGGCCTCGCGCGTCTCGCCGGGGCGATCAAGGAGGCGGGCAGTCTCTCCTCCGTTCAGCTTCATCATGCCGGCCTCCGCGCGCCGGCCGGCCTGATTGGCCATGCGCCGGTCGGTCCGTCGGAGGACTCGGAGACCGGGGCACGGGCGCTCACGACGGCCGAAGTCGAGCGGCTGACCGAGGATTTCATCGCCGCTGCCCTGCGCGCCGAGCGCGCCGGTTTCGACGGCGTCGAGATCCACGGCGCGCACGGCTACATCCTCTGCGCCTTCCTCAGCCCCGAGCTGAACCGGCGCACCGACCGCTATGGCGGTTCGGCCGGGAACCGCGCCCGGCTCATTGTTGACATCGTGGACGGCATCCGCGCGCGCTGCCGCCCGGACTTCCAGCTCGGCATCCGCCTCTCGCCCGAACGTTTCGGCTTGCGCCTCGCCGAAATTGTGGCGCTGGCGACCCGCCTGACAGCCGCGGCGAAGATCGACTACCTCGACATGTCCCTGTGGGACGTCTTCAAGGAGCCGGTCGAGGACGAGTTCAAGGGCCGCACCTTGCTGTCCTACTTCAGCGGCATCCCGCGCGGTGGCGTGCGCCTCGGCGCGGCGGGCAAGATCACCAGCGGCGGCGCGGCCCGCGCGGCCATGGCGGCCGGCCTCGACTTCGTCGTGATCGGGCGCAGCGCGATCCTGCATCACGACTTCCCACGCAAGGTGATCGCGGATCCGGACTTCACGCCTGCCGTGCTACCGGTAAGCGAGGCCCATTTGCGCGCCGAGGGTCTGAGCGATCACTTCATCGCCTACATGCGCAACTGGAAGGGCTTCGTTGCGGATTGAGGCGGCGGGGGAGAGCGAATGATCGAGCCTGAGTTCAAGATGGTCGAGGGCTGCGGCGTGCCGCTGCGCGTTGCGGCAGCCGGGACTGGCCCTCTGGTCCTCATGGTCCATGGCTTTCCCGAGTCCTGGTACTCGTGGCGGCATCAGATTGGCCCGATTGCGGCGGCGGGCTTCACCGCCTGCGCCATCGATGTGCGGGGTTATGGCGGCTCCGGAAAGCCGCACGCGATCGAAGCCTACGACATGGCGCACATGATCGCCGATGTGATCGCTGCCGCCGACGCGGTGCAGCCGGACGCACCGGTGATTCTGATCGGCCACGATTGGGGCGCGCCGATCGTCTGGAACACGGCGCTGACGCGGCCCGATCGCATCGGCGCGGTAGCGGCCCTCTCGGTTCCCTACACGGGCGTGCCGGATCGACCCTTCAACGAGGTCTTCGAAACGCTGTTCACAAGAAAGAACCGCTTCTTCTACCAAGCCTACTTTCAAGAGCCCGGCGTCGCTGAGGCCGAGCTGGAGGCCGACCCGCGCCGCTTCCTGCGCTGCTTCCTCTATGCGATCTCGGGCGACGCGAAGGCGGACAGCTGGCCGCGCAACAAGACTGCCGATGCGACACTGCTTGAGGGTCTGGAAGACCCCCAGCCATTTCCCGCATGGCTGAGCGAGACCGATCTCGACTACTATGTCCACGAGTTCGAACGCTCGGGCCTACGTGGGCCGATCAACCGTTATCGCAACCACGAGCGCGACTGGCGTTTCCTCCTTCCGTTCAAGGGCCGCATGATCGGCCAGAAGGCGCTGTTTATCGCGGGCGACCGCGACCCCGCCTTCAACATGATCGGTGGCGCCGACCCGGTTCCGGCGATGCGCGCCGCTGTGCCCGGCCTGCAGGGCATGCATGTCCTGCCCGGATGCGGGCACTGGACGCAACAGGAACGCCCCGGCGAGGTGACGGCGCTGCTTCTGGAGTGGCTCAGGGCGCTCTAAGCGCAAGTCTTCGGCGGATGGTATCCTTAAGCCGCTGCGGTCGCAGCGAGCGGCGCCGCCGCCACCAGCCCGTGTTCAGGCTCTCGATGCGGCGCGTCTAGGCGGTGCTGGCGGGCCGGCCGATCACCCCGCGCGCCGCCAGTTCCTGCAGCCGGTCTTCCGCATAGCCCAGCATGTCCCTCAAGACCGAATCCGTATGCTGTCCTACCATGGGCGGCGTCGCGAAGACGTCGCCGCGGCTTGAGGACATCTTCACCGGGTTGCCTGGTTCCTTGATGGTTGCGCCGCTGGGAAGCGCGACGGTGACCTTCATGTTCCGCGCCGCCGTCTGGGGCTCGGCGAAGGCCTGCGCCACGTCGTTGACGGGGGCAGCTGGAATGCGGGCCTCGGCCAGAACGGCCATCCAGTGTTCGCAGCTTTCCCGGACGAAGGCGCGTTGTACGCGCTCTTCGATGAAGGCCTTTGCCACGAGCCGGCCGGGCTGACTAACAAATGCCGGATCGCGCAGGGCCTCGTCGTCGAGAATATCGACCAGCGCGGCCCAGAAATTGTCTGTAATGACCGCGACGATGATCGGCCGCGTTGTCGTGCGGAATGTGTTGTAGGGCACATGAACGAAGTGACCGTTGCCGTTTCGCTCGGTCAACTTGCCCGACATCAGGTTCATCGTGCCGATGTAGTTCAGCAGCGAGAGCTGGCAGTCGAACATCGATATGTCGATATGCTGCCCTCGGCCGGTGCGATTGCGTGCCTGCAGGGCCGAAAGGATGCCGATCACCGCGAACAGTCCGCCCCCCAGATCGCCGATCGGAATGCCGGCGCGGAGGTACTCGCCGCCCTCGGTGCCGGTCAGCGACATGCCGCCGCCCATGCCCTGAGCCACCAGGTCAAAGGAAGGCCAGTCCCGGCAAGGTCCGGTCTCGCCGAAACCCGAGATGGCGCAGGTGATGATGCCGGGGTTGCGCGCCGCGAGGCGCGGATAGTCGATCTCCAGCCGCTCGAGCACGCCGACCCCGAAGTTGGATACGACCACGTCGGCGTGAGCGACGAGATCGTAGAAGACATTTCGGCCAGCCTCTGACTTGAGGTCGATCGCCACGCTCTCCTTGTTGCGGCACAACGTCACGAAGTAGGCGCCCATGCCGTCTCGGGCATAGTCGGGATCGGTTTCCAGAAGACGACGCGTTCCTTCACCCTTCCCAGGCGGTTCCACCTTGATGGTGCGCGCGCCGAGATCGGCCATCAGCATCGTGCCGTAGGGTCCTGACAGCATATGTGTCAGGTCCAGCACGGTGATGTCGTCGAGCGCCCGCGGCGCCGATGTGGCGCCTTCGCTTCCGGTCAGTGTCATGGAGTGCCGCCTGTCTAGGCCTGAGACGGGGCCGGAGCCGCAGGATCCAGGAAACTGCGACCGGTATAGCTATCCGGTGCGGCGACCTCGACAATCGGGTCGTCGCGATCATCGAATTCCAGCCGCAGCGCACGGCTCATTACCGCGTGCATGTCGTAGAGGCACGTCGTGTAGGTCAGCTCTAGGATCTGCTCATCGCTGAGGAAGCGCTTCAGGTTCGACATGACCGCTTCCGGCATCCGGCCGCGCATCAGGACGAGGTAGTCGACATAGGCCAGGATGGCGCGCTCCTGCTCGTCGAAGAGCGGGCTGACCTGCCACTCCTTGATCGCGTCGATCTTGTCCTCGGCCATTCCGAGGCCTCGGCACGACTTGCAGTGCTGTGAGTAGACGAACTGGCTCCCGATTGCCCATCCCGCGCGTGTCTGCCCGAGTTCTCGCAGCCTAGGATCGAGCAATCGCTGTGGATTGGCGTAGTAGCGAAACCCCCGCCCCGCGTGGTCGAGAATGTCAGGCACCAACGCGAACACGGTCCACCAGTTGCCGGGCGTGCCGGTGCGGGTGCCGGGCTCGGCAACTGGATCGCGGTCCGGCCCGAAAAGGAGATCGTACCACTCCGTAACGATCGACGATTTCGCTTCGCTGCGCGGCACTTGGCGAAGTCTGGGCATGGACGTCTCCTCTTCTCTTCCGCCTTGTCTGACTCACAATTGCATGCAAAGCAATCGAGCAGTATCAGATACTGGGTTGATTTCGGCGCATTCCCGGTGACTATGCATCCAAAATCCTATTGGAGCGCTTGGGATGGCCCAGCCCATACAAATCGTTGAGGTCGCTCCCCGCGACGGGCTGCAGAACGAGAAAGTCCTGCTCTCCGTCGACGAGAAGCTTGCCTTCATCGCGCGTCTGGAGCTGGCTGGGGTGACGCGCATCGAAGCCGTGTCCTTCGTAAATCCCGCCCGGGTCCCCCAGATGGCTGACGCCGAGGAAGTCATGGCAGGCCTCTCCGCCCCGCATACCGGTTGCGTGCGCATCGGCTTGGCACTTAACCGCAAGGGTTGGGATCGTGCCGCTGCGTCCGGATGCGAGGAGGTCAATCTCGTGGTTTGCGCAAGCGATAGCTTCGGCATCCGCAATCAAGGAGCTACTGTTGCAGAACAGCTTGAAGGACTTCGCTTGATCGCTGCGCTGGCGACCGCGTCCGCGCCGCGCTTGTCGGTGACGATCGCCGTCGCCTTCGGTTGCCCCTTTGAGGGCGAAGTTGCCCAACATCGCGTGGCTGCCATCGCCGCCGCCTGTGCGTCAGCAAACGTCGCCGAGATCGCGCTTGCCGATACCATCGGCGTTGCCGATCCGTGGTCTGTGCGCGATCGGCTAGCGGTTGTCCGCCGCGAGGCGCCTGCGACGCCCTTGCGCGTTCACTTCCACGATACCCGCAATACCGGTCTTGCCAATGCGGCGGCCGCGCTCGACGAAGGGGTTACGATTCTGGATGCAAGTTGTGGCGGCATCGGAGGCTGCCCGTTTGCGCCCGCCGCCACGGGCAATATCGCGACCGAGG
>CALMPK010000146.1 GCA_937873575.1 uncultured Hyphomicrobiaceae bacterium
AGAGACAACCGGAACGGGGTCGAGCCTTCGGTCTTGCCGTAAAGCAAGGGGGGCGCATCGAAGTGCTCGTCCCGTTCCGGCCCCGCCCACACGGCGCTCAGGGGGATCATGTGGGCGAGATTGAGTGTCGAGATCGGCGGCTGGCGGACATTGGCGTAGGCATGGCCCGGCAAGCTGCCGAGCCATGCGTCAACGGCGTTCACAGTCTCGATCATGGCCGTGAAGTCGCGACCCTGAATGACCTTCTCGACCAGCCGCAGTTTCTCGTCGGCAAGGCGCGCGTCGGCGTCGCAGACGGTGATGGTCGCCGTGACGTAGGCCAGCCCGGCCACGTCCGCGCCGAGCTCCTGCAGCGCGAGATCGGCGTCCGCCGCCTTGTTCGCCGCGTCGGTGTCCACGAGCACGGACTGCTCGTTCGTCATCACCTCTTTCAGGATCGCCGCAATGCTCTTGCGCTTGGCGAACCACTGCCGGCGGATCTTGGTCAGGAGTTTCGTCGCGTCGGTCTTGTCGAGCAGGATCGCGCGCGTCGACCAGCGATATGGAAAGGCCAGCCGGTTGAGGTCGTCGAGCAACCCGGGCGTCGTTGCCGTCGGGAACCCGATGATTGTGAGAATGCGCAGGTTCTGGTCGCCAAGGCGCGGTTCCAGCCCGCCGGTCAGCGGCTGGTCGGCCAGAAGCGCATCGAGGTAGACCGGGGTTTCGGGGACGCGGACGCGGTGACGCTTCGTCGAAATCGTCGAATGCAGGTAGGTCAGCGTCTCGCCGTCATCGAGCCAGCGGCAGGAGGGCATGAAGCCGTCGAGAAGCGCCAGCACGCGGTCGGTGCGGTCGGTAAAGGCGCGGAGGATCTCATGCGGATCGATGCCCGAACGGTCGCGTCCTTCGTACAGCCACGACTCGGTGCGCGCGGCTTCCTCCGCGGGCGGAAGAAACAGGAACGTCAGGAAGTAGCTGGAGACGAAATGGGCGCCCGCTTCCTCGAAGCCGGCCTTGCGCTCGGCATCGACCAGGCCGGAAGCCGGATCGGGAAAGCTGCTGTCCGGGTAGGTGTCGGCTTCGTGACGCTGCGCTTCGACGAAGATGCTCCAGCCCAAGCCCAGCCGACGGAAGGCGTTATTGATGCGGCTGGCGACGGCGACCAGTTCGGCCGCGACCGCGGAATCGAGATCGGGACCGCGAAACTTCGCGGTGCGCTGGAACGATCCGTCCTTGTTGAGCACGACGCCTGGAGCAACGAGCGCGACCCAGGGCAGATAGTCCGCAAGACGCGACGCTGAGCGGCGATATTCGGCAAGGTTCATCATCGGCACCGCCTCCCTCAGACCGCGAGGAAAGCCGGGATGCGCAGGTGTCTGCGGCCGACCTCGACAAAGAGCGGGTCACGGCGGGCGGCCCAGACTGCGATGAAATGGCCGATTGCCCAGATGGCGATCCCGACCAGCCAGAGCCGCAGGCCTAAGCCGACCGCTCCGGCCAGCGTGCCGTTCATGATGGCGATCGATCGCGGGGCGCCGCCGAGCAGGATGTGCTCGGTCAGAGCGCGGTGGACCGGCACCGTGTAACCCGGCACCTCGTCCAATTGTTCGAACGCGACCGCCATCAGACGAGCGCTCCGCCGCCAAAGGAGAAGAACGACAGGAAGAAGCTCGACGCGGCGAATGCGATCGAGAGGCCGAAGACGATCTGAATCAGCCTACGGAAGCCGCCGCTCGTATCGCCAAAGGCGAGCGCAAGGCCCGTCGCGATGATGATGATCACCGCGACGATCTTGGCGACCGGCCCTTCGATCGACTGGAGGATCTGCTGAAGGGGTTGCTCCCAGGGCATCGATGAGCCGGACGCATAGGCTGGCGGCATAGTGGCCAGCGTCATGATGGTGAGGAGCGCCGTCGACGCAGAAAGTCGCTTGTAAGCGCCGCGCATGATCGAGCCGGGCGGCGGCTCTCGATGGGCGGGGATCCTGGACAGGACGGGCGGATTGGTGACATCCGGAATGGCGGGCGAATTCATTCAGCTTCTCCGTTCGGGGTGGTTGCGGTGGTGATGCGGTAATCGCCGTCCGGACCGAGCCCTTCGACGCGTGCGAGCTCGGCCAGCCGGCGGGCGGAACCACGACCGGAGAGGACGGCGACGAGATCGATCGTCTCAGCGATCAGCGCGCGCGGGACGGTGACGACGGCTTCCTGGATGAGTTGCTCGAGGCGGCGCAGCGCGCCGATGCCGGAACCGGCGTGGATCGTGCCGATGCCGCCGGGGTGGCCGGTGCCCCACGCCTTGAGAAGGTCGAGGGCTTCGGAGCCCCGTACCTCGCCGATCGGAATACGATCGGGTCGCAGGCGCAGCGAGGAGCGGACGAGATCCGAGAGCGTCGCCACGCCGTCCTTCGTCCGCATCGAGACGAGGTTCGGCGCGGCGCATTGGAGCTCGCGTGTGTCTTCGATGATGACGACGCGATCGGCGCCTTTCGCCACTTCGGCCAGCAGTGCGTTCGTGAGTGTTGTCTTGCCCGTCGATGTGCCGCCCGCGACGAGGATGTTCGCGCGGGAATCGACTGCCAGTCGAAGGGCGGTGGCCTGATCGGCGGTCATGACGCCCGCCGCTACGTAGTCGTCGAGGGTGAAGACAGCGACGGCAGGCTTCCGGATGGCGAAAGCGGGCGACGAAACGACGGGAGGCAGCAAGCCTTCGAACCGTTCGCCGGTTTCGGGCAGTTCAGCAGAGACACGCGGGGAGCGCGCATGCACTTCGGCGCCGACATGGTGCGCGACGAGCCGCACGATGCGTTCGCCGTCAGCGGCCGTCATCGTCTCGCCGGTGTCGGCGAGCCCTTCAGAAAGCCGGTCGACCCAGATCCGGCCGTCCGGGTTCAGCATGACCTCGACCACCGCCGGCTCTTCCAGAAACCGCGCAATGGCGGGCCCAAGCGCGGTGCGCAACATGCGTGCACCGCGCTGGATCGCTTCCTGTCTCTGGTGAGTGGATGCCATTTCGTCCCCATGTTTCGTGGGGACGCAACAGATGATCCCCGGATCGGGGATGATTAAAAGAGCCCGGAATCAGGCCGTTTCAACAAGTTTCGGTCGTAGTAGTAGCGTAGCGTGCAAATACAGGAAAACGGCGGTCTCGCCACATCCTTGAACTTGTCCGCGCCACTACCAGATGCCGCGCGTGAGAAGATCACGGTCCCGATTCGAGGATATCCTCGGAGAGTTCCTGCCGTAGTTTCGGCCCCTGCGCCAAACGTCGACCCAGCGCCGTGATGAACGCTTCGTAACGCTCGCTGGACTTCGCCCGCGCCGCCTGCGCCGCCGGCTCCGGGAGGGCCGGCGTCGTGGTGATCCAGAAGCGGATGAACACCGCCAGCGTCTCGACTGCGATGCCGACATCGCGTTCGAGGCGTGTCATTCGACGATCGAGCTGGTCGAGGCGTTTTGAAACGATCGCCTCGCGCCGTTCGGCGTCGTCCGGGGAAAGGAAGGATGCGATGGCGGCCTCGGCGATCATGGACTGCGATTGCTCGCGCCTTGCTGCGAAATCCGCCAGCGTTTTCTCGATCTCGGGGTCGAGATAGATCGTGGCCTTTCTCTTTTTTCGGCTAACGGTCATGGCGGCTACAGCTCCATGCCGTCGTTGGGATCAAGAGAGACCTGGCGTGCGATGCCCTGCATCTGCCGGATCATGCGACGGTTCCGCACGGCCTCCTCTTCGGCGTCATCCGGAAGGTCGATCTCGAATTCGTTTTCGATGGGCGTCTTCTTCTCAACCGGCTTTACGCGGCTCAGCTCGGGTTGGAGCCGGCGTTCGGAACTTGTGGTGTCCTCATCCTCCGAGGAGGCCGTGGCCGTCACGATCTCTTCCGGGCGCGGTGGTATCGGCAGGCTGGTCCAGTCGTCCGGGCCGGTGCTGTCAGGTCGTTTCGGCTCCGGCGGCGCCAGCACCCGCTCCTTGAAGCGCGCGTCCTCGTAATAGCGCGCCTTCTTCGCCCGAATCGGCGGGATGCCTGCGACCATCACGATCTCGTCGGTCGGCGGAAGCTGCATGATTTCGCCCGGGGTCAGCAACTGACGGGCGGTCTCCGAGCGCGACACCATCAGATGGCCTAACCACGGCGACAGACGGTGGCCGGCGTAGTTCTTCATGGCCTTCATTTCGGTGGCTGTGCCGAGCGCGTCCGAGACGCGCTTGGCGGTGCGTTCGTCATTCGTGGCGAAGCTGACCCGGACATGGCAATTGTCGAGGATCGAGTTGTTCGGGCCATAGGCCTTTTCGATCTGGTTGAGGCTCTGCGCGATCAGGAACGCTTTGAGGCCGTAGCCCGCCATGAAGGCCAGCGCGCTTTCGAAGAAGTCGAGCCTGCCCAGGGCTGGAAACTCGTCGAGCATCAGCAAGAGACGATGCCGCCCGGCCTTGGCCTGCAGGTCCTCTGTCAGGCGCCGCCCGATCTGGTTGAGCAGCAAGCGGATCAGCGGCTTGGTGCGATTGATGTCGGAGGGCGGCACGACGAGGTAGAGCGTGGCGGGACGCTCGCCGCCCACGATGTCTCTGATCCGCCAGTCGCAGCGGCGCGTCACCGTAGCGACCACCGGGTCGCGATAGAGGCCGAGGAAGGACATCGCCGTCGAGAGCACGCCTGAACGCTCGTTGTCGGATTTGTTCAGCAGCTCGCGCGCCGCGCTGGCGACGACGGGGTGCGGACCTGCTTCCCCGAGATGCGCGGTCTTCATCATCGCCCTCAGCGTCGACTCGACAGGCCGCTTTGGGTCGGACAGGAAGTTGGCGACGCCCGCGAGGGTCTTTTCAGGCTCGGCATAGAGGACGTGCAGGATCGCGCCGACCAGAAGCGAATGGCTGGTTTTTTCCCAGTGGTTCCGCTTGTCCAGGCTACCCTCGGGATCGACCAAGATGTCGGCGATGTTCTGGACATCGCGAACCTCCCATTCACCGCGTCTCACCTCGAGCAGCGGGTTATATGCCGATGACTCCGGATTGGTCGGATCGAAGAGCAGCACCCTGCCGTGCCGGGATCGGAACCCGGCCGTGAGCGTCCAGTTCTCCCCCTTGATGTCGTGAACGATGGCCGAGCCGGGCCAGGTGAGCAGCGAGGGCACGACGAGGCCGACGCCCTTGCCCGAACGGGTCGGCGCAAAGCACAGCACATGCTCGGCGCCATCGTGCCGCAGATAGTCGCGCTCGTATCGACCGAGCACGACTCCGTCCGGACTGAGCAGGCCGGCGTCTCGGATCTCCTGATCCTGCGCCCAGCGCGCCGAGCCGTAGGTGGCGACATTCTTCGCCTCGCGCGCACGCCAGACCGACATGCCGATGGCGACGGCGATCGCAATGAAGCCACCCGACGCGGCGATCATGCCGCCGACGGCGAATATGCTCGGGGCGTAGGCGTCGTAGAAATACCACCACCACATGATGGCGGCCGGAAAGTAGACCGGCACGCCGAACAGCGTGAACCACGGCTCGCCGAGCTGCGCCTGATAGCCGAGGCTCCACGCGACATACTGCGTCGCGCCCCAGACGGTGGTGAGGACGATCGCAAACACGATCAGGATCTGTCCCCAAAGGATTTTGGTGGCGGACATGGCGATAATCCTTTCTGACTGAGGTTAGAGGCCGAGCCCGCGCTTCCGACCGAAATCCCAGTCGACGCCGCCGTCGTCGCGCGAGACGCCGGAGACGTGGCGGCCGATCTGCTTTTCGAGCGAGGGAGACCAGGGCA
This sequence comes from uncultured Hyphomicrobiaceae bacterium, assembly GCA_937873575.1. Classification (GTDB taxonomy): domain Bacteria; phylum Pseudomonadota; class Alphaproteobacteria; order Rhizobiales; family Hyphomicrobiaceae; genus JAEUMD01. The sequence continues at coordinate 5,735 of CALMPK010000146.1, forward strand.
CGAGCTGGAAGCCGAGGCCGTCGTCGATCATGGCGAAGCGGCCGGAGGCGAGTGCAAAACGCTGGCGATAGGAGCCGGCGACATATTCGCCTGTCCCGGCCTGAGCGAACGGCAGCCCGGTCTCGGCGGCGAGCTTTTCGCCGAGCGCATTGACCTCCCGCTCGCGCAGCGTGTTGAGCAGGCGGCGTGCGAAGACGATGCGTCCGCCCTGACGATCGGCGAGCCCCTCACCGATCAGATGCTCGGCGCGTTCGTCCATGGCCTGGCGGACTTCCGAGCCGAAGCCGCCTTCGGAAAGCGCGACCGGCTCACGGGCGATGGCCTGCCGGTCGAGCCAGGTGGCTCCGGTCGCGTTCACCTGGGCGCCGAGATCGAGATCGGACCTAACGGCGAGCGCCACCCGGCGCTGGCCGTGCGCATCCTCGTAGGCGCGCAGCTCGACAATCGATCCCGGCGGGCTGTCGCCGGCTGCGTCGAGGTGCGGCAGCCGGATGTGATGCGTGCGGCCGTCCACGCCGTCGACGACGGCGTAGGCGGAGCCTTTGAGCTCGTCGTCAAGGCCGCGCTCGACCAGTCGGCCAACGACCGGCACGTCGAGGCTTTCGCCCGCCAGCACGTAACTGGCCGATCCGCGTTCGATGCCGCGCTCGGTGAGCGCACGGTGCATGCGCTTGATGATGTCGCCGCGCTCGCCGAGTTCGCGCAGGACGTTTTCCGCTTCCGGCTTGATGAACCATTGGGAGTGGCCGACCTGCCCGGCGACGCCGAGGATTTCGAGCGTGCGCAGGCGGCCGACCTTCAGCGCGTGAAACTCGTCAGGCTGGCGATCTGCGAGCGGGGCGAGATCGATGATGCCGGACTTGCCGGCGTCGCGGACGAGTTGCCGATCGAGCTGGGTCCACCGCTCCGCCGTGATCTGGCTTTCGAGGCTGCGGCGGATATCGAGGTCGGTGCGCGGCCCCAGCTCGTGCGTGATGAGATCGCGCACGCGGTCACGCATCCCCTCCTTGATGTAGTCGCGGGAGATCACGAGGTCCTGGCCGTCATCGCGCACGCCACGCACGATCAGATGGATATGTGCATGCTGCGTATTCCAGTGATCGACGGCCACCCAGTCGAGCCGCGTGCCGAGATCCTTTTCCATCTGGCCGACGAGATCGCGGGTGAAGGATCGAAGGTCGGACATTTCAGGAGCGTCATCCGGCGATACGATGAACCGGAAATGATGCCGGTCGTCCCCGGATCGCTCGGCGAAGGCGCGCCCGTCTACGTCCTCCGTTCCCGGGCCGAACAATCGGGCCTTCTCGCCGTCACGGGTCACGCCGTCGCGGCGCAGATAGTCCAGATGCGTTCCGAGTGGCGCTGATCGAGCGGTATGGCGGACCACACGCGCCTTGACGACGGCGCCGCGCGTGCGCGACGTGATGAGGCGATTGGCCTGGATGCTGGCGCGCTGGCCACGGCCGAAGCGGGATCGATTGCCCGAGGTGACGCGGCCGGACGGTGAGACGCCGCCGCCTGCCTTCTTCGCAGCGGCGAGCGCCTGCGCGACAAAGGGACGAGCCTGCTGCGCGCGGGTGGATCGGATGCGCCCGGGACGGACGCGGAATTCGCGTTCATCGGACATGGCGCATCTCCGCGCGGTGCGAAACATCACGCAAAAACAGTAAGATGGGCGTGCGGCGCACGGTGCGCGAATGCGCTGCACGGTGCGGAACGCACCAAAAACATAAACAAAAACAACCGACCGACGGACGCGCACCGTGCGCCCTTTTATCCTGCCATCGTCCGGTTGCTGCGCCTGCCTCCACCCCTGGCGCTCTCAATGACACGCGAGAGCACGACGGGCCGCGATTTGCCGCAGGGCCGCTCATGGCCGGTCTCCAGCGGCAGCGCGGGCGATGAACAGCCCCTTTGGCTGCGCGGCGGTCAGCGTCTCCTGCGCCGCCTGGACGGGTGAGCGGGTATCGGTCAGTGCGCGATCCGAAGACGCGGGATTGCCAGCGGAGGCGCCGTCATCCCGCCCGACGAAGATCGCCGCCTCGCGCCAGTCGAGCGGTCGGGCAATCGCCGAACCGCTCTTGGAAGGGCGCTCGCCGCGCAGAACGGGGGCAAGAAACGTGACGTAGGCTCGCGTTTCGGCGGGCAGCGGGCGGCCCTTCGAACGATGCTCGTCATAGCGCGCCGGGCCAGCATTGTAGGCAGCGAGCATGGCGGCTACGTCGCCATAGCGATCCCACATCTCGCGCAGGTACGCAGTACCCGCGAGGATGTTGTCGCGTGAGTTATATGGGTTGCGGCCGAGGCGGTAACGGAGGCGAAGTTCGGCCCAGGTATCGGGCATAACCTGCATCAGTCCCATCGCGCCGGCCGAGGAGACGGCGCGCACGTCGCCCGCGCTCTCGGTGCGCATCACGGCGACGATCCATGTCGACGGAATGCCGAACCGCCGCGACGCCTCGGCGATATGAGCCGCGTGCGGATGAGCGGACGCGGCCCGGACGGGGGACGGAACTTGCGCCAAAATAGCAGGCGTTTCGGCCGCGGTGAAGGTCAGGCCGGAAAGAAGAAGGAGGAGCGCTGAGCGCCGGACGGCGATCAAGCCGCCGACGCTGGCGCGGTGCTTGACCGCCGTCATTCAGTCATCCTTCCGCTTTTTGGAAGTGAGGTTCGTGTGCAGGCCCCAGGCGGAGCCGTCGTCACCGGCGCGGAAGAGGTTCGCGCGTAGCATGCCTCCGAACAGCGGGCTGTAGATCTCGACGGAAAAGAATTCACCGGCCCGATCGCCGACGGCCGCCCAGGCCGCACCGATCGGAAGCCCGTCTTCGTCGCCGAGCAGAACGCGATAGGCTGGAGCGTTCTTGGCCTCCGAAGGCTCGGCGGCGACGAAGGTGATTTCTTCGTCGATGCCAAGCGCCCTGAACCGCCCTTCGAAGCCGGATTCCGTGCGTGTGAAAAGTCCGATGTTGGCCATGATCGTGGTCTCCTGTTGTGCGGCGGGATTGCAGTGGTCGCGCCGTCACCGCGTCGGCGCGCGCCAGACGAAGCGGCCCTCGCCGTCGTCGTCGGTGAAAAGCGGTGTCGCCCGACCGATCACCGCGGTGGCGGGAAACGGGCCGAAGTAGCGGCCGTCGAGGCTGTCTGGGGCTTCGTGGTTCATGAGGAACAGCTCTCCGCTGCCGATGCGGCGGCAACCCTGCCAAACCGGCAGGTCGCGGCCTTTGCTGTCGCGGTCGAGCGCGTCGCCAAGCGGAACGTCGTCGACGCTGATTGCACGCCCGGAGCGGCAGACGCGTTGTCCCGGGAGGCCCAGCACCCGCTTCAGAAGCGGCACGCCGCGAGCGACGTAGCCGCGCTCCACGATGAACGAGGCGACGGGCTCGGGCGGCATGACGACGACAAGGTCGGGCACCTCGAGACGACCAACAGGATCGATGGTGTAGAAGCCTACTGGCTCGCTCGCGGTCGCGTTCCAAACGAGCTTCAACGGCAAGGGTGTGGCACTGGCGAGCGCAATGCCGAGGACACCGAAGGCGGTCGCCGCAAGGTATTCGAGCCGCGTCATCGCACGATCTCCCGGCGCCGGAGCCATGCCTGATGGCGATCGGACGTGTAGGGACGCGGCGCTTCGCCGGCGTTCATCCAGTGGGCGACATGACGCCAATGATCGGGATCGACATCGGCCGGATCGATGCCGAGCGCGTCGATGCCGTCAACGTGACGCAGCACGTTCTCGACCTTCGGCCAGCCTTCGATCTTGAGGAGAATTTCGCCGCCGGGCCGCACGAAAGGCAGCGTCTGATACGGCTCGCCGCGATCGACAGTCCGCACAATATCGACACGCGAGATGATCGTCCCGTGTTCGTTCGCAGCCCAGCGAACGAAGCAAAAGACCGCATTCGGCGCGAAGCCGACGACCCTGTGCTGGCGGTCGAGTTTCTGCTCGTAGCTCTGGTTCCCGAATCTGATCCAGCTTTCGACGCGCTTCTCGATCCAGGTGAGCTCGACGAGCGTGGTGAATGCGGCAGGACCGTCCGGCAACGGACGGCCGCGCATGCGGTACGTCGCATTGGCGGTCATGATTGGTCTCCAGACGTTTCGGGAAATTCACGCGCCAGCAGCTCGCGCAGCATGTCGGCGACGGTCACTCCGCGGCGGAAGGCGGCGACCTTGATGCGCCCACGCATCGCCGGCGTGATGTCGATCGTCAGCCGGGCGGAATAGATGGCGGCAGCGTTGTCACGCGTCGCCGGTGCATCGCCGGCCTTGATCCAACCGCCCGGATCGACTGGTCGCGTCGCGAAGCCGCGCTTTTCCGTGCGGACCGTCATGACGCGCCTCCGTCGTGGAACGGCAGCACGGAGGCGATGCGCGCGCGGGCGCGTTCGGCCATGGCGGCGTCGATCTCGCAGCCGAGATAGCGCCGGCCTGACAGCCGGCAGGCTTCCCCGGCCGCGCCCGAGCCTGCGAACCAGTCGCCAACAAGGCTGCCTTCCGGGCAGCTTGTGCGGATCAGGATTTCGAGGAGCGCCGACGGCTTTTCGGTCGGGTGGATCGCGCGACCATGGGCGTTGCGCACGTAGATGACCGAGCGCATCAGGCGCGGTCCGCCATCATGGCTGACATAGTGACCGCCGTCGATCTGGCCGGTATGGGGTGGCCGCTGCTTGCGGCGGACCGTGCGGGCCGTCGCGTCCGGCGTGGTCTGGACGTCGTTGTAAACGTCGCGCCAAGGCGTCTCGGCGGGATAGAACTGAACGGCCAGCTCGTGCACCCGCTTGAAGCGGTCGGCATGGAAGCTGGAGCCGTTCTGCTTCTCCCAGACGATCTCCTGTGCGATGCGAAAGCCTGCGTCGACGAACCTGATCGCCGTGACCATGAAGCTGCGCAGCGAGCCGAACACCCACAGAGAGCCGGTCGGCTTGAGGGCGGCCCGCGCGAGCGGAAGCCAGCCCTCGACGCGCCGATCCCAGGCGAGCGAGGTGTCACCGTAAGGCGGATCGGCGAGGATCATGTCGAACGGGCCATGCGACGGCATGAGCTCGCGGCAGTCGCCGGTAAGGACGATCATGACGTCGCCCTCCCGATGCGCAGCCGCTCGATCTCGGTCACGAGCGCCGCAATTTCACGGGCGGCGGGCGATCGCGCGTCGATGTCCGACGCAAGCCGCCCGGTCTGTGCGGCGTCGGCGAAGACGACGCGCTGGCCGATGGTGCTGGCGAGCACCGGCGGATCGTGATCGGCGAGCGTTTC
>CALMPK010000147.1 GCA_937873575.1 uncultured Hyphomicrobiaceae bacterium
GGGGGGAGGGGGTGGACGGGGGCGGTTGGGGGCGGAGGGGGGGGGGGGGGCGCGAAGGTTGGGTTTGAATATATTCCCCGCCGATCCCGCGCGCAAGGCGAAGCCCGCCGAGGAGGAGGACGAAAGCGAGGCCGAGGAGACGGAGGAGGTCGTTGCCGCCGATGCAGCGCCGCGCCGCGCGCTCCCTGGCCCACGCGAAAAGAAGGACAAGTCGGCTCCTTCAGCGAAGGGTGGCTCTGGCTCGCCTCCAGGCGGCGGCTCGGGCATCGTGCCGAGCGTGCCGCGCCCGAAGAAGGGCGAGTGACGGTCTCCTTCGGTTGAACGACACATCTCGAGAGCCGGTGCCAAGTGCGCCGGCTCTTTTCGTTTTGCGCGCAGTGGTGCGGTCTGCATGCGCGAGCACGTTGCTCAAGTGGTGAACGCGCGATCGACTTGAGGGGAGCGCATTCGCGATGCTTCCCCGGCTGGGGATGGCGGGGCTCCTCGCGCGGGGCGCGCAGTCCCGGTCGTCACAGCGCCGCGAGTACGATGCCCCTATCGGGGTCGGTTCGAGGTGTCCGGCGCGTCATGTCGCAATTCGAGTAGCGCATGCCCCTTGCGCTTCCTTCTGATCGGAGGGCCCTTCTTGCGCGGTTCGATATGATGGTTCGCGCTGTCGGCCGGCGAGAGGGGAGAGGGATTGGATCGTTCTCCTCCTGTCGACGGTGCGGCCCCGTGGCGTTCGTGCTCCAATGCGCCGGGCACGTTGTTTCCGGCCCGAAAGTATGACCACATGGGCCGACAAGGGGCGTGTCGCCTGACTAGAAATGTGGAAAGAAGCGGGGATCGAACCGCTCACCGGCAAACCGATCGTGTCTCCCTCAGACGACTATGACCTGCCCCGCCCCGCCAGGGACGACGCCTGGTGGCGCGGCCTTTCCCGCCTCGGCGTGTTCCGCAAGGGCCTCGCCGTGTCGCTCGAGGTGCCAGGATTGATTCTGCTGGCATCGGCGGCGGGCTTTGGCGCGCTCGCGCGTGACGCCGGACTGACCGTCGTCGATGCGGTCTTCATGATGGGTGTGTTCTTCGCGCTCCCCGCGCAGGTCGTGATGGTCGATCAGCTCGCGCGCGGCGGCGCGCTGATGGGCGGCGCCCTGGTCGTCATGCTCACGGGTGTCCGTCTGGTGCCGATGTGCGTTCTGCTGACGCCCTACCTCAAGGGACCGCGCGCCACGCGGCCCGGCATGCTGCTCGCCGCGCATTTCATCGCCGTTACCGCCTGGATGGAAGGCTATCGCCGCCTGCCGCGCGTGCCGGAACTGCATCGCTTCGATTACTTCATCGGAATCGGCACGGGGCTGGTGCTGGCAAGCCTCGTCGGTACGGCGGCCGGCTTTCTGCTGGCGGGCTCGGTGCCGGCGCTCATCGCCGCCGTACTGCTGTTCCTGACGCCGGTCTATTTCCTGCTCGCTCTGCTGTCCGGTGCGACGGAACGGGCCGACTACCTGGCCATCGTCGCGGGGCTACTGCTCGAGCCGCCATTGTTTCTCTTGGTGCCCGGCTTCGACCTGCTGCTCACCGGCCTGCTCGGTGGAACGATCGCCTTTTTCGGAAGTCGTTTGGGGAAGCGCACATGAACGAGCTCGGCACAGGCACGACGACGCTGCTTCTCATGCTCGCCATCTCGCTCTTCATGCACGAGCCGTGGCGTTGGCTCGGCCTCGCCGTCGGCAGCCGCATCGACATTCAGAGCCCTTGGTTCCAGTGGGTGCGCGGCGTGGCATCGGCGCTCGTCGCCGGTCTCGTGGTGCGTCTCATTCTGTTTCCGGCGGGGGCGCTGGCCGCGGTGAGTAGCGGCGTCCGTCTCTGCGCGATGGCGGCCGGTATCGCGGTCTTCTTTTCGGCCGGGCGAAATCTCGGCGCCGGTGTCGGCACGGGCGCGCTGGTGCTGGTCGCAGGGCGTCTGCTGTTCGGTTGAGTGCAGAACGGGTGGTCGTCACGAGATGACGACGGGTGACTTGCCGATGAAGCGGCCGTCGCGCACCTCGTCAGCGAGGAAGCGCGCGACATCGGCGCGCGCGATCGGGGCGGCGCGCCACTCCTCGGGCCTGGTGAGCGCGCGATAGCTGCCGGTGGCGACGCGGTCTGTGAGAATGCCGGGGCGCGCGATGGTCCACTCGAGGTTCGAGCGTTTGATGATCTGCTCCTGCACGTCCTTGTCGTCGTAGACGCGCTTGAGAACGAGCGGGAACATCAGCGCGTCGTAGACGAAACCGAGTTGGCCGCGTGTTTCGCCCGCGCCGATACCCGTGACCGCGACGAGCCGGGACGGGCCGTGCGCCATCATCGCGTCGACGAGGATGCGCGTGGCGCGGGAAAACAGCGTCGTGCCTTTGAGCATGGCGTCGAGACCGACGCTGACGCCGAGCGATTGGATCACCACGTCCTGGCCCTGCAGCGCGGCGGCGACGGCGGTGGCGTCGAGCGCGTCGCCATCACGCTTCGCGAGTTCAGGGTGATTGATCGCGAGCCGAGAGGCGTTGCGAGAAAACGCGGTGACGCGATGTCCGTCGGCGAGCAACGCTTTCACGGCTTCGCGGCCGACACCCTGGCTTGCGCCGATGACGAGAACGCGGGCCATGGCGGAAGTCCTTTCTTAAAGTTCACGGCGCTTGCGCCGGCGGCCCTCGGCCGCTGAGCCTGCTTGCGCAGGCTGAAGTGAAGTGGTTCAGCGCTTGCGCCGGCGGCCCTCGGCCGCTGAGCCCGCTTGCGCAGGCTGAAGTGACGAGGTTCGGCGCTTGCGCCGGCGGCCCTCGGCCGCTGAGCCTGCTTGCGCAGGCCGAAGTGAAGAGGTTCGGCGCTTGCGCCGGATGGCCTGCGCAGGCCGAAGTGGCGCGTGCGGAACTTTGCTCGTTCTGCCTGCGGCGTTCGCGCTCTTGACCATATGGGATCAAGCGGGCTCCTTGGCCAGAGATACGCGAGGCCAGGGAGAACGAAACGCATGTCCCGCGAGACGTACCGGTCACTTTCCGCCAAGGCGGCCGCCGAGGTGGCCGAGATCATGCCCTGGGATGTCGAGCGAATGATGAGCCAGACGCCTGAGGTGCTGATCCTGGACGTGCGCGAGCGGAGCGAGTTCGAAGCCGCCCATATCAAAGGCTCGATCAACGTGCCGCGCGGGATCCTCGAAGCGGCGTGCGAGTACGACTATGCCGAAACCGAGCCCGATCTGGTCGCGGCGCGCCAGCGCCCTGTCGTGGTCGTCTGCCGCTCGGGCAACCGCAGTGCGCTCGCCGCCTATGTCATGCGCCTCATCGGCTATGAGCACGTCTCCTCGATGAAGCTCGGCATAAAGGGTTGGAACGATGGCGAGTTGCCGTTGATCGACGGTCGCGGCGTGGCCGTCGATGCGGACGACGCGGCACACCTGATCGAGCCGAAGCTGGCGCCCGAGCAGATGGACCCGGCGCGGCGCAAAGCGTGATGCCCCGCGCGGGTATGAATTCAATGCGCACGGAACAGAAAGAGCGCGGCCGCCGCCGCCTCATGCGTCAACCGATCGCCGCTCGGATCTTCGCGGCATTGGCCTCGAGCTCTTCCTTCGGCGCGAATCCGCGCGCGTGGTGCTTCATCGGCTGATCCTCGTGACGCGGGATGATGTGGACGTGCAGATGGAACACCGTCTGCCCGCCGGCATGCTCGTTGAACTGGCTGATGGTGATGCCTTCGGCCCCCATCGCCGTCTTCACCGCGTGCGCCAGCCTCTGCACGAGCGGCAGGATGCGCGAGAGCACTTGCGGTGGCGCATCGAGCAGATTGCGGCAAGGAGCCTTCGGCAGCACCAGCGTATGCCCGGGTGTCTGCGGCATCACGTCCATGAAGGCGATGAAATCGTCATCCTCGTAGACCTTGTGACACGGGATCTCGCCGCGCAGGATCTTGGCGAAGATGTTGTCGGGATCGTAGGCGGGCGTCGCGCTCATGGTCGGTTCCTCGGAGGCATTTCATTCAGGCAAGGTGATGCTGGCAGCGCGGCTCATACTTCGAATTCTGCCGCGGTAGTGCCCATGCGGCGAGCTCGGGATGTTCTCTCGCTGTGGATGAAACCGCACCGCGCCTTCATCGCAACCGATCGCACCCTAGAGGCAAGCCGCGCCGATTTGAAGGGCCGGGCTCACGTCTCGTCCGGCGGCGCCTTGAGGTCCTTTCGGAAGGGGGTCTGTCCCATCATTTCCGCGTTCACCTCGGCGATCACCTCGCGTTCGTGGTCGAGGTAGCGCGACACCGCCTTCTCGAGCCCGGGATCGAACAGTTTGTGGGCCGAGTACGTGGTCACCGGCTCGTAGCCGCGAACGAGCTTGTGCTCGCCTTGCGCGCCCGCCTCGACCCGCGGTAGCCCGTGAGTGATGGCGAACTCGATGGCCTGATAGTAACAGAGCTCGAAGTGAAGAAAGGGGTGGTGCTCTACGGCGCCCCAGTAGCGCCCGTAGAGGCAATCGCCGCCGATCAGGTTGAGCGCACCCGCGATCGGCCGGCCGTTTCGTTCGGCGAGGATCAGCAGGCAGCTATCCGCCATCCGTTCGCCGAGCAGTGAGAAGAAGCGCCGGTTGAGATACGGACGTCCCCACTTGCGGTCGCCGGTATCCATGTAGAAGGCGAAGAAGGCGTCCCAGTCGGCCTCCGTGATGGCGCGGCCGATCGCGTGACGGATGGTGAGCCCGGCGCTCAACGCCTCGGCGCGCTCGCGCCTCAGCATCTTGCGCTTGCGCGAGGCGAGTGACGCAAGAAAGTCGTCGAAGGTGGCGTAGCCGGGGTTGGAAAAGTGGAACTGCTGGCCCGTGCGAAGCAGAAAGCCGCGCTGGCCGAGCCATTGCCACGTCGCGTCATCGAGGAACGTCGCGTGCAGTGAGGACGCGCCGGCACGTGTCGCCACCTCGAGGGCGGCGGCGGCGAGCCAGGTGCGTCTTTCTTCTGCGCCTTCGCCGGGCGCGACCATGAGGCGCGGTCCAGGCACGGGTGTGAACGGCACGGCACATTGCAGCTTCGGGTAATAGCGCCCGCCGGCCCGGTGTATGGCGTCGGCCCAGGCGTGATCGAACACGTATTCGCCTTGGCTATGCGTTTTGAAATAGGCAGGCATCACACCGGTGATGCGCTGGCCCTCGGCCAGCACGAGATGACGCGGATGCCAGCCGGTGCCATCGCCGACGCAGCCAGCGTCCTCCAGCGCGCCGAGGAAGGCGTGGGTGACGAACGGATTGAAACGCGCGGGATCAGGATTGGCGAGACGATCCCAATCGGACGCGGCAACGTCGGCGATGCGCCCGGTCACGGTGACGCTGGCCGCGTCCTCCGTTTGCCGTTCCGGCGCATCACCGGCTTCGCTCACGCTTTGCCTCCGGTGCCGGCATTTCGCCCTCGATCTCGCAGCATGCGTCGCTCGTCCCTGGCCGTCACGGATCTAGGCAAGAAATCCCTCGAAGATCGGCGCGTCGGCATGCAGGTCCGCGGCTGTGCGATCCCCGGCCGTGCGCACGGTCCAGGTGAACAGTGCCAATCCTTGTACCTCGCGCACGTAGCGCGTCACCGGTGTCGGCAGCGCCCTCACGTCATAGGCATAGAAGTCGGGCGCGACGGGGCCGGATTCAAGGAGGTTTGTCAGGCGCTCGGCGCGGTTGCGGTCGAGGCGGTCCTCCCACCAATGGTCCTCGACATCGTCGGCGGTGCGCATGTAGTCGCCGGACACGATACCGCGGGGAACGTCCGGCGCCAGCGCGCGGATTGCCGTCATCACGGCGGGATCGAACGACATCAGGGCCAGCGGACCGGCGTAGGCGGTAGCGATCCGCGCCACCTCGGCAAGAAATGTGCGGTCGGGTGGCGCCCACTCGCTCTTGATCTCGACGAGCATCGGAACCCGCCCGCCGACGAGTTCGCAGAGGGCCGCGAACGTCGGTATGCGCGCGGCGGGATCTCCCTTGTAGGCGAAGCGGGAGAGGTCGGCCTCGCCGAGATGCGCGACCGGGCCGGTCCCGGCGACGAGGCGGTCGAGCGTTTCGTCATGAAAAACGAGCGGCAGCCCGCCCTTCCCGGGTCTCAGGTCGCATTCGAGGCCGTAGCCGCGCGCGATG
>CALMPK010000148.1 GCA_937873575.1 uncultured Hyphomicrobiaceae bacterium
TATGATCGCTAAAATATCGAGGAATGTGGTGGGGGGCAAACTTTACGCCCCCCGCCGCGAAGACGGCTCGTGGGGTATCGACCCCGCCGAGCTGATGAGGTGGAAAGAGAGTTACGGCCACCGTCACACCCAACCGAACCAGTCCGCAACCCCGTCCGCAACGCCTGAAACGGTGCCGTTACAGGTGGAGAACGCCCGCGTAACGGCGGAGCTTGCCGGCGTGAAGGCGCTGCTCGATGCCGAACGGCAGAGGGCGGAGACAGCGGAGCGCGATCGCGACCGCTGGCACGCCGCGTTCCTGGCGCTGCCGAAGCCGGAGGAGCCGCGCACGGGGTTGTTCGGCTGGATGAAGAAGGGGAAGGGGGCAACGGCAGCCTAAAGGCGGCGGTTGCCACGTACGCAGGAATCCATCACGCTTTCAAGGCCGAGTCGTCAATTCGGCCGATATTTCGAAAAGGAATTTATTTTATTTGAGACAAACAAAAACCCGCTAGAAGCGGGCCTTTGATAACTGCTTTTCTGGATACAAGTTCTCGCAAAACAATCATCCAGAAAAGCAGACGAAATTGCAAGCAGTTTCTTGCCACGGGATTCTATTGCCCGTGAAGGGCGGTTTCTCGCGGGCTCCATGGAAGGAGCCATCATGTATTCTCTGCCAGATCCCCGATCGAACCCGCTGCTTGCGGGTCCGAGTCGCTTCGACGCCACAGCGCGACGGTGCCGCGCGGCTCAGGTCGTCGATCACTTGAACACCTTGCAGGGCCGCGAGGCACGCCGCCAGAGCCTTTATGCAAGGATCGCGAGCAGCAAGGCGGTTCCCGCCCGTTGGCACCGCGCCGAGCCGCGTCCGTCCATCCAGTATGCCGGCCACATGGCGACGACGGCGGTCCGCGACCGTCGCCTGACGCCGCAGGCGAAGGCGCTGCTCGTCGTCCTGCGCGCACGCTGCGGCAACAGCACGCGCACGGAGACATGCAAGACGACGCTCGCGCATATCATGGGTGTGTGCACGCGCTCGATCGGCCGTTATGTCGCCGATCTCGTCCGCTTCGGCTACATCGAGGCCCGCCCGCGTATCGGCGGCAGCGGCCTCTATACCGGCCTTGTGATCTCGATCACCGAAAAGGTGCTGCCCGCATTCCGCAAGACGGCCTGGCTTGCCGGTTGGCTCGCTCAGAATCTCGGCGACAGCGGCGGAAATCGAGATAGGACAGGACTGTCCGACAGAAACCATTCACAAGAAGAATCTTCATTTTTTGAACGTGGATGGGCGAGTGGCTGACGGCGTCGCGACGTCAACGCCAATCCTCAAGCCGTCAATCGATACCGAGCGGACCTTCCGGGATGGGCAGGGAGAGCGGGGTTGCGCTCGTTGTCGTCATGGGGCTTGCCTTCGTCATCCCCCGGAGCCGTCCATCGCTCGCTTGCCATGCCCGACAGGGCGAGCGGGGACGGCGGAGGGGGTGGCGCTCATCCCCTGGTGAGTCTTGAGCGAGCGATCCGTCGCGGGGATTTCGGCGCGCTGACGCGCACGCTCACAAGAAGCCGTCGCCAAGGCGACGTGCTGTCGGGGGTTTCACACCCCCGAACCCCCGTGGGATATTTGATCAAGGGCGAGGGGCGACTTTCAGAATGGAATGTAGTCGTCGGGCTCGTCGGACTTCGGTTTGGGGACCGGCTGCAAGCCGTGGCGGCGAAGTATCTCCACGGCGTGCTCGCTCAGGAAATAACACACGGTGATCGGAGCCGCCGACGGTCCGTCCTCCTCGATCAATTGCCGATAATAGTCGCGCGTCAACAGGACGGGCAGAGCGCCCGTCTCGCGATCGATCGGTGTCGAGAATAGCTCGCCCCAGGTCGGCCCGACCCACGTGGGCAGGGCCGGTTCCAAGGCGGCGGCACACTTCCAGAATGATAGCTCCGGCTGCGCCGCCTTGATCTCGACGATGACGAAGGGAGCAATGTCCTCTCTCATCGCCGACCTCATTCGTCGTCTTCGTGAGGCAGGTCGGGGATCGGCAGATTGCGCACCCACTCCTCGAACTCCGGCTTCATGAAGCCGATCTTGTTCAACCCCATCTTGCGGCGACGGGGGAACTTCCCCGCGCGCTCCAAGCGGTAGATGTGGGTACGGCTATAGCCGGTGAGGGCGCAAATCTCCTTCATCGAGAGAATGCGCAGGTTCGAATGCGGGTCTTGTGAAGTCGTAGTCGGATTCATGGTGCAGCGTTCCTTCTCAAGGGAATGCATGCACCTTCGGTGTCACGGCACGCCGGGCACGGGAGGTATGAACCGAAGGAGCAGGCTCGCGGATGACAGACGCGGATACTGGGCTCTGTTTCTTGCGAGGTGTTCTGCGTCACTTCTGATTCATATATGGGGGCTCCTTTCGTGCGGTTGGCGTTGATCGGCGGGGGCGTGACACCTCGCGATGCAAATCAATTACCATAAGAAGGGGCTGGTTTTCCACTACATTTCGTTGTCGTAGTCGTTCTGGCGGTCGAGTTTTTTCCTTGGTTGCGCAGGCGTCGGTTGGGGTGGGTTACCGGGTGTTACAGGAGGTAACACCTCGGCCTCGGGCATCGGATTGCGCGGCTCCTTCCAAGGTATGATCGGCACGCTGTCGGGGCCGAACTGACGACGGTAGTGAGTGTCGATCTCCTTCCTGATGCGGGCGACATAGGTCGCGTCGGTCTCGAAGGGCGCAGCATCGGCGGCCTTACGTTCCGGGATGTTACCGCGACGCTCGTCCTCCAGCTCCCGCGCCGCGCGGTGATAGCTGATGGTGCGGTTGTTCTCGGCCTGCTGCTCGGCGCGCATCTTGGCGCGCTCGGTCTTCTGCCGGGCCGCCATGTTGGCAAAACTGACCTCGTGCGCCTTCCAGACTCGGTCCAGCCGCTCCTTCACCTCGACCTTTTCGACTTGCGCGAGGCCCGTGCGCTCGCGCGTGTGCAAGCGCTCGACTGCCTTGAAGAGCTTTGCGGGCGAGGCGATCAGCTCGGCCTTGCACTTCGCCGACAATCCCGGTCCGTTGCCGAGACGCTCGCTGTTTACAAACACGTAAACGGCGCGTTCGAGCGGCTTGTCCTGGATGCGCTCGACATGCTTGCGCTCGATGCGTTGCGCCTCGTACATCTCGCGCCAACGGCTCTTGAAGCGGTCCTTGACGTAATCGCGCGCGACCTGGCTCGCTTCGCCCGTGCCTCGGTAAAGGTCGTCGCGCTCGGCCCGATGCACGGCCCACAGCGCGTCCTTCTCGACCAGATGCAGGTGATCGTTCTCGGCTCGGTGCCGCTTCATGCGGTCGATCACGTCGCGCTTTTCAAGCGCGCGGCGTCGGTGATGCGGCTCGGGCGGATCGGGACGGATCGTCTCCAGCCTCGGATCGGGGCGGAGGAGGGCCATGTGCTTTTCCCTGAGCTCCGCATTCCGGCGATAGGGCGGCAGCTTATCGGCCGCCTTGTCGCGCTCGGCCTGATAATCGGCGCGCACCTTGTCGTGCTCGCGGGCCATGTCACCAAGCGCACGCGCCGGGAACTTGAGCGCTGCCGTGCGTCCCGTCTCGGGATGGACGGTGTTGACCACGATGTGGAGGTGCAAGTGGTCCTTGTCGTTATGGGCGGCGATGGCGGCCTGGTGGTCTTCGAGCCCGAGCGCCTTCAGGCTCTTCAAGGCCGCGTCCATCATCTGCTGCTTCGAGGGTCGGTCGCCGGGTGCCCAGGACAGCGTGTAATGCATCACGGGAGCCTTGTTGTCGGCCCCGCGCAGATCAACGCCCGCCTCGCGCTTCAAGGCCGTGCGGCGATCCCACGTCTCGTACATTGGCCGCCAAGCGTCCTCGACCTCAACGTCTCCACAGTTTACCGAGAAGGCCCAATCGACCCGATCGGTCGTCTCCTTCTGCGGGTCGTGCAGGATATAGGTGAGGGCGCTCTTGAAGCTCGTTCCGCGCGCGTGGATGCGTGGGATCATGGATGGTCGCCTTCGGCTTCGTCCTTATCGGGGCAGGGGATGGCGGCTTGGCTGCACTGCCGCGCGGAGCTAGATCGAACGCTTGCGAAGCAACGGCGGGCCGTGGCCTCGGTGCCGTTGGCACCGTTCTTGGCTCTGCGGGTCGCACAGGGCGGGCAGGCTCCGGCGTGGGGCGCAAGGCAGGTGGTGCCGGTTGTGGCAGCGGCCGCGTCGTTGGTGGCGCGGGAACGGCGCGCGGAGGCTCGGGAGCCTCGAAGGCGGCGACGACGGTCTCAAGTCGCGTCTTGAATGCGCTCGGCTCGGAGAGCACGGCGAACAGCCTAGCAAAGGCCCGAACGATCTCGGCCGGCTTCGGCGGCAGGCCGCCATTCGCCGCGTGCGCAAGCTGATTGATGTTGATGCCGATGCGCTTCAATTCGGCAAGCGCGGCGGGATCGGGGAACGAGATCCCAGCCGCCTGCGATACATACTCGACGGAAGGCGCTGCGGCGGACCTGGACGGCCTCTGCTTGCCCGAGAGGACTTCCGCCATGGTTGATGCGATGAAGCCGCTCACGGACGCTCCTGCGTCAACGGCGGCCCTCTCGATCGCTTCGCGCTGCTCGATCGGCACGCGGAGCGAGATCACGCTTGTCTTCGGTGTCCTGCTGCTCACGGGGCGGTCCTCGTTGGGTCTGGGAATACCAAGTCCCGCGAGAATGAAAGCGCCGGCACGTCGTTCTGCTTCCGAAGATACGGAATTGAAAACAGCGTCAGCGTTTACAATTCCACATCTAGCTATGCGCGCCGCAGGCAGTAGTTTCCTTAATCTGCGTTACGCTCGCTCATGCTGTGTGCGTTTCTCGCGTAACCCCTGTTTCCTGTAAGCGCTTCCTCTCCGCAATAGGTGTAACGCGCCGTAACCTGCGCCTCGGCGAATGTCGGGGTGTGTCGTGGCGTAACGAATGAAACGCCGAGCAACCCGAATTTATTTTCGTAAGAGGACGGGCGGCACCTCAACGACAAGAAGCCCCCGAGGGCGGGGGCTTCTGGTACTCAATTGGGGAGGGGGCGTCAGGCGTCAATGAGCAATCCTTCGCGGAACTCATAGTCGAGCAAGGCGACGATGTCCTCGGGCAGATAATGGCGCGGGTCGTCGTAGCCTGTCGTGACTTCATCAGGGATGCAGGACACGCCATCACGGGCGATTTCCGTGATGATGGTGTTGTGGAATCCCCAATGGGTGGTTTTGACTTCGAATCCTCGGCTGCGAAGGGCAGCCGCGACGCTCTCGGTCATGATGAGGTCGTCCCCGTCCCCGAAGCCGAACTTGTCAAATGCATCCTCCCACGACCAATAGTGGGTATGCCCGCAGGTGGGGCAGATGCTGCGGACGGTGCTCATTGGGCACCTCGCTCGGTTCGGGCTTTAAGCTCCTCTTCGATGGCCACGACGTGCGCGTAAACATGGTTCTTTGCGTCGTCGGGATAGGTCTCGGAGTCGTAGTGGTCGGCCTCGCTGTCGTGCAGGTAATCGAGGATGTGTCGAAGGTGTTCGCGGTCCACGGCAACACGGGTGCCGCCGACATTGGCCAGGTCATCGGCCGTGGGCAGGCCTCTGCACGTCGTCTTGGTCATGAGGGTCTTGAGACTCGCATAGTCGGCGGTCTGCTCTCCGTACCAGTTGGCCCAGAAGCGGACTTTGCCGTCCGCTGTCACGTAGCAGTGCACGGTCTGGTCGGCGCGGAAGTAGTAGAACACGCCGTGTTGCAGAAGGAATTCTGCGAATTCGCGATAAGTAACGGTCATTGAAAATGCTCCTTGTTGAAATGCGTTTACAGAAATGAGGGGGTGGGATGCCGTCCCGCATGCGCGTGTAAACAGGGCGGCATCCCGAGTGTTTACGGCCTCGGCTCAGTACTCCGAGGGGACGAACAGGGTGTTGTTCTGAAGGAAGAACTTCCATTCGCCCTCGGGGCAGTCGGTCCATTCGATGTCGCGGGACCAGAACACGCGTCCGTTGCCATCGTCGGCCGTGATGCGAGCCTTCTCGTCGGCGACGGCGAGCGTCACGACGATGAACTCCTCGCGGGATTGGAAGGCGAGGACTTCGGTTGCGACGATGTCGAGGAACCAATAGGCGCCTGCCATGTCGCAAAAGGTCTTCATGCCGTCCGTGAAGAGGCAGGCCCGCGCGAGCGGGTGCCTGTACCAGTTCTCCGTTCCCGTGCACTGGGCGAGGGCTTGGCGGATTTCGGATGGTGATGCTTTGGTGATGGTCATTGTCATTGCCTTTCGTTGAATGAATTGAACAAGTTTGTGCGCGCACAAACTTGACTAGCCCCGCGGCAATGAGCGGGGGGACGCGTCAAGGCCCCCGAAGTTGCTTGCAACTTTTTTGGGGGGACCGCGCCGAGCGAAGCGAAGGCGTGGGGGAGCCAAAACCCCGAAGGGGCGGATGCCTTGACGCGGATGGGGCCGCAGGCCCCCAAGAGACGCCGATACTTGGCGCGTCATCGATCCTGATGCGGCAAACGTGACGCTCGCCGAGATGAGCGCAAGGGATCGAAGCCCGCAGGGCCAAGACCCGACACGAGTCCCGCGAGGGGCGGGGCTTGGTTCACGAGAGCCCGACGGCCGCCTCGCGGCCGGTGCGCCCACACCCTTCCGTCGATGCAGCGCGATGCCAGCCGGCAAAGCTCTTCCGAAAATATTTCACTGTCACATGGCGTTTCGCGCTGTCGCGATGAAGCGCGCCGCGTCTTCCCGCGTGGTTTGTCTCTGTAAACAGGCGCTCGTATCTCCGTGGCTCAAAGCCACAAGGAGCGAGCCCGAATGTCGTCACGTGCCTTTCCACCACGCGGATCAGGACTCCAGAACGTCCTCGAAGCCCCGCCCGCACAGGCGTGGGTACATCCCGACCGTCTCGGGTCCAACTGGGACTGGAAGCCCGGCCGCGTGCTGCTCGGGCACTGGAAGGGACGGCTGCTCGGCCGCGACGACAACCGGCACATCGTCACGATCGCGGGCTCGCGCGCGGGCAAGACCCGCTCGGTGCTGATCCCCAATCTTCTGCGCTATCCGGGCTCGGCCGTCGTGCTCGACCCCAAGGGGGAGCTTGCGAAGACGACAGCAGCGGCGCGCAAGCGTATGGGGCAGCGCGTGTTCGTCTGCGATCCCTTCGACGTTTCGGGTATCGCGTCCGCGTCCTATAACCCGTTCTCCGAGATCGAGTCCTCCGACCCGCGCTACGTCGGCGCCGACATGGCGCAGGCGATCGACGCCGTGGTCATCAACAACGCCAAGGACCCGCACTGGACGGACAGCGGCAAGAACCTGCTGCGCGGCGCGGCACTGCACGTCCTCTCGACGACCAAGAAGGCCCCGACGCTGTGCCAACTGCGCCGTCTCATCAACGGCACGCCGGAGGAGCTGAAGACGCTGTTCGAGGCGATGCGCCAGTCGCCGATCGAGGCGGTCGCCAACACGGGCTCGTCGTTCAAGGGCAAGCTCGACATGGGTCCGCGTGAGCTCCAGAGCATCCTTTCGACGGTCCAGGAGCAGACGGCACCCTTCGACGACGTGGCGGACATCTCCGAGCGCTCCGACTTCAAGTTCACGGACCTGCGCCAGGGCAAGATGACCGTCTATCTGGTGCTGCCGGGTCTCAGGATGGCGACCCACTACCGTTGGCTGCGGCTCATGATCCAGCAGGCGCTCGCGGCAATGGAACGGGCTCCCGTGCCTTTCGGGAAACTGCCCGTGTGGTTCGTGCTCGAGGAGTTCCCGACCCTCGGCCACATGCGCTCGATCGAGACGGCGGCGGGCCTGCTCGCCGGCTACGGCGTCATGCTGTGGGCGGTGCTGCAAGACCTGACGCAGCTCCAGACCCACTATCAGAAGAGCTGGGAGACGTTCCTCGGCAATGCCGGCACGCTCCAGGCCTTCGGCAACGCCGATACGACCACGACCGACTACCTCTCCAAGCGGCTCGGCATGACGCAGGTCATCGAGCGACAGGAGGTGCGCGTCTCGGGCGCGGCGATGGCGCATGGCGATCTCGGCCGGCGCGAGAACCTTCGCAGCGTTCGGCTCCTCGAAGCCAACGAGGTCACGGAATGGTTCGCGCGTGAAACCGGCCGTCAACTCGTCATCACGGGCGGCGGGCGGCCGATCTATTTCGAACGTCTCAGCAATAACGGAGGGGTGACATGATTTTCGAGTGCCATGAATTCCGGGAGACAGACAGCAACGGCGAGATGACCGGCATCGGCATCACGTGGACGGAAGCCAGGACCCTGCGAGAGAAGGCCTGCGACCTCATCGGCAGGTCGCTGTTCGCATTTGCGCTGTTCGTCGGAGCGGCGGCCTGCTTCACCGCCGTCGTGGGCGCGCAACAGATCTCCTTCCCTCTGATCATCGCCGCGTTCTCATTGCTCGGCATGGCCTGGATCGTGGCGCACACGGAAGTGCACATGCCGGGCAAGAAGAAATGGATCGTGTTCTGGCGGGACGGCCAGATCAACTCGTCGGACGAAGGCACCTGGCGCACGAAGGTCGAGGAGCTGAAGAGCGTCGAGGCCGAGCAACTGAAGCAGAAAAAGAAGGACGAGGACCAGCCCTATACGCACGGGGTCCGTATGATAAACCGGCGCGGGCGTGTCATTCACCTCGCCAAGGACGTGGAGCCCGACGATGCCATCACGCTCGCGGTGATGCTCAGCGAGGCCATCGAGGCCGTGAAATACGTCGATCACCGGGTCGTCGCGAAGTACGCCAACGGCCATGAGCAAGAGTTCGTGTGGTGAGCCGAGCAAGAACGAAGCTATCGGGCGGGGCACAAGAGCGTCCCGGCCTTGCCATTTTATGCGGCTAATGGATCGAAGCATTGTAATCGAGGAGCAAGGCGATGCTCACCCGCCGCATATTCACGGTTCTTAGCACCGGCTTCGTTTCCGCACTTGCATTCCGACCGGTGTTCGCCACCTTCATCCGAGAGGCTGAAGGCCTGGGCGAGGTCTCGCCAAATCTTCATCGGCTTGCCGATGCGTGGGAAGCGACGGGGCAAGACTACGAGCAGTGCCGCCATGAGGCCTTTTTCAAGAATGCGCCACCCATGACCATGTGGGGGTACATCAAGGGTGCCCCGCAGTTCGAGCGTTGGGAACAGTCATACCGTACCATGCTGGCGGCCGTGGATGACGTGATCAACGAACCGTCCCGCACGTGCGCAGATGTCATCCTCAAGTATCACGTGATGGACGATCTCGCAGGCGCGCGCTGCGTTCGCAACGACGACGCGATCATCGAGGCAGGCGGGGCCTATTGGCATCGCATTCTGAGCCGCGAGGCTGAACGCTTCGCGCTCGATTTGCATCCGTTCTGGCTCGGGGAGGGATCGCCGTACGCCATGATCGACGGCGATCGCAACTCGCCGAAATGGGCGGCGGTCTCCCGTTGGCGCACCGAACGGCACAAGGCGCTCGTCTGAGCACGCGTTTGCCGTCAGCTCGAAGGTGCCCACATCCTTGCAGCGATGTCTCTCTCTTCCGGGCCCATGGCCTGCAAATAGATGGCGGTCGTATTCATGCTGGCGTGCCCGAGCCACCGCTGTACGAGGTTGATCGGAATTCCGCAGCGGACGGCATGGAGGCCAAAGCCGTGGCGCAGACCCTTGGGCGTGGCGTGGGGGCCGAAGGCGATGCCTGCTCGTGCCATGACCTGTTTCACGAGCTGCCAGGCCCGGCTACGCGACCAAGTCCACAGCCGCGCCGTAGACCCTTCATTCATTTCATGGGTCACGCACAACAATTCAATGAGTTCGGTCGGTAGCGGTACTTCGCGCACGACGGGGACCTTGCTGCGCTTCTTGAGGCAGCGGATGGCGACAAAGCCCGTCGTAGTGTCAAAGGAGGCTGCCGAAAGACTGAGAGCTTCCGATATACGGCAACCCGTGTGCGCAAGCAGCCAACAAAGGGTCCAAACCTCGGGCCGAGGATTGCCCGCTGCCGCTTCGAGAAACCGTCGCCGTTCATCGGGAGTCAGATACTTGCGGTCGCCGGCCTGAGTGAAAAGGCTGAGTGTACCTAGGGTGTTCGCGCGCATTCGATGCTCCTGCCGCTTGTCAGTGACGAGCGTCAGGACGCGACCGTTTTGCCTATTCTGTTGAATGCCCTCGGGACCCGCAATTTTCAGCGGTCCTACCCCGATTGGACGTGGCGTGACGGTAGCATTCCGACGTTGGCGACATCAAGGCTTTCGCCCTCTCGGAGCCCAGACTCGACAGAATAGGCAAGTCTGTCGCGCGTCGCGTCTACATGGAGGTGTTCGTGGAACTGATCAGAATAATCGGGGCGCTCCTCTGGGCGATCGTCAGGTACTTTGCCCTTTTGATCGGGCTGGCCGTGGTTGGTGCACTCCTTATTCGCTTGGGTGCCTCGACGATTGCTCAAGCCCAAAACTGGGGGAGCGGAGCTTGGATCATAGCGGCTCTTACACTCTCGGCTGTTCTGTCCGGCGTGAGCCTGATTTTTTCCGGCATCGAGGATGCGGACGGTATCAGTCACTATTCGGGGACTGCCGTCGGTAACTCGGTTTCGCTGAGTGCTGTCACCAACGGGGAGAGCGCATGGAAGTGGCGCACCGGCCTGATCTTCATCTTCATGATCTGCACGGAGATGTGGTTTCAGGGGCAGCTCGGGTCGATGCTGCACGACCTGGGGCAGGCCATAGGTTCGTTGTTCTAGCGCGCAACGGGAGCAGCAGCTCGCTCACGCTTAGGCCGAATTTTCGTGCCCTCTCGTGGCAGTGAGCGAATTGCGGAGGGCAACATGGCAGGACTATCAAGACGGACGTTGTGCGCAGGGCTGATCGCTCTGCCGGCCGCAACCCTCATCACGAACCTGCCTGCCGTGTCGGCGGAGCCTCTTGCTCTGACGAGTTCGAGTGCCGGCATCCCGCCCCTCATCCGTCGCGTGGTCGAGGTCGTGGCGCATCACTCGGGCGTCTCGGCACAAGCGATCATGGCGCGGAAGGGCGGCCCCGAGGTCCAGGCCGCGCATCGCCAAGCGCTATTTCTGGCGTCCAGTCTCACTCATGACGTGAAGTCTTTCGCTACGACCTGCCGGCATCTCAGCGTGCCCCATCCCTGGATTGGACTGGCCATTCTGCGCAAAGCGGCTTCGGAAGTCGGGCGAGAACCGAATGGCGTCGATACGATCCTTGAGCTGGCGGGCCGCGTGCACAAGGACGCTCCCGCGATGCTGCTCGGCGACATCCCGGCCTACAATATGGAAGCGGCCTTCCGCGCGTGATCGCCCTCCAAGGCCGCAATTCGTCCGTCTTGGCGGGCCAGTTTGCCCGGCAAAGCAAGAGCCGGAGGGCTTCATGAGATCAAAGATCACACGACGCGCTTTGTGCGCGGGTTTGGCGGCGGCTCCTGTCGCAATGGCGGTTGGCGGCCTGCCGCCGGGACGAGTAGCGACTGCCGCCGTGTCCACGCGACCCAAAGACTTGATCGGCCGGATTCTTGCGACCGTGGCTGCCGATTGTGGCCTCCCGATCGAGGTCATCCTTTCGCCTCTGCGTACGCGCGAGGCGGTGAGGGCACGGCAGACGGGTCTCTATCTTGCCTACGTCATGTCGGGGAAGTCCCTGCCTGAGATCGGCCGTCGCTTCGGCGGACGCGATCACACGACGGTCTTGCATGCCGTGCGAAAGATCGGCGCTCTGCGAGACAGTGATCCATCCCTTCGGACGGAATTGAGCCGAATAGCACGAGCCGTCGATCCCGGCGGCACCATCCGAATGACATGGCATGAGCGTGGAGGCGGCTTCGCATCGCGCTCCGTTGAAGGCCGCATAGTCTGATCGCAGAGAACGCGCATGGATTATCCCACGCTCGCAGAAGTCAGCGCGGTCCGGCTCGAAGACGGGCGGCACCGCCTCATGACCTGCTCGGTCGCAGGGATAGAAGCCTTCGAGGAAAAGGGCGAGGAGCGCTTCTGCAATCTCCTGGTCGAGAAGATGCTTCGGAGGGAGCCCACAATCAATACGATCCTGATCACGCTTAGTAATGGCGACGAGCTCCGGCTCGACATCGTCATCAAAGCGGATCGCGAAGCGGCGGAGTGTCGATGATGGCGAAAGAGGCGCGCGACGGCCTGACCCGCCGGGATGCGATGGTTTTGACCGGCTCGGCCGCAGCGGTCGCGATGGCGGGGCACGTCCCGGTAGTTGCGGCGGCGGACATCGCTGCTTTTAGGTATAGTCCAGACGACGCGGCGCGGCGCGAAGCTGAGCGCCTTTGGATACGCCTGGCATCCCAACTGCGCGGCCGGCTGCGGGCCTTGCGCGAAGAGTACGAGGACGCCTCGCGCCACTATCTGGCGACGGGTGATGGCGATCAGATCGGGCATGTGCGTCTGCGCGTGCGCTCCCGTTTGGGATTCCACTTGGGCTTTGGAGCCGTGACGGATCAGTGCCGCGCGACGTTCCGCGAGGCTGGTGACTTCATTGCCCAGCTTGAACGCGAGTTCCCCGAGGTGGAATGGGACGAGGGCACGAGAAAAAGATTCGCAGCCTTGCGTGAGTGGGCGTACGCGGGCGGTCAATACGCCTAGCTGACCAGGGCAGCATGAGACTGGCCGGTAAAAACAAAAACTCTTGCACGCGTGATTCCACGTCCGTTACGATTCCGATGTGAAGACCACGGAAGTCTACCTCGAACGCATCGACCGTGCGCGCAACATGGCACGCTACTACCGGCTGTCCGTGGTCAAAACGCTTTTCGGCGACTGGGCCGTGGTGCGAGAGTGGGGACGTGTCGGTCGGGGCGGACAGTCGCGTGAGGAGTGGTGTGAATCATTCACCGATGCGCTGACGCGCCTGACCGACGGTGTTCGTGATAAGAAGCGGAGAGGTTATGGCCAGATGAACGGCCAAGTTTAAGCCTGCTGGCCATTGCCTTCCTCGATGGCAATACAATAGGCCTCGAACGCTGCTTCGCTGAGTTCGGATCTTGGTTCCGAGTAGAACACCTGGCGTCGGGCCTCTGTAACCAGTGTCTGCATACGCGTGAGATGGCAGTTAAAAAGCTCCATTTCGAGCCCCGGAGCGCACGACTTGGCTTCGTTTATCGGAAATTTGCTTTCTTTACACTTGCGTCTGATCTTGCGGAACGCTCTCTCCAAGTTTCTGAGGTTGTTGCTGGAGATAGCGATATCGTCCATATAAACAGAAACTAGGACGCGCTCAGCGAGTTCATTGAGTAAGGCTCCGAGCGGTGATTGAGCAAGGACGATCGACGCCAGAATTGGCGACTGCACGAAGCCATAGGGTAACGAGTAGGAAGGGTTGCCGTACGGATTTTTTACGGTCGACCACTTGGCATAGCGCTCGCTGCCAGCCATGTTCAAATGCCTGAGGGCTCGGGCAACCCTGTTCCTCGAAATGCTATAGAAGAAATTCTCGATATCGACCCGCGCAAAGTATTTCTTGGCTCGATGGGCATGGATGGCCGCGACGTGGCCACCATCTCGTAAATGAAAATAAAACTCTGGCGGATCGAAGCGGCGTTCGAGCTTACGCTTGAGTTCGCGGCCGATCTTGCGCCCCTCGTCCGAGGGAACGAAGACCGGCTTGCCCCTGTTGTTCTCGTAGCTATATGCGCAGTTCCCGAACGGCGGGGCCATAGTTGACGACCTTGCTCAGAAGTTCAAGCAACTCATTGATGATCTCAAGTGAGACCACCAAGAGCGCCAGTCGCTCCGGAGCAAGGATCGTTTTGCGTTTGGGTTTCCGCATGCAAAACCTCCCATCGTAGCCCCGGCCACCTGCGACCCCGTGATCACGGGAGCCGTCAACTGAGAGAGTGTCATGGCGTAGTGCCAAGATACCTCGAAGCGTATCGCTGAGCACCATAAGCGCATCATCAATATGCCGGTAGGTCACATGCTATCGCCGGAGCGAATCAACTTTACACGTCGATGGACACAGCGGCAATGAGCTGTCGAGTGAAGGTGCCCGAGGCCGGCGAGGGGTTCCTCCGTCGTGATCGCTCGACCAACTTTTCCATAGCTTGGTGCGCAATTCAGGATATTCGCGCCACGCCGCGACCCTCAACGAAATCAGCCTGTTAGTAAGTCGCGAAACTGCGGTGCGAATGTCGACTCCTTTCCGCATGCTGAACGAATGCTCATCGGCTATGCTCGCGTGTCCACCATCCATCAGAACCTCGACCGTCAGCTCGGCGCACTTCGGGCGGCGGGATGCGAGGTCGTGTTCGCAGAGAAGGCCTCAGGCAAGGACGTGAAGGGGCGGCCGGAACTGGAGAGGGCGATCGACGCTCTCGGGCACGGCGATGTGCTGGTGCTCGCCGAATGGGACCGCGCGACGCGCTCGATGCACGACGGCATCAACATCATGCAGCGCGTCCACGCGCGCGGCGCAGCCATCCGGGTTCTGGACAAGCCGCACCTCGACCTCACGACCAAGATCGGGCAGGGCTTTCTCGCCTTCTTGTCCGCCCTTGCGGAAGACGAGCGGGAACGGATCGTGAAGCGGGCAGCCGACGGTCGGCGCGCGGCGGCGCGAAACGGGAAAAGGATGGGCCGCCGTCCTAAGCTCAACGAGCGACAACAGGCGACGGCGCGGCGGATGCTCGGGGAAGGTCTGCCCCTTCGTGAGATAGCGCGCGAGATGAATGTGCATCACAGCACTATTGCGCGCCTACAATGAGCGGGGGCGAAGCCTGCGACGGAATTTCAGTTTATCGGCGGCTTGACTGCATTCTTTTGACGGTCACGGATAGACTGAATCCAGTCCTCAAGCGCCTTGACCTCGTTCAGCAGATCATCGAGTGATACAGCCTCAGGGTTGAGGGCCTGCGCCGATGAGTGCAGATCTTCAGACAACCTTGATTGAGCGGCCATAACCTTTTTCACGTCGTCCTCAGTGAGAATGCCGAGTTTGAAAATTGAGGTGGGTTTGACCTTGTTGTCGAACCTCTCAAGGACTGGGCGGATGTAATCTGAGATTGCCTGCTCCCAAGCATCGCGCAGTTGGCCTATGGTACCTTTGCAGAAGATCGTGCGTTGCGTATCGCTCAGCTTTTCGAAGTTCGGCTTCACCGCCTTGAGCGAGGACCGCAGGGCATTGCACATCTCAAGGCCCGACTTGGCCTTGTCTGGTAGTTCGTTTCCAACGTAACCAGGACGGTCCTGTTGCCGCCTGACATTCCGAAAAGCGATTGATCGGTTCGCTTTCTCCGCCTCGCGGCGAAGCTCGTAGAGGAACACGAGATCATGAGTGAATACGACGACCTGACGATGTTCTGCTTCTTCCACCAAGCGCGAAGCGACCGCAGACCTGTGGATATGATCTAGTGATGACATGGGATCATCGAAAACGATTCCGGAGTAACGCTGAGCGGTGACCAGTTCCGCAAGGAAGGCAGCAAGCGCCACACAGCGGTGTTCGCCTTCGCTGAGTATCTCGCCGACTTTAGCGTCTGGCCGCTCCACCAATGCAACGCGGAAATATGATATGGCTTGCCGATCCTTCTCCTTACGCAGCTCGATCGGCATGCGGGACAACTTCAGTTTGTCAATCTCGCGAGCGAAACGGCCGCGCAGCGCATCCGTCACCATGCGATCGGAGAGCTCTTTGTTCTTGTCGGTGATAGACTTTTTCGCTGTCGTCTTGAGCGCCGTATTGATCGTCTCAATGTCCTTCAGTCGTGCGATCTGCGCCTTGATGTCGGCTAGCATTGGTGCGAGCGCGGCGCGCTCTTTAAGTTCAAGGTGCTCGGACTTAAGTTTCTTATAATCATCGCTTTGCGTATCGGCAGATAGTTGCGCGGCGCGTGTCTTGAGATCGGTCGCTACGGCCAAGAGTGCTTGGAGCGGATCGGCCGAAACGACAATTGGCTCGTCATGCGATCTTATCATTGCGCGAAGCCGCCAGAGCGCTGCCGCAAAGGACCTGCGGACCTGTTTTGCGAGCGTCGGATCAGCAATCTCCGTTGCGAGGAACCTACTGGTTCTCAGCAGGTCGCCGCGTCGCAGCGCTTGTGTCTTCAATTTTGCGAGTGTCGCGTCCAGCTTCTCGCGCGCTGCCGCTTCGTCAGCCTTTGTTGAGCTTTTCACAAACGACTCAAATGTCTGCTGGCGGGCAGCCGCCTCTGCGCTGAGGGTCTGCTGACAAAGCACGCAGAGCGTATCTGGATCACCTGACGGGAATGTCCTGTCGGGATATGCCACGGTATCCGCATAGGTGCGGGCAGCCTCCCATAATTTCTGCCAAACGGCTTGGCCTACCTCGGGCAGTGGCGATGCGCTGAATAGCTGTTGAGAGGCTACCGCCGCGGCTTCCACGGCGTCGCGATGGGTTTTTCGCAGTCGATTGATATCGGCAAACGCCGCCGTATTTGTAGCATCGATTAAAGAGTGGAGAGTCCTCTGGATGCCCTCAAGCTCCCCGCATTGATTTTCAAGGCGTGCCACGGCGCGCTTCGGGTCCTGAGCGAAGTCTGCTTCGAGGGAGGCGAGGCGGGCGCTTTCCTGCGTGGTAATTTCGGCGAGCTTTTCAAGCTGAGGGATATTCGACTTGGCGCTTAACCCGAAGAGATAACTGCCGGCGGCAGAGTCCTTGCTGAGCGAAGGGTTGGAAATTGCAAGCGGCACCTGGCCTTTAAGTGTCGCGATTCTGCTATCGAGAACTGCCTTAACGCGGTCACAGGCATCGGCCAATGCCTCCAACAAGCGCATTGGTCGAGGGATATAGGCCACCTCGTTCGTGCTCTCGACATGGATGCTGGCGCTTCGTGAGTCAAAGATGCTGACTGACGGGAGATCTGCGTGTGGCTGCCCCTCTGGCGTCCAGTTGAACTGCTCGGTTGTCGTGCCGCGCGCGAAGAATATCTCTGCGGACTGCGGTGTATCGGCTTTGTCCTCTAGGTTCCGATGGATCGGGAACTTCTCATCTCGTGACCGACATGCATGCTTCAACACACGGACAAAGCCAGATTTTCCCGAACCGTTATCGCCATAAATGACCGTCAGACCGGCCAGTTCAAAGGACAACTCTTGCTGGTCGGCAAGTGCGTTGATGGCGGTAGGGTTCTTTATCGAAACAAGTGAGATCGGCTCTGCGGCACTTGTTTCGGCTACGATATGCGATTGGGAAATCGGCGTATGGTTGCGCTTTGGATCGAGGCAAAGCTCCGCAAGTTCCGTAATCGCCTGATCATCGAGCGCTTCTCCGGTGACAAGACGACGAAGGGCGTCTCTCTGCCACGCAGGACGCTTCTCCGCCCATGCCAGCAGGTCTGTGAGAGCAGCCTTTTCGGTCAGTGGGGCTGATGGGTTCGGCGCGGCGCTCATGTTGCTCTCACAGCTCCCCCTTGAAGGCTTTGTCGAGGATGGCGGGGAGCATGGCGTCAAGCTCGGCGGCGGTCTCGGTCTGGAGAGCTTTCACGGCATCGACCTTGGCCTGCAGGGCATCCAGTTCGGCGACGATGCGGTGTTGCTCGTCGAGCTGGGGAAGAGGTAGCGGAAGCTCACGAATAGCGCGGAGCGGGATGGTTGGTTGGGCGGAGCCAGTCGTGGATGCCCAAGCCTTGTCGAAGACGGTTCTAGACCGCAGCATATGCCAGAGAAACCGGGGGGAAGCCTTCTTGGAGTCTGGCTTCAGGATTGCCACGTGACGTTGGAAGCAAAAATTTTCGTCACACTCAACAACGGCGGGAACACCTAGTGTCGCGCCGACCGCGCTATAGAGAACATCACCGCGCCGAGGAACGCGGGTTGCGGAAAGAGCCTTGAAGTAGTCGGGCGTAACGTGCTTCACGCGATCAAAATGCAGTCTACCTGTCGAGACGTTTCCCACGAATATGAACTTTACGCCGGTTTCGGAGAACGCGGGCGTCAGGTGGTCACCATCTGTGATTGACGCGCAGGCATCCTGGAGGCGGCTCAAACCGACCTTGGCGACAAGGCGCTTATATGCCCCATCGGTTGCTGATCGCGTGAATGCGTCGGCTTCGTCAGCCGAAGCCCTCCGCAACCTCCGCGCTTCTTCCACCTTCGCGGCAAGCTGCTCGATGCGCGCGACGATGCGGCGTTGTTCGTCGAGCGGCGGGAGGGGGATTTCGAGGGACAGGAACTGCTCGGGAGATACGGTCTCGCGTCTTGCTCCCATCCCTTTCGAAAGAATCTGGAGGTCCTGCCAGACTGTCTTTCGCTTGCAGAACCATTCAAGGTACGCGGGAAGCAGGCGGCGCGGATCGGCTGTGAAGGTCGGGAAGACGGGTGACAGGAACCACCCTTCGAACTCGTCAGTCACGCGTGCGAGCGCGCCCTCCCACGCTTTGGGCTGGCTGATCACGAAGTCGTCGCGCACAAGACGATTGTAGGTTTTGTAGCTGGTCTCTGCGGGTCGCATCGGACCGCGCTTGAAGAGGCCGCGCGCAAAACTATAGACGCCCGCCAGGTTGACTTCGGGCAAGTCCGAAGAGGGGATTGCGCGATCCGATTGCGCAAGCACCTCTGCAAGTCTCACGGTTTGAATGGCAGCCGCACTCATGCCCGAGCTCCCAGTGCGACCTTGATCTCGCGCATCAGATCGGCGATGCGCAGCTCCTTATTGAGAATGTCGTCGGCGAGCTGGTCGGGCGGCAGGTGCTCGAAGTCCACCTTGCCGCGCGGGTTCTTGCGGTCAAGGTTGCAGTTGGCGGCGAGCAACTCTACGACGGGGACCTTCCACGCCTGATCGTTCTCCTCGCGCTTTGTCCACCACGCCATGCAGCCTTTGAACTCGTCTAACTGCATCGGCTGCGTCTTGGTGTAGTTCTTGCGGCCTTCGGGGAGCGGCTGCTCGTAGTACCAGACATGCTTCGTTGGGCCTGAGCGGTCGAAGAACAGGACATTCGTCGGGATGCTCGTGTAGGGCGCAAACACGCCGTTCGGCAGGCGCACGATCGTGTGGAGGTTGAACTCCTTCAACAGTTCTTCCTTGATGCGGGCGCACACGCCGTCACCGAAGAGCGTCCCGTTCGGCACAACGACGGCCGCGCGCGCGGGCCGCTTAGCGGAGGTCGGCTGCCGCTTCAGCTTGCGCATGATGAGCTGCAGAAACAGGAGGGCCGTTTCCGAGGTCTGCCGATCTTCCGGGAAATTCCCCTGAATGCCTTTCTCCTCCTCGCCGCCGAAGGGCGGGTTGGTGAGGATCACATCCACGCGCTCCTTCTCGCCGATCTCGGAGAGCTTGAAGCGCAGCGCGTTGCCGGGGTCGATCTGCGGGGCGTCCAGCCCGTGCAGCAGCAGGTTCATCTGGCAAAGCAGGTAGGGCAGGGACTTGGGCTCGCAGCCCGAGATGGTCTCCGACTGAAGCCGCTTGCGGTCGGCGACGGTCTTCACCTGCTTTTCGAGGTAGTTGTAGGCCTCGACCAGGAAGCCGCCCGTGCCGCTCGCGGGATCGAGCACGGTTTCACCAAGACGCGGGTCCGTGACCTCGACCATAAAGCGCACGACGGCGCGGGGCGTATAGAACTCGCCGCTATCGCCTGCCGCGTCGCGCATCTCGCGGAGCATGGATTCATAGAGCGCGCCGAGCGTGTGCAGCTCGTCAGAAGAGGTAAAGTGGATCGCCCCGACCTTGTTGATGATGTCGCGGAGCAGATAACCGCTTTTCATGCGGTTATCGACGCCCTTGAACACGGTCGCGATCACGTCGCGGCGGTTGTCGCCGTTGGAACTGGAGAGCGAGCGCAAATAGGCGAAGAGGCCCGCGCCTTTCGAGCCGTCAGGGCGGACGGTCTCGTCGGCGTTGATGAAGGACAGAAGCTCGTCACCTGTGATGCCTTGGCTATCGGCGGCCCAATCGCGCCACCGGTAAGGGGCCTCGATGGCGGGCTTGAACTTCTTGCCCGCGAGCTTGGCCTCGTCCTCGCGCTGTTGCTCCAGGTCGTCGAGGAACTTCAGGAACATGATCCAGGTGAGAAGGGGCAGACGGTCGAGATCACCGTTGAGGCCCTTGTCCTTGCGCATGATGTCGCGCGCGGACTTGAGCAGGGAGCCCAGCATCTGCGCCGTGGTCATCGGGGCGGCGTCTGCGCCGTTCTTCTTAGCTCGTGCCATACAGCAATCCTTGCAGGTCGTTCACGGCCTGCCGGAGCTGATCGGGACCGCCGAAAAGCTTGATGATCTCGGCAGGTTGGCCGTGTGTTGAAATGGGCGGGACGCGCAGAACATCGGGCAAGACGAACTGTGCGTCACCATGTTCGGCGTACTTTTCCAGAAGTTCGTCGAGCACCTTGCGGGCCTCGGGGCTGAACTTCTCGAAGTAATCCTTGCGCTCGGATTTGAGGCGCTGTGCGCGCTCACGGCGGGTGCGGAGTGGCGCATTGAAGGCCAGGTGGCATAGGAGGTCGAACGGATCTGCGTCGGGCTGGCTTGTCTGCTCGGCAAGTTCGCCAAAATCGATGCCGCGTTCACGCAAGGCCTCAATGATCTCGCGGCGCTTCTCGGCGTCCGCCCAACGGGTGCGAAGGTCGGCGGAGGAGGGCGCGATCGAGCGGACGCTTTCGGCCGCGTAGTCGGTGTATTTGACGACGCGGAGCTGCTTGCCGTTCGGGTCCAACTCGTGAACGAGGTGGGCTACGACTTCAACCTGCCCGCCATCGAAATAGAACTTGCGCGGCTCGCCCGTCGGCGGCTCGACGACAATCGGCTCATCGTCGCCCGGTGTCAGCTCCTCCTGATCCTCGGGCGTGGTTTCGGTCGTCGTGGTTGTTTCGCCGTCTTCGGTGATCTCTTCTTCGGTGATGCGGGTTGGCTCGCCGTCGAAGTCCTTGTCTGCGAACATGCGGGTCGCGGAGCCCGTGTAGTCGAGGATGTTGAACCACAGCTTGCCGTAGTCGTCGCGCAGGCGCGTGCCACGTCCGATGATCTGCTTGAACTCGCTCATGGAGCCGACGACGCGGGCAAGGACGACGTTCTTGCAGGTCGGGGCATCCACGCCCGTGGTGAGGAGCTGCGAGGTCGTGAGAATGGTCGGGGTCTTGGTCTCGACATCCTGGAAGCGGGAGAGGTGGCCGCGCCCGATCTGGCCTTCGTCGGCCGTCACGCGGGCGACGTAGTCGGGGTTCTGGGCCATGAGGTCTGAATTCAGGTTGACCAGGGCCTCGCGCACCTCGGCAGCGTGCTCCTGATCGACGCAGAAGACGATTGTCTTGGCGAAGCGGTCAGTCTTCTTCAGGAAGTCCGTCAAGTGCCGCGCAATGGCCTGGGTGCGTGCTCGCAAGGCGATGACGCGCTCGAAGTCCTTGGTCTGGTATTCGTCGTCAGGGATGGCGCGGCCGTAGCGGTCCTGCTCGTCCTTGCTCGGCCGCCAACCGGCGGCGTCCCACTGCGTGATGACGCGGTGAACGCGGTAGGGCGCGAGGAAGCCGTCGTCGATGCCTTGGCGCAGGCTGTACTCGTAAATGGGGTTCCCGAAATAGAGATAGGTGTCGCGATTGTCCTCGCGCATGGGCGTGGCCGTCATGCCGAGCTGATAGGCGGGTTTGAAGTGATCGAGAATCGCGCGCCACGAGCTATCGTCCCGCGCACTGCCTCGGTGGCACTCGTCCACGATGACGAGATCAAAGAACTCGGGCGGGTAGTCGCGGAATAGCCCCGCACGGTTCTCGCTCTCGGCCAAGGCCTGATAGATCGCGAAATACATCTCGCGGCTGTGGACCACCTCACCTGACTCGATCTTGTGTCGGGCGTCACCGAAGGCGGCGAACAGGCCGTCCTTGGGTTGGTCCACGAGAATGTTGCGGTCGGCGAGATAGAGGATGCGGGGGCGGCGATGCTCGCCCGTGCGATTCCATCGGCTCGACCACAATTTCCAGCAGATCTGGAACGAGACGAAGGTCTTGCCCGTGCCCGTCGCCATGGTGATGAGGAAGCGGCGCTTGTCGCCCTTCAGGATGGCTTCGACGGTCTTGTTGATGGCGATCTGCTGATAGTAGCGCTCGCCCTTGCCGAGGGTGTGGTTGTAGGGCGTGAGGAGCTGTGCCGTGCGGGCTGGCTCTATGATGCCCACGCCTGCCTGATAGCGCTGCCAGAGGGTGGCGGGAGCTGGGTAGGCCGTGACCCGTGTCTCGGTGCCCGCAAAGTAGTCGATCTCGATGATGTCGTTGCCGTTGGTCGCGTAGGCGAATTTGAGGCCGAGCATTTCGGCATAGGTGCGGGCCTGCTGGACGGCGGCGGCGGCGGTCTTGTAGCTCGCCTTCGCCTCGACGATCGCAAGCGGGAAGTCGCGGGCATAGCGGAGGAGGTAGTCCACACGCTTCGGGGGCTTGCGCACGAAACCCTTGCCGACGGGGATGATCCGCCCGTCGGTGATGGTGCGCTGCTCGGCGATCGAATGGGGCTCGTTGTCCCATCCGGCCTGCTGTAAGAGCGGCACCACAGATTTACGGCATGTGTCAGCTTCGTTCGGCACCCCTCATCCCCCTTGGCCCATCAGGCAACCCTCGGCGCGAGCTTCTTGACCTTGATCTCGTCGCGCCGTAGCCGGACCTGCGCCAGATCGTAGGCCGTCTGCATCCTGAGCCAAGTGTCGGCCGTGCTGCCG
>CALMPK010000149.1 GCA_937873575.1 uncultured Hyphomicrobiaceae bacterium
TACATCACCGCGACATCGAGCGTTCCTTCCACAAGGCGCTGCGTAAGAATGTGCGACAAACCGGCACTCGCCGACACCGCGATGTCGGCAATGTTCGATCGAAGCCAACCGATCCATCGGAGCAGGAAGCCATCCCAAAGGCTGAGCGGAGCACCGACCGCGAGGTGATCGCGATGCTGATCCGAGAGACCGACTTCGAGCTGAGCGTGCTGCCAAACGCGAACGAGCGCGAGTGCGTGCTTCTGGAACTGCTGCCCCGCCACCGTCAGCACGGCGCCCGTTTTAGAGCGCTCGAACAATGGTCTGCCGAGCTGACCCTCGAGACCCTTGATGCGCGATGAGACCGTCGATTGCGTCACGTTCATGCGACGCGCAGCCTCGATGAAGCTGCCTGTCTCGGCGACCATGAGGAACGTTCTGGCGAGTGCAATGTCCATCGCGACGCGACACCAACTCTCGAGCCGATCAACGAGCTTTCATCACATCTATCGAAAGCGTCGATAGAACGTAGCAGAATTTTCCGTTTGTGAGCTTGCGTAATTCTCCCCACAGTCGCAACGGCTCGTAGCATGCCCACCAGTGAGCCCATCGCATGCGCCGATGAGCGGGCATGATGATGAGGACGCAAGAGAAGCGAAGGAACGTATCGATGAAGGTCAAGACTGCGAAGAAGCCGGCGGCGAAGAAGAAGGCCGCGAAGAAGGTAGCGACGAAGAAGACCGTCGCGAAGGCCAAGCCGGCTGCGAAGAAGGCCGCTGCCGCGAAGAAGAAGGGCGCCGTGAAGAAGGTTGCCAAGCGGGCCGTCGCGAAGAAGCCGGCGGCGAAGAAGAAGGCCGCGAAGAAGAAGTGAGCCCTGCGATGCGCAAGCCCTCGCGGCCTGCGGCGACGTTACCGATCGCCCTCCTCGTACTCGTCTGCGCCTCCGGTTCGACCCTCGGCACCGCCCATGGGGCATCCCTCACGAACCGCGACAAGCGCCAGTACGAACTGGAGATCAGGGCAGGTGGCCCTCCCGAGAGCCGGTTGCTGAAGCCGGGCGAGGCGATCCGGAACTTTTGCCCCAAGGGTTGCAGCATCGGCTGGAGCGGGGGCAACGAGTACCTGATCGAAGGCACGGACGAGGTGTCGATCGAGGACGGCTTCATGTACTACGACAGCCCGGCGGGGGGATCGTCCTCGTCCCCGCCCGGCGTTCCCTCCCTTCGTCCAGGCCGTTAGCTGGCAGGGGCACATCAACGACGACGAGCAGAGCCTCGCAGCCGCCGGTTGCGGGGCTTTG
The DNA here is from genome assembly GCA_937873575.1 of uncultured Hyphomicrobiaceae bacterium. GTDB lineage: Bacteria > Pseudomonadota > Alphaproteobacteria > Rhizobiales > Hyphomicrobiaceae > JAEUMD01. Next base: position 1,280 of record CALMPK010000149.1, read on the forward strand.
TCATGCTCTGGCGTCATGATCCGCATCCATGATGCCCGGGCGCCATGCCGGCGATTGCGTGTTCCGATGCGGATTTGCGCGAAACGAACCGGCCGACGCTCGCGTATACCGCCGAGGACAGGGCCGGTCGCCGCGCAGCCACATTGCCGGCGATGCTGGCCGTATCGATTTTCAACCCCATGCGCCGATGCGCGTGACGATCAGCGACAGCGAGCAGCGATGACAGCAGCCAGCCCCGCCACCGTTTCGTCCGACCACCTGAACGCCGGAAAGTTTCGTGATCCCGATCGCACGCTGAAGGGTGAGGTTCGTGCCCGCGTGCCGTTCAACCGGCTCGACACGCTCTGGATCAACACCGGCTCTCTCTGCAACATCACCTGCGCCAACTGCTACATCGAATCGAGCCCGAGCAACGACCGCCTCGCCTACATCACGGCCAAAGAGGTGGAAGCACTGCTGGACGAAGCGAAGGGGCTCGGCACCCGCGAGATCGGCTTCACCGGCGGCGAACCGTTCCTCAACCGCGAGCTGTCGCAGATGCTGGAGGCTGCCCTCCAGCGCGGCTTCGAGGTACTGGTTCTGACCAACGCGATGCAGCCGATGCTGCGCAGCCGTCCATCCGCCGAGCTGCTCGATCTCAACGCCCGTTTCCCCGGCAAGCTGTCGCTGCGCGTCAGTCTCGACCACCATACCGCCGCCCTGCATGAGACCGAGCGAGGCGCCAACACCTGGGACAAGACCATCGAAGGCATCGACTGGCTGAGCCGCAACGGCCTGCGCTTCACCATCGCCGGGCGCACCTGCTGGGGTGAGAGCGAAGCCGACTCGCGTGCCGGCTACGCCGCGCTGATCGCCAGCCGAGGCTGGCGCATCGACGCTGCCAAGCCCGGCGAGCTCGTGCTGTTTCCGGAGATGGACGGCCGCCGCGATGTGCCGGAGATCACCACCGCGTGCTGGGGCATTCTCCACAAGAGCCCGAACGACATGATGTGCTCGAACGCGCGCATGGTGGTGAAGCGGAGGGGAGCGCCCGGGCCGGTCGTTCTGCCATGTACGCTGCTACCCTACGAACCCGAGTTCGAGATGGGTGCAACGTTGGCGGAGGCCGCACGCGCCGACGGCGGCATGTTCGAGGGCGGCGCCATCAAGCTCTGCCACCCGCATTGCGCCAAGTTCTGCGTCCTCGGCGGCGGATCTTGCAGCTAGGGCGCGATCGTTAAGAAATGAAGCGCTCCTCGCTTTCGACGAAAGCGTGGAGTGCGCCCGAACCTGATGGCCGATGGCATTGGCCCCTTCGCCGAGGCGGCGCCCCCCGTTCTCCATGGAATGAAAAAAGGGATTGCGTCACCGTTAGAGGAGGCGCAGAACCAGCGCGCTTGGCACATGCTGCCAGTCAGCGCATGCTGGGTAGAGACGACCGCCCGCCGCTGACTGTTGCCGGAGATCGCCTCTCGCCGGGGATCGAAATCGTCCCGAACGGAGTTCGAGTAGTGGAACCTCGGCGAGCCGCAGGGTCGGCGGCCACGCGAGATCGCGCATAGGCGGGAACCACCTTGAAGTACAATCTCATCGATATTTATCGGCGTGCCATCGGCATGCTGGCGCCTGAAAAGCGGCTGGCGTCGGCACTGGCGCTTTCCTCCGTCGCGCTCGCGATGGTGCAACTCGCCGAGCCGATCCTGTTCGGCTGGGTGGTCGATGCTCTATCGCGCGGAAGCGGCGCCTTCGATCTCATCGGGCTGTGGGCGGCGCTCGGTCTCGTCGGCATCCTCGCCGGCGTGGTGGTCGCCATCTATGCGGACCGGCTGGCGCACCGTCGCCGCTTGATCGCGATGTCGGATGCCTTCGAGAGCGCCATCGCCTTGCCGCTCAGCTACCACGCAGAGCGCGGCTCCGGCGCCGTGGTGAACACCATTCTTCGCGGCACCAACGAACTGTTCTGGGTCTGGCTCGGAGCCTTGCGCGAGCAGGTGACGGCCGTCGTCGGTATTCTGCTGCTGGTGCCGACCGCCATCGCGCTCGACATGCGCATGACCGCGATCCTCGCCGTGCTCGCCATCGTCTACACGATCCTCAACCTCTACGTGGTGAAGCGCACGAGCGAGGATCAGTCGAAGGTCGAGGTCTACTCGAGCGACCTCACGGGCCGCGTCGTCGACGTGCTCGGCAACGTCACGGTGGTGCAGAGCTTCACCCGCCTCGCGGCCGAGAGCGAGGCGCTGCGCGCGGTGATGGGCAACCTGCTCAACGCGCAATACCCGGTGCTGACTTGGTGGGGCGTGCTGACGATCCTGCAACGGGCCGCCGCCACCGTCGCCATGGTGCTGATCTTCGCCGTCGGCGCCACGCTGTCGGCGAGCGGCGAACTCTCGGTCGGCGAAATCGTCAGCTTCGTCGCCTTCGCCAATCTGCTCATCGGCAAGCTCGACCAGATGTCGAACTTCTTCGTCCGGATCCAGCAGGCGGCACCCGCCGTCGCCAAGTTCTACGAGCTGATCGACGAGCCGCCCGCGCAGGCGGACAAGCCGGGAGCGCGCGCGCTGCCGCCGCCCAGAGGCAACGTCAGCTATCAGTCCGTCACCTTCCGCTTCCCGGGCTCGCCGCAGGGCGTCGAGGCGCTCGACTTCGAGGCACTGCCCGGACAGACACTCGCGCTCGTCGGCCCGACCGGCTCCGGCAAGACCACCACCATGTCGCTGCTCCAGCGCCTGCGCGGTCCGCAGGAGGGACGCATCACCATCGACGGCCACGACATCGCCGACGTCACACAGCTCTCGCTACGCCAGTCGATCGCCGTCGTATTCCAGGACGCCGGGCTGTTCAATCGCTCGATCCGCGAGAACATCGCCATAGGCCGGCCGGATGCGACCGACGAAGAGATCGAGCGCGCCGCCAAACTCGCCGAGGCACACGGTTTCATCATGCGCAAGCCGGAGGGCTACGGCTTCGTGATCGGCGAACGCGGCGCAGCGCTTTCCGGAGGCGAGCGCCAACGCATCGCCCTTGCGCGAGCCGTGCTGAAGGACGCGCCGATCCTCGTGCTCGACGAGGCGACCAGCGCCCTCGACGCGGAGACCGAAGCGAAGATCAAGCGGGCGCTCGACGCGCTGCGCAAGGGCCGCACCACGTTCATCATCGCCCACCGCCTGTCGACCGTCGCCAACGCCGACCTGATCCTGGTGCTCGACCAGGGCCGCATCATCGAGCGCGGCACGTTCGATCAACTGGTGGCGGCCAACGGCCTGTTCGCGCGGATGGTGTCGGAGGGCGGGTTCACCGCGCCGGCGGCGGCGACGCCGGACCCGATCGGCGAGTTGCAGCGCGACCCCGCGTAGGCCGCGCGTCTCTCTTCGGCATGGCGGGGCGGCACGTCCGGAGTGCGCGCCGGGCGGAAGTTGCCAAAACCCCAAGACCGCAAACACGAACGCCGCGGGCCTCTCGAAGGCACCGCGGCGTTTCAATTCTGTAGCGGACCAGCGCGACAAGCGTCGCGCCGGCTCTCTCCGATCAGAGCTTGTGCGCCATGCGCACGCGCTTCGTCTCGAGGTAGCGCTTGTTGTAGAGGCTCGGCTCGGTCTGCACCGCCACCTGCTCGCTGACCTTGACGCCCTCGGCGCGCATGGCCTCGACCTTGGCAGGGTTATTCGAGAGCAGGCGGATTTCGGGCATGCCGAGATCGAACAGGATGTGCGCGGCGAGCCCATAGTCGCGGGCATCGATCGGCGCACCGATCTCGATGTTGGCATCGACAGTGTCGAGACCCTGATCCTGCAGAGCGTAGGCCCGGATCTTATTGACGAGGCCGATGCCCCGGCCCTCGTGGTAGGGCAGGTAGATCAACACGCCGAGCGGCGTGTTGGTAATACGCTCCATCGCCATCTGGAGCTGCTGGTAGCAGTCGCAGCGAAGCGAATGGAAGATGTCACCCGTGACGCAACCCGAGTGCACCCGAACCAGTGGCAAGGCGTCCTCCGCGCCCTCCGACCGGTGAATAAGGACCATCGCCTGGCTGAGCGGATCCTGCCCCTGGTACGCCCGGGCGTCCAGGTGGATCTCCTTGCCGCGGAATTCGATGGGAAGGATCGTCTGCGCCGACCAGTCGATCTTCAGATCGACTGCTTTGACCGCGTTGGACTTCATTTATCTCTCCAGACGAAACAGCGCGCGGAATATGCTCGCACGCATGCGGGACGTAAAGCCCCCCCGAGGTGCGACATGACCGGCATATACTTTGAACGTTCGTGTGAGGAACTGGTTCACCGGCAGCTCCGCACGCTTTCGTGGTTTGATCCCTTCCGCCCAGCGTGTTCGGCTTATCGTCTGATTTTCGGGCAAATCGAGGGCGGCGAATTAAGTCGCCGCCTCGGCGAAGCCCCCCGGCCGCTTATCGTGGAGCGGCCGTGTCTCCGCAGCCACATCTTATACCACTTCGAATGTGACAGGGTTAATGATCTCAAACGGCATCGGTCTGCCTCATCCCGGCGATGAAACCACGCCCGGTCGGAAACCACCGGAGAGTGGTAGCGAAGGCGGAGGGTTCGGCAGCGCCCAGATCGCCGGTCTCGGCCTCGCGCTGGTGCTCGCAACCGCTGAGGCTGCGCGGGCGGTGGATGCCACCGACCTGACCGGCTTCGTCATCGCGAGCCTTGCTCATGGCGCGCTCTACACTCTCGCCGTGCTCGTCGTATTTCGACTCCGGGGAAACCGTGCCCGGCTGGCGGTGATCCTTGCCGTCGCCGTCGTCGTGCGCGGGATTGCGCTGACACCTGCCCCCAATCTCTCGACCGACGCCTACCGTTATGTCTGGGACGGCCGGGTGCAGGCGGACGGTAAGAGCACCTACCTCTACGTGCCCGCCGCTCCAAACCTCGCCCATCTGCGCGACGAAGCGATCTATCCCAACATCAACCAGAAGGAGCGGGCGGTCACCATCTACCCGCCGGTCGCCGAGCTGCTGTTCCGTGCCGCGCATTGGCTCGGCGATAGCCTCACGACAACCCGCGTCGTCATGATGGCGCTCGATCTGGTGACGATCCTGGCGCTGCTCGCAACCCTCTCCGCGCTGCGCCTCCCGCTCGACCGCATCATCATCTATGCGTGGCACCCGTTGCCGATCTGGGAATTTGGCGGTCATGGGCACGTCGACGCCGCGTTGACCGCCGCCATCGCGCTCGGCCTGCTCGCGGCGGTGCGCGGGCGTCAGTCACTGGCCGGAATGGCTTTCGCCGCGGCCGCCCTGGTCAAGTATTTCCCGGTCGTGCTGCTTCCCGCGCTCTGGCGGCGGTGGGACTGGCGCTTGCCTGCCGCGTTCATCGCCACGGCGGCGCTCCTCTATGTCCCCTACGTGCGCGACGCCGGGCGTAACGTCATCGGCTTCCTCGGGCAGCACCTCGATAATGAGGGATATGGAGCAGGCTGGGGCTTTCACCCGATCTGGTTGCTGCGCGACTTCGCCTTCGCCGACCCATCGCCGACGTTCTACGTCGCTTGCTCGCTGCTGGCCCTCGGCGGGCTTGCTCTCGTGGCGCTGTTCCGGCGCGGCGCGGAGGAAATCCGTTTCGACATGATGCTGCTGCTCGGTGCGGCATTCGTCTTCCTCACCTCGCCGCACTACCCCTGGTACTTCGCGTTTCTGGTGGCGCTCATGCCGTTCGCGCCGCATCCGGCGGCGTTCGCTTTCACGCTTCTGGCGCCGCTTCTTTACCTGCCGCGCCCACCCGGCGGGATCACGTGGACCGAGATCTACCTCGCCGTCTATTGGCTGCCCTTCGCGATGCTGTCGCTCGGTGCGCTTGCACGCCATGTCCGCAAATCCCGGGAGGCGCGCACGGACGTGGCGGCCGAGCGTTGAACGCTCGGCCTTCGCCTGGGATTCTCATGTCGTCTGATGAAACTCGCCGCGCGCTCGATCTTACCCGGACTTGGACGCGGCCCTGAGTTCCGCGATGCGCTGCTCGAGACGCGGGTACTCGATCTTCGGGCAGTGGTTCATGACCACCCGGATACCCGCCGCTTCCGCCTCTGCCGCCGCTTCGTCGTTCCGCACGCCGATCTGCATCCAGATCGCTTCGATGCCGAGACGGTCCTTCTCGCGGATCGCCGTCCGCGTCACCTCGAGTGCGGCCGCCGCGTTGCGGAACACATCGATGAAATCGACGGGCGCCGGCACGTCGGTGATGCAGCCATAGACCAGGCGTCCATGGATCTCTTTGCCCGCAAGACCGGGATTGACCGGATGCACGTCATACCCCTTGCCGAGCAGATACCCCATCACGGCGTAGCTCGGCCGGGCCGCATTGGCGCTGGCACCGACCAGCGCGATCGTTTTTGCACCGGCGAGAATCTCGGCGATGTAGCCGTCGTCGTAGCCGTCGTGGTTCATGTTTCCGCCGTTGCAGGAATGATCGGCCGGCCGTTGCTATCGAGCGGCCAGAACGGATTGTAGGCAATCTCCCAGAGATGCCCGTCGGGATCGGCGAAGTAGCCGGAATACCCACCCCAGAACACCTTGCGCGGTGGCTGAACGATCGTCGCGCCCTTTTCGGCGGCGAACGCGAATGCTCGATCGACCGCCTCGTCGCTCTCGAGGTTGATCGCCAAGCTTACGCCGCGAAACCCCGCGCCTTGATGCGGCACGTTGGCATCCTCGGCGAGTGCGTCCCGACCGAACAGCGCCAGGATGGTGCCGTTCAGATCGAAGAACGCGACACCGGTTTCCTCGCCCGCGGCCACCTTCCAGCCGAGGCCCTCGTAGAAGGAACGCGACACTGCCACGTCGGCGACGCCGAGCGTCACCAGCGACAGGCGTTGTGGTACGGCGAGTTGCGGCATCGGTCCTTGCTGCATGGAGCCTCGCGCTTTCAGCGACGTGCGATGGCGCGGAACCGGGAGAGCGGAACCGGGAGCGCGGAGTGGCGTGTCGAACGGTAGTGAGGTTCAGCAGCCCTTCCACTCCGGCTTGCGCTTTTCGAGGAACGCGCCGATGCCTTCTTCGGCATCGCGGCGGAGCATGTTTTCGACCATCACGTTCGCTGCATACGAATAAGCATCCGCGAGCGGCTGCTCGATCTGCGCGTAGAACGCCTCCTTGCCGATGGCGACCGTTACCGGCGACTTCGCAGCGATGCGACGGGCGAGTGTCAGAGCTTCCGCCATGACCTCGACCGCCGGCACGACGCGGTTGACGAGACCGTACTCGGCCGCATCGGCCGCGCCGATCATGTCGCCGAGCAGCAGCATCTCCATCGCGCGCTTGCGCGGCACGTTGCGGGTGAGCGCGACCATCGGCGTCGAGCAGAAGAGGCCGATGTTGACGCCCGGCGTGCAGAAGTTGGCCGTCTCCGCGGCGACCGCCAGATCGCACGTCGCGACGAGCTGGCAGCCCGCCGCCGTCGCGGTCGCGTGGACGGCGGCGATCACCGGCTTCGGACAACGCACGATCTCGAGCATCAGCGCGGCACACGCGTCCATCGTCTCCTTGAAGAAGGCCCGCCCGGCACCGCCATCCGCGCGGCGGGCATTGAGCTCCTTGAGATCGTGGCCGGCGCAGAAGGCCGGTCCCTCCGCGGCCAGAACGATGGCGGAAATTCCATCGTCGGCGGCCAGCGCGCGGAAGGAACTCCGCAGTTCGCCGATCATCGCCAGCGACAAGGCATTGCGCGACGCCGGCTTGCTCATCGTCACCACGGCCACGCGCGGCTCCGGCCGCGTCACCAACGCAAGGGGTGAAGCCGCGCCGCTCTCGGTGCTCCGTCCCGCAACATGCTCGTTCATGACCGCTTCCCTGCTTTTCGCTCGCCATCCCCTACTTGGAGCACAAACGAGCCTTGGACAATGCCTGAAACGAAAACGGCGGCCGCGGGAGGCGGCCCCCGTTCGGAACCGTCTACCCGAGGGCCCGGCCTCAATCCTTGCCGGTCGCCTTCTCGATCGCCTCGCGATGCTTCTTCACGACGGCGATGTTCTCCTTGTGCTGGATCGGCTTGGCATTCTTGAGCGCGTCCTCGAGGTCGGCGATGATCTCCTTCTTCTCCGCCGCCGGTATCGACTTGTCGCCCTTGACCGCCGCCAGGTCCTTCGCGAGCTGATCCTTCGGCTCGTTGAAGTTGCCGGTCTCGGCATCGTAGCCGTCGAGAATGAGAGAGATCGTATAGCCGACGTCCTCGAGCTCCTCGTAGCTCTGGAAGCCATGCTTCTTGGCGACGCCGTCAAGCTCGGCGTCGATCGCGTCGGTCTGTTTGTCGCCCGCACCCTTGAACTTGGCCGCAGCCGCCGCGACGTCCTTCTGCGCGGCGACGTAGCTTTTAACGAGCGCGTCCGTCAGCTTCACCTGGACATGGTCTTCACCCTTGTCCTGGGCAAAGGCTGGCTGAAGCAGCGCAACGGCGGCGAGGGCGAGGAAAGCGAGCACGGCTCGTGCCCCACGCGACAGGAAATGCATTATACGATCTCCTTTTCTTCTGGGTTCGCCATTTCAGAAGAGCGGCAAAAACGAGAATTATTCCCGTTCCTTCGACCGGCTTCCGATCGGCGATCTATTGCAGCGCGGCCTCGATCTCGGCGCGATGCTTCTTGATCAACTCGATGTTGGCCGCGTGCTTCAACGGCGGCGTCGTGGTGATGGCCTCGTTCAGCTCCTCGACGAGCTGCTTCTTCTCCTCCGCCGGGATCGTGGTGTCGGCCTGGATGTCGGCCAGCTCCTTCTTCAGCGCCTCCTGCGGATCGGTGAACTCTCCGGTCTGCGGATCGAGGCCCGCCATGACGATCGACACGTTGGCGGCGACGTCATCCAGCTCCTCGAAGTTCTTGAAACCGTGCTTCTTTGCAATGCCTTCGAGCTCCGCCTCGAGCGCGGGATCGGGCTTTTCACCGGCATCCTGAAGCTTGCCGGCAATCGCGGCGAGATCCTTCTGGGCGGAGATGAAACCCTTCACCTGGGCTTCCGTGAGCTGTATCTGGTTGACCTCCTGCGCAATGACCGTCTGGCCCACTGCCAGCATGCCGAGCACGAGCGCCGTCGCTATGGCGATCATCCGCCGACCATGAAAACGCATGTGCGTTCCTTCCTGTTCCTGAGAGTTCTTTGAGCTGCGCAAAAGCCGCCGATCCCATTACGTCGAACATAACGCAACAAGTGCGACTGGAATAAGATGACCCGTCCCCCTGAAGCTGCCCCGCGGCTTTCCCTTGCCGAAGTGAGCGCGCTCATCGCCGATCATTTTCCTCAAGTCGGGCCCGGCGGCAAGCTGATCTTGATCGAGCACGTCGGCGACCGCACGGCACGGCTGCGGCTGCCACACGCCTTGGAGCACCTGCGGCCGGGCGGCACGGTGTCGGGCCCTTCGATGGTGATGCTGGCCGATGTCGCCATCTACGTCGCGATCCTGGCGACGCTCGGGGAGGGCGCGCTCCAGGCGGTCACCACGTCTCTCAATATCAACTTCCTGAAACGGCCAGCGCCGGTTGAACTGGTCGCCGACGTCAAGCTCATCAAGGTCGGCCGGCGGCTCGCTGTCGGCGAATGCGCGATCTTCGACGCCGATGAAGTCGAGATGCTTGCCCACGCCACCGCGACCTACGCGATCCCGCCGGAAGCCCGGTAGCATCGCACCACATTTCTGGTATTATTTTACCACATTGCCTACCTTGCTGTTTTTGCTATATGTTTTTTGACTCTCAAATCTTCGCTGTTGACACCTGACGCCGCATCGCCTTATCAACCCGGCTCGATCCGGGGGCGTGCCTCCGGCGCCATCCGCTGCCGACCGCGGCCGGCCAACCGGCCCGCGACGCGCGCACCCCTCCGCCAGGAGCATTGATATGAAGACCTTCGTCGCCAAGCCCGGCGAGGTGGACAAGAAGTGGATCGTGATCGACGCCGACGGTCTCGTCGTCGGCCGTCTCGCGGCCCTCATCGCACTCCGCCTCAAGGGCAAGCACCGCCCGATCTACACCCCGCACGTCGACTGCGGTGACAACATCATCGTCGTCAACGCCGAGAAGGTCGTGTTCTCCGGTCAGAAGTACGAGGACAAGACCTACTACTGGCACACCGGCTATCCGGGTGGCGTCAAGTCGCGCACCCCGCGCCAGATCATCGAGGGCAAGTTCCCCGAGCGCGTTCTGGAGAAGGCGGTCGAGCGCATGCTGAAGCGCGGCCCGCTGCAGCGCCAGCTCATGCGCAACCTCAAGGTCTACAAGGGCCCCGACCATCCGCACGCGGCGCAGAGCCCCGTTGCGCTCGACGTCGGCAAGCTGAACCGCAAGAACACGAGGGCCTGAGTATCATGTCGGACAAGACCAGAACGCTCGAGGACCTCGGCGGACTCAAGAGTGAGGCTCCGGCCGCCCCGGTGCACGTGCAGAAGCTCGACAAGCACGGCCGCGCCTATGCCACAGGCAAGCGCAAGGACGCGGTCGCCCGCGTCTGGATCAAGCCGGGTCGCGGCAAGATCGTCATCAACGAGAAGGACTTCACGGCGTACTTCGCGCGCCCCGTCCTGCAGATGATGCTGATGCAGCCGATCAAGGCGGCCAACCGCGCCGACCAGTACGACATCAACGTGACGGTCGCCGGCGGCGGCCTCTCGGGCCAGGCGGGCGCTGTCCGCCACGGCATCTCGAAGGCGCTGACGTATTACGAGCCGGACCTGCGTCCGGTGCTGAAGCGCGGCGGCTTCCTCACGCGCGACAGCCGTACCGTCGAGCGTAAGAAGTACGGCCGCATGAAGGCTCGCCGCAGCTTCCAGTTCTCGAAGCGCTAAGAGCCACCGGCCACGTGCCGGCGGAACACGATGCTATATCGGACAGCCCGCGGGTTCCTCGCGGGCTGTTCTGCTTTTTCGGGGCCCGCTTGCGGAGCGGGACGTTCCATCCCGTCGCGCTAACTTTTGCTCGGCGACGACGAGGCATTGACACCGCGCCCCGCGCCGCTACATCGACGGGTCGCGAACGGCCAGCGCGCCGGCACGCATCGGCGAGCGCGCCTCGGTGACGAGATGATAGCTTTCCGGACCAACGTATCGCCAGGCGGAGCCAAGTCATGCCCAGCGCATTGAAGTCGTCCATGCCGACCGTCTTCATCGACGGCGAGGCCGGAACCACCGGTCTCGAAATCCGCGAGCGGCTGGCGGGCATGCGCGACATCGCCGTCCGCTCCATCGCCGCCGAGCGGCGCAAGGAGCCGGCCGCCCGCGCCGAGTTGATGCGTGAGGTCGACCTCGTCGTTCTCTGCCTGCCCGACGACGCCGCCAAGGAGGCCGTCGCTCTCGCCGGCGAACTCGGCGACGATGCACCGCGCATCGTGGACGCTTCGACCGCGCATCGCATCAGCACAGAATGGACCTACGGCTTCGCCGAGCTGAGCGGCTCACAGGCGAACGCGATCACCAACGCGAAGCGCGTCTCCAACCCAGGTTGCTATCCGACCGGCGCCATCGCGCTGCTGCGTCCGCTGGTCGATGCCGGAATCGTGCCCGCCGATCATCCCGTCACCATCAACGCCGTCTCCGGCTACTCCGGCGGCGGCAAGAGCATGATCGCGTCCTACGAGACGGAGAAAACGGCGCCGGCATTCGAGCTTTACGGCCTCGGTCTCGAGCACAAGCACGTGCCGGAGATTCAACGGTACTCGCACCTCGCGCGGCGGCCGATCTTCGTGCCGAGCGTCGGCAACTTCCGCCAGGGCATGCTCGTTTCCGTGCCGCTTCACCTCGACACGCTGCCGGGCAAGCCGGGCGTCGCGAAGATCGAGGATGCGTTGAGGGGCCATTATGCAGGCGGCGGGCAGGTGAGCGTCGTTGCGGCCGAAACCCTCAAGGGACGCATCGCGGCGGAGACGCTGGCGGGTATGGACGAGATGCAGCTCGCCGTTTTCGGCAACGACAAGCTCGGGCAGGCGGTGCTCGTCGCCCGCCTCGACAACCTCGGCAAAGGTGCTTCGGGTGCAGCCGTGCAGAACATCCGACTGATGCTGGGTCTCGCCGCCGTATGAGCGCAACGCGGGCGAAAAAGCCCGGTCGCTCGCACGATCATGAGGTTCCTCTGATCATGATTCACGTCCGAGCGCGGGCGAAAACGCCCGGTCGCTCGCACGATCATGAGGTTCCTCTGATCATGATTCACGTCCGAGCGCGGGCGAAAACGCCCGGTCGCTCGCACGATCATGAGGTTCCTCTGATCATGATTCACGTCCGAGCGCGGGCGAAAACGCCCGGTCGCTCGCACGATCATGATCAGCCTCTCGCCGGTGATCGCAGTACGCGATGCAGGTGCCAGACGGCGATGGCGAGGACGATCGCGGCGCCGCCCTGATGCGCCAGGCCGAGGCCGATCGGAATGGCACCTTGCGCGGACAGCAGCGTCCAAATTCCGAGCCCCATTTGTACAAGTGTCGCGATCGCGAGAACCGTGGCGGACTGGACGATGCGCTCGTCATCCACGCCGCGCAGAGCGAATGCGTTCCAAACCGCCAGACCAACGACGAGATAGGCGACGAGGCGGTGATCGAACTGCACGGTCGTGATGTTCTCGAAAAAGTTCACGAACCAGGGCTCGAGCGTGAACAGGCCGTTCGGCACGAGCCGTCCATCCATCAGCGGCCACGTGTTGTAGGTCAGGCCCGCCTTCAGTCCGGCGACGAGCGCACCGAGCACCACTTGCGCCATGACGAGCCCCACGAGTGCCCAGGCGATCCGACGGTGGCCCGGCTTCACCGTGACGAGTCGGATGGCAGCGGGACGGGCACCAATATCCAGGGCCGTCCACACCAGCAGCGCCAGGATCAGAAACGCCGTCGCAAGATGCAAGGCCAGCCGGTAATGGCTGACGTCGATACGCTCGACCAGCCCCGACTTGACCATGTACCAGCCGAAGAAGCCCTGCAGCGCACCGAGCGCCAGGATGCCGACGAGCTTCGGCGCGAGGCCGCGCGGCAGCTTGCCGAGCGCGGCGAAGACCACGAGTGGAAGAGCGAATGCGACGCCGATGAAACGGCCGAGGAAACGGTGCGACCACTCCCACCAGTAGATGAACTTGAACTCGTCGAGGCTCATGCCCTTGTTGACGAGATGGTACTCGGGAATCTGCTTGTACTTCTCGAACGCCTCGAGCCAGTGCGCCTCGCCGAGCGGGGGAATGGCGCCGAGCAGCGGCTGCCATTCGGTGATCGAAAGGCCGGAATCCGTGAGGCGCGTCGCCCCGCCGACCACGATCATCGCGAACACCAGCAGCGCGACGAGGAGAAGCCAAGCGCGGACGGCGCCTTCGCCCGAGCTGCCGCCGGCGCTCACGGGTGCGCTTCCCCCTGCGGCACGTCCGCCCGATATCATCGCCATGTCGGTGCCAATCCTTGTTGCAGTCTGGCCTTGTTGAAGTCTGGCCTTGTTGAGGCCGAGCCTTTCTGAAGCGTGGCCTTGTTGAAGCCGGTCGTCTCGGGTTAATGGAGCCGATGTCTCATCCAACGGCGCGTCACTCCGGCGCGAGGCGTCTCGCCACCGGCCGTTGATTTGCCCCGAGGTGGCCGCCCGATCAAGTGACAGGAGGGCGCGGCCCCCCTCTGACGACGCCCCGGCAGGAGCCCCCGATGAACATCCGCACCCGTAAGCTGATCGGCACCGTTGCGCTGCTGGTGTTCCTGGGGCTCTACGCACTCGCGGCCCTGACCGTCGCCATCGTGCTTCAGGTGAACGAGGCGAGCAAGCTGACCGAACTCGCCTACTACCTGGTCTCCGGTCTCGTCTGGATCATACCGGCGGGCGCGATCATCGCCTGGATGGGCCGTCCGGATCGTCCGCCCAGCGACGCCTGAGCCCGCTCAAAATCCGGTTCTCACGTTGGCGGCGCTCGCCAGCGAGGTTCGGCGCAAATTCGCTGCGCGGGGTTCTCGCCTCGTTAGGCTTCCGCGATGTCCGCCGTCTCGCGGGTCACCGCATTCCACAACGCGAACGGCATCCCGCTCAACATCACCTTCAGGTAGCGAAGGTCCTGGAAGTCGCCGTTGAGCGAAAGGCGCGGCAGCGCCGTGAGCTGATCGGCATGCGCGGGATAAAGCAACCCTTTGCGCGTCGTCACCGCGGTCGCCACTCCCAGCTCGCGGGCAATGGCGAATTCGCGCTGGCCCGCGCTCGCGACGCAGCCGTAGGGATAGCTGAAATGCCGGCACGGCCGGCCGAGCTCTGCCTCGATCCGCGCGATGCTCTCACTCATCTCTCGACGCACGTCCGCCTCGTCGAGCTTGGCGAGCGCCAGATGACTGCGCGTGTGCGCAGCGATTGTTACCAGCGGGTCCCTGGCAAGCTCGCGGATCGCGTCCCAATCCATCATCAGCTCGGAGCACAGCGCACCCGCCGTGAACCCATGCGCTTCGGCGAGGCGGGCGACGATGGCGCGCGCGTCCTGCTCCGGCAGGCGGCGAAGATGCCAGTAGATCTCTTCGAACGCCGCGTCCTTCTCGGCCGGCGTGTGGCAGGCATGGGAATGTTGGTTCCCGGCGATCTCGACCGACACGCGCTGGTCGCTCGACGCGATCACCTTCTCGAGCATCAGCCACCACAGGTCGCCCTGCCCGTCGGCATAGTCGGTCGGAATGTAGACGGTGAACGGCACTCCGAGGCGCCGAAAGACCGGATAGGCCACCTCGAGGTTGTCCCGGTAACCATCGTCGAAGGTGAAGCAGGCAAACGGTCGGGACGTCGGTTGCGAGAGGCGCGCGGGCACCTCGTCCAGCTTTAGGATGTCGAATCCGGCCTCGATCACGTGCACGATCACCTGCTCGATGAATTCGGGCGTGACCTTGAGAATGCGGTTCGGCTCGAAGGAAGCGGGCGGCTCGGGGGAAACGCGATGCAGCATGAAGATGACGCCGGCGCCGCGCGTGAACGGCGCGGCCAGCCCATCGGCCCCGGAATAGTACATCGCGGTAAGGGCGGCCCGCAGCAGTCTCGTCGTTCGTCGGCTCAAAACGAGACCTCCCGGCGTCGCAGTCCCCTGTTGCCCGTTCGCATGGCTCGATCGAACCCGGCAAGCAGTCTGGATGCAAAGGCCATGCTGGAGCAGTGACCGGTGTACAGTTTGAGCGTGATCGATCCCCAAATCGTTAACGCCGGTCGGCGAAACCCCCCGCGCCCGCCGTCTCCGATCAGGCCTGTGCCGCACCGAACTGGTGCGCGCTACCGCCGCGACGCAGGAACCTCTGGGCCGGCTGGGCTTTCGTCTCCGACCGCGACAGACGCACGAGTTCGATGTCGGTGACCTCGAAGCCGAGGAACGTGCCTGGCGGATCGGAAAGGGCCTTGGTCTTGTGCTTTGCCTCGCCCACGGTGATGCCGGCGTCGAAACGCCCCTGGATCGCTTCGAACAGCAGCCGTGCCTCTTCGTAAACGCCCACCACGACGATGTGGTCATACGCCTCGTCGAGCGCGTCGAGCAGCAGGTTCAGCCGCTCGGCGTCGATCTGATCGTCGGGACCGTCCGGATCGAGGCTGCTGCCGGCCGCGATCGCGTGCGCCTGCGACCCCGGGAGATTCTGGATTACGTCCTCGAACGACGCATCGCCCCGCATCAAGTCCACTATGCCCGCAGCGGGCGACAGGCCGAGCCGCTCGGCAAACCCGCTCCCGCCCGTGCTCCAATCGATGACAACCACCTGCATGCCGTCGCGCACGAGTTCCTCGGCAAGCTCGATCGCCTCGGTGGAAGGATCGAGCACATTGGTCTCGCCCGCGATGAGCGTGCGGAAACCGCCCTTGCCGGATGCGACATCGCGGATGTGGCGCGCCAGACGCGACACCGTGGCGAGTTCGGTCACCTCGCCCTGGACCTTCGCCAGAGGCAACTCCTCGGCGAGGGCGGCAACGGCGCTGGCGGCCTTGGACGGCGCGTCTTGCTTCGCCTCGTCCCGCGAAGTCGCGGTGACGACGCGACGGTCGGCGGCAGACGGCAGCTCCACGGCTGGCGCGGCGCGATCGCTGGCGCGGCGCTTGGGATGCGATGCGGCCGTGTAGCCCTGGCGCGCTCCGAGCAGCAGTGCGCGGGTTACGGTCCAGGCAATGCCAAGCAGGAGCGTCGCCGCGGCGGCGAGTGCGGCGTACGAGCCCTTCTTCGGGAACACGGGCACGCTCGAGACGCGCGCCTTGGAAATGATCTGTGCCTCGACCGGAACGACGCGGCTGTCGGCGCGTGCCCGGTTGGCCTCGAACTGCGCTTGCAGGCGCTCGAGTTCGGAGCGCTTGGTCTTGGCGACGGTCTCGAGCGCACGCAGCTCCACTTCGCTGGTCGAGGTGGTGACGACTTGGCTCTTGACCTCCTCGAGGCTCTGCGCGACGGACGCCTCACGCAGCGCTGCGACCTTGGCTTCCTTCTCCAGGCTGTCGACCAGTTTCATGATCTCGGCGGAGATCTGCCTGCGCAGGCCGCTCAAGTCGGCCTCGAGCTGACGCATGCGTGGATGCCCGGGCAGCAGCGTGGCGGAAAGCTCTGAAATCTCGCGCTCGAGGCGGACGCGCTGCTGAACCAGGCTCTGGATCAGCGGCGACTTCTGCACGTCGGGAAGGGCATCGGCGCTACCCGTGCGCATCATATCGCGCGCGGAACGTGCGCGCGCCTCGGCCTCGCTGCGGGCGGCCTTCGCCTTGGTCAGCTCGGCCGTCAGCTCGCCGAGCTGCTGTTCGTTGAGCCCCGTGCGCTGCGGACCGCCCTTGAAGAGATCCTTGTCTCCCTTGAACCGCTCCACCTCGGCCTCGGCCTGCTGGACCTCGTCACGCAGCCGCACGATTTTCGGCTCGAGAGCCTTCTGCACTTCGTCGGTCTCGACCACCGTCTGCTTGGCGAGCGTTTCGCGATAGGTGTCGGCAAGCTTGTTCGCAATCTCGGCGGCGAGATCGGGGTCGGACGAGGTGAAGCGGATGCCGATGAAGCGGCTTTCCTTCGGCGAGTAGACCTCGAGACGCTTGAAGTAGGAGCCGAGCACGCGGTCGCGTTCGCTCTCACCCGCGCGCGGCCCGCCGACGCCGGCGAGGCGCATGATGCGGTCGGCCACGTCGTGGGGGCCGAGCGCGGAATTGAACTCGGTGCGGCCCGCCAGGTTGAGCTCACCCGCGATCCCGCTCGCGAGGTCCGGCGACATCAACGCGCGCACGTGCGTGTTGACGGCCTCTTTATCCATGCGAATGCCGAGCGCCTCGGGCGATCCCACGTCGCCCTTGGGTGACGTAAAGGGGTTCGCGGTCTCTTTGGCGACGATACTGAGCTGGGCCTCCGAGGTGTAGCGCGGTGCCACCGTCGTCAGCACGGCATACGTCGCCGCACCGATCAGGATGCTCGCGAGGACGAGCTTGCGCGCGCTTCGCTTCAGCGCGCCCCAGATCGAGGTGATGTCGATGTCGTCGGCAGAAGCCTGAGTGCTGGCGGGCATGGGCCTGTTCCGAAGCAGGGATTGATATCTGCATCGGATTAGAACGTCTGCGGGTAAGCAATGTATTAAGTCCGCGCGACCTCGTTCCAAAAAAGATCGGCCGCAAAGTCTTTGTTAACCTCGACCCGCTCTAATGGCATGGCCGTTCATTTGCCATCGGGAGTTTCGAAACATGTGTGTCCGCCGCGTTGGGTTCACCCTCGCCGTCGCCACGCTGCTTGCCGGATGCGCCCACGATAGCAACTTCGTGGCGGACGCGATGCGTGCGGACACCGTCGTGGCCGACGCCCACGGATATCCGCCCCCCGTTCCCCCGCCGGTGGTCGCGGTCGCGGCCCAGGAGACGGTTGGCGATCCGGGCCCGGCTCCACGCATGCCGCGCGGCCCCCAGGCCGTCGCCGACACGGACGGCCCATATCTGCTCGACACCGGCGACCGTCTGCGCGTCTTCGTCTACGGGCAGCCCAATCTGTCGCGGCTCTACACCGTCGATCACGAGGGGCAGATCACCGTCCCGCTGATCGGCTCGGTGCAGGCCCGCGGGCTCACCACCTCGCAGCTCGAAGGCTCGATCCGCGGCCAGCTCGGCGCCGAATTCGTGCGCAATCCGCAAGTGACCGTCGACATCCAGCAGAACCGGCCCTTCTTCATCCTCGGCGAGGTGCGTAGCGCCGGCCAGTACCCCTACGTGTCGGGGATGACCGTCGAGACCGCAGTCGCCATCGCGGGTGGCTATACCGAGCGGGCAAGCGACCGCCGCTTCCGCATCACGCGCCGCGTCAATGGCTACGTCGAACAGATCGAGGCACCATCGGACTACGTGGTGCGGGCTGGCGACACCGTCTACGTCTTCGAAAGGTTCCTCTGACATCGTCAGGAGCGAAGCCGGGCGCTTTGGCGTCCCGGCATGGTCCTGTTCGAGTGTCGAGAGCCATGAAGATCCTGCACGTCCTGCGAGCCCCGGTCGGCGGGCTGTTCCGTCATGTCGCCGATCTTGCCCGCGCCCAGACGGCGCGCGGCCATCGGGTCGCGGTACTGTGCGACAGCGAAGCGAATGACCGGTTGACGGAGCAGCGCCTCGCCGACCTCTCGCCCACACTCGCACTCGGCCTGCACCGCATTGCCATGGCGCGCGATCTCGACTGGCGCGACGTGACGGCGACGCGCTCGACCGTGCGCCTTGCGGCGATCCTCGGCGCAGACGTGTTGCATGGGCACGGCGCCAAGGGCGGCGCTTACGCCCGTCTCGCGGCCCAGCAGCTCAAGCGTCGCGGACGCCGCGTCGTGGCGCTCTACACGCCGCACGGCGGCAGCCTCCACTTCGCGCCGACGACGATCAAAGGGCGCATCTTCATGGCGCTCGAGCGGACACTCGCCAGAAGCACGGACGGGATCGTATTCGAAAGCGCCTACTCCGCGCGCGTCTATGCCGACAATGTCGGCCTCACCGGACCTTTGAAGACCCGCATCATCCCGAACGGGATCGACGCCGCCGAGCTACAGACGGTGCAACCGAAAACGGATGCGGCCGATTTCCTGTTTGTCGGCGAGCTGCGCCATCTCAAGGGGGTCGACCTGCTGCTCGAGGCCCTTGCCGCCATCGAGACGCCGCGCCGGCCGAGTGCGGTCATCGTCGGCGACGGACCCGACGCCGGTACGTTCAAGGCACTCGCCGCCCGGCTGGGGCTCGCCCGTCACGTCAGCTTTCCCGGTGCAATGCCAGCGCGCCAGGCTTTCGCGCTCGGTCGATCGCTCGTCATGCCCTCGCGCGCGGAGAGCTTTCCCTACATCGTGCTGGAAGCTGGCGGCGCCGGCGTACCGATGATCGCGACGGCGGTCGGCGGCATCCCGGAAATCGCCGAAGGCAGTAGCCTGAGGCTTGTTCCACCCGCGGACAGCTCGGCGCTTGCTGCCGCCATGACCCGCCACCTCAACGCCCCGGACGACATCCGCCGCGACGCCCAATCGCTGCGTGAAGTTATCGCCGGGCGCTACTCCGTCGAGCGTATGGCCGAGGCCGTACTGGCGTTCTATCGCGATCTCGCCGCCGAGCACACCTTCGCCTCGGAACCCGTGCGGCCGCTCGTCGACGCCTGATCCCAGGCAAGAAGCCGCGCGAACGTTTCGTCTGACGCTCATGCGCCCCACGCCCGCGCCGCGCCTTAACCTTACCCGCAATCGCGTGCGCCACCCGCCCCGGCCCGGGCCCGGTGGCACGGTGGATGCTTCCGATCTTGCCAGGACGCTCATTCTGGCACGACGAGTAGCACAATCATGTCCAACAAGACGCTGGTGGCGGAATCTCATGGCTCGGGACGGGCGCTGAAAAGCTCGTCGCCACACGTTTCGATCGAGCTGCCGGTACTCGCCGACTTCCGCGCCGACAGCCGCTCCTCGCTCATCTCACCGGCGGTTCTGCGCGGCTGCGTCCGTGCCCTCGACTTCATCCTGACAATCCTCACCGGCCTCGCCGCGGCACTCGCCTACGTTGCCGAGCCCGACATCCTCTCGCTCGCCACCTATCCGACCGCGCTGCTGGCGACGGCCGGCGTCACCGTTGTCGCGTTCGAGCTGTTCGGCCTCTACAAGCTGCAGGCCTACGCTTCTATCCTGCGTCAGCTCCCGCGCATTGCACTCGCCTGGACCATCGCCTTCGCCGCTCTCGTCGCGGCCGTGTTCTTCCTGAAACTCGGCAGCGACTTCTCGCGCGTCTGGCTGGCGCTGTGGTTCGCGACGGGCGGCCTCGCACTCGTCGCCGGTCGCCTCGCGCTCGCCGGCCTCATGCATCACTGGGCGAAGCAGGGGCGGCTCTACCGGCGCGCGGCGATCTACGGCGGCGGCGACGTCTGCGGCCAGATGATCCGCCATCTCGAGCGGAGTGCGGAGGGCGACGTGCGCATCTCCGGCATCTTCGACGACCGCGACGGCGAGCGGGCCCCGGCGATGATCGCTGGTTATCCGCGGCTCGGCGGCCTCGCCGATCTCGTCGGATTCTCGCGCCGGTCGCGCATCGATCTCGTCATCGTCGCGCTGCCGATGACCGCGGAGCACCGCCTCGTCGAAGTGCTGAAGCACATCTCGGTGCTGCCCGTCGACGTCAAGATGCCGGCGGCCTCGACCAGCTTGCGCTTCAGCCCGCGCACCTATTCGCGCATCGGCGACGTCGCCATGATCGATCTGCACGATGCCCCTATCGCCGATTGGGGCCGTGTCTCGAAGTGGCTGTTCGACAAGATCATCGGCACGGTGGCGCTGGTGGCACTGGCGCCGGTGATGGCCGCCGTCGCCATCGCCATCAAGCTCGACAGCCGCGGACCGGTTCTGTTCCGTCAGAAGCGCTACGGCTTCAACAACGAGCTGATCGAAGTGTTGAAGTTCCGCTCGATGTACACCGATCGCTGCGACGCCGCCGCCGCCCGCCTCGTCACGCGCGACGATCCCAGAGTGACGCCCGTCGGCCGCTTTATCCGCCGCACCAGCCTCGACGAGCTGCCGCAGCTCATCAACGTGGTGCTCGGCGATCTGTCGCTCGTCGGGCCGCGTCCGCACGCCTTGCAGGCCAAGGCCGCGAACCAGCTCTACGACGAGGTGGTGGAGGGGTACTTCGCACGCCACAAGGTGAAGCCCGGTATCACCGGCTGGGCGCAGATCAACGGCTGGCGCGGCGAGACCGATACGCCCGAGAAGATCATGAGGCGCGTCGAGCACGACCTCTACTACATCGAGAACTGGTCCGTGTTCCTCGACCTCTACATCCTGCTCAAAACTCCGTTCGCCCTGGTCAATTCCGAGAACGCCTACTGACGGGCGGCGGCGAAGCCCCCCGCCGCACCGCATTCCTGCAGCGCTCCGGGAGGCTGGAGCTTGAACGCCATGGCCCGCAAAGCCGAGGGCACGTCGGGGGGCCCCGC
>CALMPK010000150.1 GCA_937873575.1 uncultured Hyphomicrobiaceae bacterium
CATCACCAGCGGCAGATTGAAGCCGTGCCACACCGCGAGCTTGAACTCCGGTACGCCCGCCGGCAGCAGCGCCCCGGCGGCAACCCTGAGCAGCGGGCCGACCGCGAACTGCGGCAACAGTCCGACCAGCAGAACCAGGGCGACGAGTATCTCCACCGGCAATCGCATCCAGCGCGGCGGCTCGTGCGGGGACTTCGGCAGGTCGATCGGCTCGCCGTTGAAAAAGACATCGTGCACGAAGCGGGCAGAGTAGGCGACGGACAGCATGCCGGCGATGGTCGCGAAGGCCGGCAGCACCCACGATGCATAACCCTGGAAGGCCGGATGGGTGACGGTCTCGGTGAAGAACATCTCTTTCGACAGGAAGCCGTTGAGCAACGGCACGCCGGCCATCGACCCAGCCGCGACGATGCCGAGCGTCGCGGTCCACGGCATGTACTTGAACATGCCGTTGATGCGCCGCATGTCGCGCGTTCCGCACTCGTGATCGATGATGCCCGCCGCCATGAACAGCGACGCCTTGAAGATGGCGTGGTTGATGATGTGGAACACCGCGGCAACCGCGCTCATCGAGGTGTTGAGACCGAGCAGCAGCGTGATGAGGCCGAGGTGGCTGATCGTCGAGTAGGCGAGCAGGCCCTTGAAGTCGTGCTTCAGCAGCGCGACGTAGGCACCGTAAGCGAACGTCACTGCGCCGGTCGTGCCGACGAGCACGAGCCAGAGGTCGGTGCCCGACAGCGCGGGATAGAGGCGCGCGAGCAGGAAGACGCCGGCCTTCACCATCGTCGCGGAATGCAGGTAGGCCGAGACCGGCGTCGGCGCGGCCATCGCGTTCGGCAGCCAGAAATGGAATGGGAACTGGCCGGACTTGGTGAAGGCGCCGAGCAGGATCATCACCAGCATCACGGGGTAGAGCGGGTGTGCGCGGATCGCGTCGCCCCGGGCGAGCACCTCGGTGAGCTCGAAGCTTCCGGCGATATTGCCGAGCAGCAGTATGCCCGCGAGGAGCGCGAGACCTCCGCCGCCCGTGACCGCGAGCGCCATCCGCGCGGCGATGCGCGCATCCGTGTTCTCGTATTTGTAGGCGATCAGCAGGAACGAGGTGAGGCTCGTGATCTCCCAGAACACGAGCATCATGATCATGTTCTCGGCCAGAACCACGCCGAGCATGCCGCCGGCGAAGGCGAGCAGCTCGGCATAGAACAGTCCGAGCCGGTCGTACTTCGGCAGGTAGTAGGCGGCGTAGAGCACGATCAGCAGGCCGATGCCGAGGATCAGCAGGGCGAACAGCAGGCCGAGCCCGTCGAGCCGTAAGGCGAGGTCGAGCCCCCATTCGGGCAGCCAGTGCGCGCGCACCACAGTCGGCCGGCCGGAGAATACCGCCGGAAGGAGAGGCGCGAGTGCCGCCAGTCCCGCAGCCATGACCGCGGCGGCCGACCAGGCGGCGGCCGAGCGCGATCTTCGGCCAGCGAGCACGACGGGGGCTATGCCGAGGAAGGGTGCGGCGAGGACGAGCCAGAGGAGATTTGCTGTCATCTCCCACAGATAGCGAATTCAAGGCTCCGATCAACCTCGCGCCCCGGCGTGTGACGCGGTCGCCATTGCCGGTTGCAGCAGATCCGACAGCGCGGTGCTACCCGCGCGCTGTCTGCCAATCTCTCAATGTCTCAGGAGAAGTTTGGTTGCGGGGGCGTGCAACCGCGTTCGTTATAGTTCGGGGCACGGAAGTTCCTGGCGTGTTCCGTGCGGCGGCGAATTCGAGGATCGACATCAGCTCGCCGCGTAGAGTCGCGTGCACCTCGGCACGCTTGGCGCCCGGAGTCAGCACGATATCGCCGATCAATGATCGGAGTGCCATGGCGGCTTCCTGGTTGGTCTGTGGATCGGCCAGCGCGTCGGTCAATCGCTCGACCTTGCGGCGGTAGACCTCCGCGACGTGGGGATTGACGTCCAGCAACTGGGGTTGGTCGACTGCCAAGCGGGCGACAATCTCGGCTTTCTGCTGCTCGAGCTCCGTCATCCGCGCCTTCATGGTTCGCTGGTACATGCCGTCCTCGATCGCAGCGATCATGCTCGCGATCGCGCGCTCGACCTTGGCGAGCGCCGGCCGGTCGGCGCTAGTCTGCGCGCGGCGCTCCCGGTTCTGGCGGTTCAGCTCCTGGTGGTAGGCGCGCACCGCCTCGGCAACGGCGCCGCCCGAGACCAGCTTCTCGGTGAGCCCCGTCAGTGCGCGCTGCTCGATTGCCGGACGCCGGATCGTTCTATTGTTATTGCAGGTGCCGCGGCGATGGTGGTTCAGGCAGCCATATCGATCCTGCAGAATGATGCCGTAGCGGCCCTGGCACGTGCCGCAGGTGAGCAGGCCGGACAGGAGAAAGGCCGGCCGGCGCGCCTCATTGAAGCGCTTGGCGCGCGCCTCTCTGACGCCAATTGTCGTCGCCGCGAATATCGTGGCCAGCTCCGCTTGTCGCGCGCGGACGGCCTGCCAGAGGTCGTCATCGACAATGCGCAGCTCCGGCACCTCAGTCGTGATCCGTTCGTCCTGAGGATTGGACCGGGACACGCGCTTGCCGGTGCTCGGGTCTTTCACGTACCGGAGTCGGTTCCAGATCAGCCGGCCGATATAGAGTTCGTTGTTGAGAATGCCGGTGCCACGGCTGATATGCCCGCGGATCGTGGTGTCGCCCCATGTGCGACCGAACGGGCCGGGAATACCCTCGTCGTTCAAGGTGACGGCGATCCGGCGTGGTGAGGCTCCGGCGGCAAACTCGCTGTAGATCCGCCGCACGATCCGAGCCTCGTCGTCATTGATACGGCGCTCGCCAAAGATCGGCTCGCCCTCACCGTCCACACGCTTGACGACCGCGTAGCCGTAGCACAGGCCGCCGCCCGACTTGCCCGCCTCGACCCGACCGCGAAGACCGCGTCGTGTCTTGTCGGCGAGGTCTTTCAGGAACAGCGCATTCATCGTCCCTTTCAGCCCGACATGCAGGTGGCCGATCTCGCCTTCGGACAGCGTGATGATTTTCACGCCGGCGAACGCCATCCGCTTGAACACGCCGGCGACGTCCTCTTGGTCGCGGCTGATCCGGTCGAGCGCCTCGGCGAGCACGACCTCGAACCGGCCGCGCAGGGCATCACCGAGCAGTGCCTGGATGCCGGACCGGATCAGCGAGGCGCCGGAGACCGCACGGTCCTGGTAGCTGTCCACGATGGTCCAGCTCTGTCGCTCGGCGTGCACGCGGCATAATCGCAGCTGATCCTCGATCGAGGCCTCGCGCTGGTTGTCGGAGGAGTAGCGGGCATAGAGTGCAACGCGGGTCATGGCGTTCTCCTCTGGCGTGTCCGATCTATTGGTTGCCACATGATAGCGCAGCTTGGGCGATTTCGTGACCGTAGAAGCAATTCAACTCTCTTGAGTTTCGTTGTCATTGTCAGCCTGCAATTGGTGAAGTTGCTCGCGCGCGATCTGCCGGCCGATGGCTCGGGCGATCACGAGGATTCGCGGATCGATGGCAGGTCTCGCATTGGCGCCATTGTCATTGGCCGCTGCCAGCGGAGCGGAAGCCGTATAGACGGCGTCGGTCTCGTCCTCGGTCATGTTCGCGTCCCGGGTGTTGCGGACGCTGATCAGCCAACGCGAGAAGCCGTTGGCAAAAAACTCGGATCATTTCGCGAAAGCCACTAAGACTTTTCTGGAAAGCCAATCGATGGCACTCGTTGAGACGGATGAGATGGATTGCGTCAAAATTCCCCGGATCTCAGTGAGCACACCGACAGGCAACTTCAAATGCAAACTGAGTTCAAGAACGTTCTGGGACGGTCCCTCGCCGAAGGGGCGAGGGCCGCGCTCTATCACGCGGCAAGTACGGGCCGCGTGACCGAGCCCCGCCTGGCCGGTGGCCGCGGGTCTCGGCCCTCCCGGGTGACGATCGCTCCGCCGGACTACGCGGTTGACGTGAACATCGGGTCAGTGACGCATCGCGTTACTCAGTAATGTAGTCTCCGTGCGCTGGTCGGCCGCGGACGGTGCAGATACTGAGCCTCTGGTATCGCGCCCGAGGTCGAGTGCCTCAACAGCGCGTCACGAGTCCGCTCGTCCCCCGCGACCCTCTTTGTACTCATCGGCTGCAAAGGGGCACAAAAGGAGGCGACAACGGATTACAGTCAGCGCCACGTGTTGCTCTCAGCCATGTTCGGATTGGCAGACGTGCGGTCGGAGATTGCCGCTACTTCAGGTGATCTTCTTTCTTTCTTTCCCCACGACTGGATGAAAAGCTATCAGAAGGGTGTTGGGGTTGGTAAGGTGATCCGCCAGAGTGTTCTCGTGAGCCTCGAACTCGACTTCACTCAGGCGACCCAGGGCGAGGATCTTGGGCTTGATGGTGTCTTTCGAAAACGCACGGAGCGCGCGCCACGTGAACGGTAACGCCGTAGTGCTCGCCGCTGGTCCGTCGGACCCGGCTCAGGCGTCCGCGGTATTGGGTGGCATAAACGTTGGTGTCAGAAAATAGATCGCTCGCGGAGCAATACATAAACACGGACCTATCTTCCAAAGAAATTTTTTACGCGAGTCATGGCGTCTTCAAATAGCCGAATGGCTCGCAGCACGGCGGGCGGCTCGCCCGTGTCGTAATTCAAGAACCGAAGAGCGGATTTCTTCGGCAAGACATCGTGCTGCAAAGGGGCGAGCAACCGAGTCCGCCGCACATTTGTGAAGCAAGCGTGCGCAAGTGGCAACACGATTGGCCCCATAGTTCGCCGCCACACCTGCCAAGGCGTGACAGGCCGCGACGAGCGCGGCCTCGGAGGTCGCCTTGTCGAGCGCGCGCAGCCCGTTCTCAAGCTCTATCACAAAGAGGTCGAGAAGTGCCTCACGGTTGCGCGCCGGTAATCGAGCGAGAGTGGTTACGTCAATAACCGGTCTTTTGGAATCACGTCGAATGCGTCCACACGCGACCGCCAGATCCAATCTGGCAACAAGCGCTGAGGCATCGGTTCCCTTTTCGAGCAGCAGATCGAATGCATCGACGACGTTGGCTTGGAGTTCGTCGCGACGAAAAGCAGTTAGTCCGAGAATCGGAGTTGCAAGCGAGCCGACTTCGTGTTGACGAATTTCAGCTGACACCTCATCACCCCGCATATCTCCCAGGAGGATGTCGAGAATAATGGCATCGAATCGAACAGCCCGCACAGCCGTGATGGCCTCCTTGCCTGTAGTCGCAAACGTGATCGAGTAGCCGCGCGGCCCCAATTGAGCTTTCAAAAGCAGGCGATTGACGGCATTGTCTTCCGCAATAAGAATGTGTGAGTGCGCCGGTGAAACGGTCGGCAATGCAGTCATGGCGAGCTGCGCTTTCGGCGGCGCTTCCACGTCGGGCAGCACGACATCGACCCAAAACGTGCTGCCTTTCCCAACCTCACTCGACACACCAGCGCGCCCCTGCATTTGTTCGGCGAGACGGCGCGTTATCGCAAGGCCAAGGCCTGTCCCTTTAAGCCGGGTGGACAGGTCGCCGCTGCATTGCTCGAAGGGCTTGAACAACTTTTCTCGTTCGCTCTCCGGAATTCCACCCCCTGTGTCGCTTACGGCAAAGCAACGTGTCCCGGCGTCGCGATCGGTCACGGTCAGGCGGATTTCTCCGCGCTCGGTGTGCTTGAGGCCGTTCGAGATGAAGTTATGCAAAATTTGACACAGCCTGAGGTCGTCTCCATGAACGAGTTCAGCGCGAGTGGCCGTTTTGTCGATCGTGAAGCGCAGGCCCTTTGCCTCGATCTGCGGGCGCCAGAAAGCGTCGATGGTCGTCAGAAGTTCAGACACGTCAAACTGGCGAGGCTCGATGGTGAACTTCCCGGCCTCCAACTTCGACAGATCAAGGATATCGCCGACGATGCTGATGAGCGATCCGGCACACTGCTGAGCCGATTTGAGGTAGGAGAGGCGCCTCACGCGATCTGGTTCTTGCTCGATCAACCTCAACAAGCCATCGACGCCATTGGCCGCAGTCCGTATCTCATGGGCGACCATAGCCACAAGGTCAGACTTGGCAACATTTGCGCGCTCGGCGTTGGTACGAGCCTCAATCATCGCCGCCTCGAAGGACGTGCGTTTGCTGATATCTCGAATCGAGACGACGAAGCACCGGATTTTGCCATCGTCGATCGCGTTTGCAGATACCTCGACGGGTAGAATCGGCTGAGCGTTTCGCGAGATGATCATTTCGCGGCGTTCGATCAGTTGGGTTAGCGACTTGTCGTCACCAGTTCGCAGCACGGCTGCGTCTATCGTTGTCCAGATTTCGGCAAGGCCGTCGAGATCGACGAGCCGTTTTCCATTCAGTTGAGCTGTGGGGTGTCGGATGAGCGCACAAAAGGCCGGATTGGCAACCCGGATGGTACCCGCCCGATCGAGGATCGCCACCGCATCCGGCAAAGCGTTACCGAAAATTGCAAGTGTAGAGAGCCGCAGTGTCGGCTGAACGCCATCTGCGTCGCTACTCAGCGTTGGGTTGTGCCTACTCATCTACTAGAATCTCCGGATGACGGACTAGGGGAAGATTAGGCCGTCGGTATTACCGATTGATCTATGCGGTGGCGCGTTCAGGCGTGCGCACAATGGAAACTGTTATGCCCGACGCGATAATGCATCGCGCACTTGAGGAAGAATATTGGTAACTACCGTCGCCTGCGGAACATCTGTTAGTCCCCTGGAAAGGGGGCAAGCAATCGTGCTGTTAAGACGCGATTAACCCTGCGCGTCACACGGTGCCGCTCATACTGCGTTGGAGAATCGCCTATGAGTTATCGTCTGTGTCTCGCATCCCTGTCAGCCGGCGTCGCGCTCATCGCCTCAGGCTGCAGCTCCTCCCGTCAGCGCACTGATCTCGGTGGCTCACCGACGGTTCCCTCTCCCGCCTACCAGCAGCCGGTGGAGCGGAGCGATCAGCGTCCGCCCCAACCTATGGCACGCTCCGGTCATCCCTCAGTTGCGACGAGTAGTCGTCATACTGTGCAAGCCGGCGAGTCGCTCTATGGCATTTCCCGGCGCTACAACGTCCCGGTTGCTGCACTGATACAGGCCAATCGCCTACCCTCGATTGGGGTACACCAAGGACAAAGCCTGATCATTCCCCGCTGAAGTACACCGTTGGAGGTGTGCGATGACCGTCGTGCGCGTCGTATCAATCCTGGTTGTGAGCGCGCTGCTGTCGGTCGTGCCGCCGGCACCGGCCAAGAGCGACGAGATGCGCCGTCTGCTGTCGGCAGAGCAGCATCATCGCTACGAGCAGGTCATAGCGCGCAGGCAAGTGCAGGCAAGCGTTCGCGTGCGCTACTGGTCCGAGGCGGAGCGGCTTCGCGCGGTACGTCAAGCGAAGCGTCGTTCTGGCCAGCCGGTCGGCGACGCCGATTTCATACGACAGCATCCTCCGCAATTGCCACCCATCGCGATGCCGGCCGATATCGCTGTGTCACTGCGTCGACCGGCTGTCGGGCCGCAGAGCGCCGTCCCGTCGATAGCGGATATTATGACCGCGGCGCGCGAGCATCACGGGTTTCAGCCGCGGCTTGTTTCCGAGGCCGATTTCAAGCGTCGCTATGCCGAGGCGGCCCTTGCAGCAGGCCTCGAGCCGTTGCATGTAATTCGGGTTTTTGCCCTGGAGACCGGCGGCATGGGCACGTTCGACATGCAGTCCGGAATCAATCATCAAACCGGACAGGGGCGCCCTGCATCGACGGCGATCGGCTATTCGCAGCTCCTGGCGGCTAACACCATCGGCGAGCTGGCCAAGCACGGCGAGACGTTCATCCGGACCCTGGAGCGCAGTGCCAGCCAAACTCCAAGCCTAAAACGCGAGTTGGCACACCGCATCCAGGCGCTGCGCTCGATGAGCGATACTGCACGCAGTGTCCCCAACAGCTGGAAGAATCACGTAGCACTTGCCGGAACGGCGCCTGGTCTCGGCATTCATGCCCTCAATCTCGATGGTGAGATTGGCCCGATGCTGCAGATCGGCAAGTTGCGCGAACTTCTCTTCACCGCGCGTCGCGAGCTTGGCCGCGACCAGATCACCGGAGCCGAACTCGAAATCATGAATCTCGCCGGTCCTCGCAACGGACTCGACATGATCCAGGAGCCTGGACGCCGTATGCCGACAGCGAACTTCTTCACATCAGGTGGTTATGCGCGTAATCCGATCGTGCATGCCAAGAGCGGTAGCGAGCTTCTGATGACGCTCGGCCAGCGCATGGATGTTTACATGTCGAAGAGCGGCACGCAGGAATTCATCGCGGCGTTCGAATCGCTTACGCGCATTGGCACCACGCGGCCGAATCCCGCGCGCGCTTCACTTGGCATGTCACGGTGAGCGAGAGGGCTAGTGCACGCGAAGGGATCGGTAGAGAGCATGATGGCGTGCGCTTGGTCCCGTGTCCTGCGTGTTCTCGTGCAGGGGGGGCTGAGCGCCCCCGCCGCCGATGTGGTGGATCTGCGAAGCTGGACAAAGGAAACGAACGCGCCCAACCAGACGGGGAGCTGGCTGGGCGCGACATTCGGGGTGCGGCCGGGGAAGCGCGCAGGTTCCCGAACGAGACCGGCGATCGTTACCCGTTCAGGAACACGACCAGCTCGGCATTGCGGTCGGCCTGGGCGACCTTGCTGGTCACTGCACCATCAAGGATGACGGGCTCGTTCAGCGTGTAGACCGAGCTGACGACCTTCTGCAGGAAAGCTGCCCTCAAGACACCAGAAGCTGGCGCGCGTTGGGCTGGGCACCGATGCGAGCTTGGCGTGGCAAGAGGCGAAGCACCGCTCACCTCGATATTTCTCATGCACTGAGCCTGGTGAGGATCTCAGCGGTGACACTCCTGATCGCTGCGCCAGCTTCACCCGGATACTTGTTCTGGAAGCTTCTGCCCTCAGCGACAAACAGTGCGGCTTTCTGGATATGCGGAATGCTCGGCACCGCGGACTTGAAGCATCGCAGCTCGGAATTGCCGTTCAGCAATTCATGCATCAACTCGTCGGTCTGAGACCGGACCTGTTTCATATTGATGACAACTCCCAGATGAGCTGCAAACCCGAGTCTCTCGTCGCGCTGCCTGAACCGCTTGAGATACTCCATCCCACTGACGGCGAGAATATCGGGCTTGATGGGGACGAGATGCCATTGGCACTCGCGCAACCAACATTCCGTAACGACCGAAATCCCTGGCGCGCAATCGACAAGTACAACATCGACGCATTGCTTCGCTTCTTCGAGAAAAAGTCGGACCTGTAGTCGCAGCTGCGCTGCCCTGTGCGCTTCCGAAACTGCTCGTTCCGTCAACGTCAGGTCCATATCGCCAGGCATGAGAAACAGGCTGGAGGCGTCGTCCACATCACTGACTTTATCTACAATGTAAGAGCGCCAATCGACAGTGTGATCCCCGAGGACAGACTGCTTGAGCCATGCCGTAATCGAGCGGTTCTCGTCCCTCAGCGCGTTCAGTCGTTTGACGCTCATCAGCATGAGGCTGAGACTCATCTGACCATCCGCATCAATCAGCAGCACGGTCTTGCCGTGATATG
Source organism: uncultured Hyphomicrobiaceae bacterium (assembly GCA_937873575.1). GTDB lineage: Bacteria > Pseudomonadota > Alphaproteobacteria > Rhizobiales > Hyphomicrobiaceae > JAEUMD01. Next base: position 9,569 of record CALMPK010000150.1, read on the forward strand.
CCGAGAGCGTCTCCGCAATCGCCATGGTCAAAGTCGATTTGCCGACCCCACCTTTGGCATTCATGATGGCAATGGAGACCATGTTTTCCGTCCTTGGCTCGTTCCAGCGCTCGACAGCCGCGTCGGTTAGCTATTCACGTCTCTCGTCATGAGTCCTGGGCTCGGGTAATGCGGCACTGTCCTGCAACCGCCGCGATCGGCCCTCAAAACGTGCCCCTTCGTTGAGAGTGAGTTGACCGTAGTGCATCTCGGCATCGATCTGAGCTGTCCGGCCGACTATCAGATCTCTTGCATGAAGCGCACCGGCTACGCGCCCATGGACTTCTATGCGCTTGGCGACCACCACCCCTTCGACGTGAGCGGACTCACCGATCACAATTTCAGTACCGAACAGATCACCCCGTACTCGACCCTCGAGCAGCAACTTGTCGCTAGCGATGATCTGGATTTGATCCCCCTCGATCCTCAGCGTCGATCCGATAACGGATATTTTCGATGTTGCATGTTGCGCTGGCGGCGCAACACCCCGGCGATCAGCCGTAGCCGTGAGCGGGGGTAGATTCGGTGGATTGGACATGGGGCTGCCTGTGGTTCTAGGCGTTGCGCATTCAAGTTAGCCGATAGCTTCAGAAGCCGAGCCAGCCGCGTGCGTTCGGATGGACGAGCAGCCAGTAGAGCGTCGTGAGAAGACCAGCTGCTCCGATTATCACCAGTGGCTCAGTCAGCAGGCGGCGTGGCGCAAACGAGGTCACGGTATTCGATTTGGCGATGATCTCGACTCGTATGCCTTCGAGGCGCTCCTGAAAGCCCTGCAGGGTGACGTGCTCGAATATCGGAAGCAACAAGCTCCAGGAGCGCCGGGCGAACACGGCTGCCGATCTGCTTAGTCGGGGCGTGGCTGTCCAGAAGACGACGCGGGCGCTGTCACCGCGATCGAGGAGATCGACCCGAACGAAGATCGTGTACTCTGCCGGAAAGTATGCCGCAGCCCGTTGACGGATCGTTTCGCCGATCGACCATTCGATCGCCGCTGCGTCGCTCTGAAACACGGCTTGCAGCAGTTCCGACGCGGATGCGATTTGCGAATTTAGTGGCCGGACATGTGCAATCAAGACGATCTGCAATACCCGCGAGGAGCCGCTCAGATGCCAGCGCGAGTTAGCCCCCAGCTGCTTTAACGTTTGTGCCATCTCACGTGTCGATGGTTCATCTGCCTGCTGCGACATCAGTAGCCCACACCTTTACGCCCACAGCCGAGGAACATCGCCGAGTCTGCCCAAGCCGCCGCCGCGGCACCGATACCCGCTAGCTCGATCGACCTCGGTCGAGACGCCTACGCCCTATCCCGTCGCAGTGAACGAGACTGGGCGAGAAATGAAGGGTCGGCGCTGACTGCGGACAACTCTCTCCCAGCAACCACCCAAGTGAGAGGCGGCCGCGTAGTTGTCAATTGCGAGCGCACCCCTCGACTGGAATAACAGTTATTGTGTGGAGTCGATTGTGCGTGATCATCCTTCAGCTACTCAAGCGGTGGGTCTTGCCTGTGAGTTACAGTTGTAGGAGTAGGAGTACAGCGATATGATTGGCCACGATACACAGTCAATCGGCTCTGTTACCAATTCGGCGCAAGGTCTGGACGCAGAAGCGCCTAATTCACGAAGTCATCTGGTGCTTTGTGCAGTTTTCCAGGATCTCGCGCGCGATTGGTTGCAACTGTGGTGCGTCGAGCGCGGCGAAGGTCTCAATGACGAGGAAAGCAAGCGCTTCGCTCGACTTCAGTTGCGACTCTCAGTCATCGCGCAAATCGTTTTCGAGACGCCGCCCAGTGATCGCCGCGTGTTAGAAGCGGTGCTCGACTCGGTCGCATTCTTCGACGCAAGCCAGCCTTGGATTGTCGAGGGACGTTTTGACATGCCATTTGAACAGTCAAAATACACGACTGCATTGACAATGCTGGCCTCCTTGCTCGTTCATGAGATCAAGTCCGATCCCTGGTCGGCGTTTGCTTCGCGGCATCCTTCGACGCTGGTCAATTGAACGGTTCACCAGTCAACTTTACTGAACTGAAGCTGTTGGCCGGTTTCCGGCGGCGTGGGACCGAGAACATACTCGCGAAGCGACTCTCTCAGACTTCCTCGAACTGCCGGCCAATTCGCAGTGGATCGGCATGGCGGCGATACTGGCCTTCGAACAGGGCGCCTTCCTCGACGATTAGCTCACGGCACATGATGGTGCCCGCCACATCGCAACCTGGTCGCAATACCAACAGGTCGGCGAACAAGTCGCCGTCGGCGACACACCCCTCAACGACAATGTGCTCGGCTTCGAACCTGCCGGTGACTTCCGCCGTCTTAGCGATGAAAATTACCGGCCCCTGCACCCGGCCGTGGAACGCGGCGAGCACGTGTACGGGAACCTTTGAGACGATGTTGCCTGTTATCTCAGTCCCGGCCCCCAGCACTAGCGGCGCATCGTTTGCTGGTACGGGCAAAGCCACCTCGGAAACCATCGAGCGGCGGCCAGTGTTTGCTCGGTACGCCTGCAACAACGTCTTCATGACTCGACCTCGACAACGCCAGCTTTGGACAATCTGTGGATAACTGCTGTCGGCTCGACGATGCGCCAAATTAGCGCAGCTGCGCAACGGATACATTTCTAACTACGCGCTCAGAGCGCGATGGCACGCCGTTCCGCTGCGCCGAATGCGGCCACCAGAGGTGCTTCCCGTCGAACGTCCCAGACCCACCGGATCATCGGTGGGCGCTCAGGCCCCGCTTTCCTGGACGAGGACCCGCAGCAGCAGCCATGTGTGCACTCGCTGGCTCGGCGAGCTCCAGCTAGACGAGGCACTGGGCCGACGCAGGCACCAGAAGCTGGTGCGCATTTGGCATGGCGGTTTGGTGTGCGGCGTTGAAGCCGGCCGCCGCATACTGGGCGTCACCAGCTATGGGTGTGCGGAGCATTTCTGGGCAAAAGAGTTTTGCTCGACCGCGTGAAATCCATCGGGTGGGGATCTGATATCGATCTCGACCGGGACGCGGTGTACGAGAGTGTGAGTGATGCGTAAGATGGTGCGAGTGATGCGTGCCTTGGGGGTAGCCAGTCTACTCTTGGCTTCTCCTACTTTCGGTCAGGGCTTGGTGAAGTCAGCAAATCATCCCGGCCCATGGTCGGTTTCCGTCCTTGGTGGGTTGGAGCACACCGACGGCCGGATGGATGCGGCATTCGAAGTCATGTCGAATCCGAGCGTTCGCGCGGACAAATTCGTCGGCGCTGCCCTGTCCTATCAGGTCGCCCGCTTTTGGCGCGACTTCACCGCCGATCTCGAGTTTGGTGCGGGCAGACGGTTCGCCGGGTCGGGCGTAAGCGAAGGCTGGGCTGCCGTCTATTTCCGCTATCGGGGTTTGGTGTTGTACGACACTCTAATCGTCTCGCCTGGGGTGAGCACCGGCATCAACTACGTCGATCAGTTCCCGGTTTCGGAAGTCTATGCGCCCAATGAGAAAGGGCGTCCTAAATCGAAGCTGCTCCACTACTTCTCGCCGGAAATCGGGTTCGCTCTGCAGCAAGCACCGGAGCACGAGTTGTTCGTAAGGCTGCATCACAGATCCGGGGTATTTGGCGTGATGGGTGGCGTACACGGCGGGGCAGATGTCGTGGCGATCGGCTACCGCCTTAGGTTCTAAATTGATGCCGGCAATGACAGCTGCGATGCGCGTGCCTTTCCGCTAGACATCATTGTCGAGCATGATCAGCAGCCCACGGCTGCGGCGCGGGTAAGCAAGGCCTGCTCGGTGCCGAAGCCTGACCAGACCAGCACACATACCTACACGTTTAGCACAGGGCACCGGGAGTTTAGCTGAGCCGAACCAGCAGCGGTTGCGCCGGAACTACCTAGCGGCGCAGACCAGCAGCCAGAGCGTTCCCGCTGATCGCCCAGACCTCGCTCAAGCCTAGCACGGTGCTCGGCCGGTCAAGGATGAACCCTGCGGGCGACCGCCGAAGGGGCGGTCGTCCTTGACTCGGCCTTGCGCGCCGTGCTGGCGGGAACCGCACGGCCGGGTCGGGAAAAGCAATCCCGGCCGATCAAGAAAATGGGGCTTCGCCAGACTCGCTGAACGGTCTCGGCTTGCCGGATACGGTCTGAGTTCGTGGAGAGGAACCAGGCGAAGGTTTACTTCACACCCTATGCACCTGCGGTGCGTACGCCCGTGCCGGGCGCGATGACTAACGCCATGAGCTGGCGCGAAAAAAAACAGATAATGCTGTAAACAGAGGCGTATACGTGGCGGCGTCATACTCACTTGAATGCAGAGCTGCATCAGCGGCTTGCGCGCAGAGTCTATCGTACACAGCACGCGTATTCGCTTCCGATCGCTTCAACGACGACCATTCAATCACGATCGCACGCGTGCTGGCGCTGCTTCAGATCGACAGCGAGGCCGGGCATTTCTGCGCGCTGGTCCATGACGCGCGTCGCGCTTGCTAACTTGGCAGCGGCGCGATCGACACGAGCGACAGGTTGCGATCTTGGTGCGGATCGGATCGCCGGGTGTGATGATTGGCGGTCGAGTCTTCGGCGGTCGATCTGTGCCGGTCGAGGCTCGGGGGACCGGGCGACAGTCTCGCGCCGGAATTCGAAGCCGCGGGCTCGCGCCTCTGCCCGCCACGTCTCGAAGAGCGCATCGCGATGGACATCACGCTTCGCACGGCGCGTGCGGAGCGCTGCCAACTGCATGCCTTTGGCCGACGTGTACCCGTGCGTCTCGGCAGCCGCCTCGATCGCCTGACGGCGCTTGGAGAACCCGCGTTCGATCTCGCGTGGAATGGCGCGCATGCGAAAGCTGTCACCCGACCGCTCGATGGCATGGCCCTCGCGCTCCAGCTCGGCGGCCATCGCCTGGCGATAGACGGCGCCCGCCTGCTTCTGCGCCTTGTAAAGCTCGCGGCTGACGATGGCGCCCCAGGTGCCGTCCTTGCGCGGCGCCAGGTTCAGCACGAACACGTGGCTGTGCAGCTGCGGATCGAGAACGCGGCTGGTGTGGTGATCGAACCGCGCCATCAGCAGCCCCGCGGTCTGCTCGCGGATGACCCCGCCCTTGCCCCGGCGTGCCCAGGCGGCCGTCTGCTCCAGATATGTTGTTGCCGCGACGACTGCGACGCGATGGGCCCGCTCTATGGCCGGCCGGTCGCTTGGCTCCGACAGCGCCCACTGCACCGACACCGATTTCGGCGCGCTGAACGTCACGTCCCAGCCCGCGGCATGATTTTGGTTCTTGCCGCCCATGGCTGCCAGACGCTCACCGGTCTTCGGATCGATGCCGCGCAGCGCGGCATCGAACTCACTTCGCGTCACCGGCCCCGACAGCGACAGCCGCGCCGCCCCCTCCCCCGCCCACCCGCCCGGCGGCTCGCCGTCGCGCATGTAATACTCGTCCTGGCCGAGATGCTCGTAATAACCGAGCGCGGACTCGACCCCACCACGCGCCGAGATCGAGGCGACCATGGCCGCTCACTCCCCGATCTCGCGAATGCGCCTTGCCGCGATCTTCGACAACGGCGTCACGACGTGGAGCTTTGTTGGCTTGTCTGTGTGCGTCGCAGTCGCTGCCGATGCGACGGACCAGAGTGCCGGAACATGGCCGGGCCGCCTTTGCGATAAGGTCACGTAAGGTACGGTCAGCTCAAGCACGTCGTCGCCCAGGCCCAGAAGCAGCAACGCAATTCCGTCGCGACGAGGGCCGAGCCGTGTCGCGATCTCGGATGCGGTCACGACACGCCGGATCTCACGGCGGCGCGTCATCGTCACGCTCGACTTGCCGCCGACCACCGTTTCGCTGCGCTCGACGCGCTCGATCTCCTGGTCGCCGATGAGCGCGCTCGCCTCCTCGGCGCCGCGCCCGGCATTGATCCGCGTGATGATCTTGGTTCCGATCATGCCGACCCAGGCGTCGGCGCGCTCGTGGCCGTAGGTGGCGCGCAGCTGCGCGATGTCCTGTGCGCCGATCACCGTGATCACGCCCTTCGAGCGGCCGAGATCGAGGAACGTCGAGAAGTGTTCTAGCCGCGGTAGCTGCGGGAACTCGTCCGCGAAAATCCAGATGCGTCGCTCGCGGCTCTCGGCCAGCGACGGGCTGCCGACGGCCGACGCTAGCAGCGCGAGCATGCCGCCGATCCACGCACTCGAAAGCTCGGGATAGCGCCCGTCATGCTGCAGGATCACCGGCCGGAATGGCGCTGGCTTCTTCAGCCAGTCCGAGATCGAGAAGCCGCCATTAGCGCTCGCGCGCCAGGCGTCGGCCAGCGTCGCGACCACATGCATGTGCGCCTGGAATGTCGAGAGCACGCTTTGCGTGGTCCGGCTGTCCGGGTTTTCGAGCAGACGCACGGCATCGACATGGTGCGATCGGGCCAGACCGAGCAGCGTTTCCGCGTCGGACGTTGCGATGGCATGCAAGTCGGACCACGACCACCGCTCGCCGCGCGTCGCCTGCAGCGCCGCCACGCACACGACGAGAATGTCGCGCGCCGCGTCCGACCACATTGGATCATCGCTCTTCGGGATCAGCCGCGCTGCCAGCTCGCGCGCGTCCTGTTTGGTGCGGCAGTCGCGCGCCACGTCCCACACCAGCGAGCGGTAGTCTTGCGGCGCGAGCAGCAGCGGCTCGCCCGGCAGGCCGGCGGTCATGTCGCCTTTGACGTCGAGCACCAGCACGCCGTCGCCGCGCGCGATCGCCGCCAGAATCAGATGCAGCATAGTCTGCGTCTTGCCGGCACCGACGCTGCCCCAGATCAGCCAGTGCCGGGATTCGCGGTCGCGGCTGACAGCCAGGCCAGGCAGCAGCTCCAGCCCCGCGCCGGATTGCCGGTACTCGGCGCGTGATGAGCGGAGAAAGGCACGGTGTGCCTCGTCGCCGGTCAGCAGGCGCCGGCCGCGCAGCACGCGTGCGCTGGCTCGATCGCTGTGCAATGCAAAGGCGAATCCGAGCAACGACACGAGCACCAGGGCGCATGACGCAACCAGCGTCCAATATCGCCAGGTGAAGCCGGCGAGCGAGCCCGTGCGCGCGAACGAGGCGGCACACGCGTTCCACAGTCGCGTGCTGGTAGCATCGCCCAGGCTGGAAAACGCGCGTGCACCGATGCAGTCGCGGATGTCTCCCGGCGCGTAGGCCACCGCACGCCCCTCCAGCGCAGTGCCGGCCGGCGGATACCAGTCGATGGCGACCCGGTCGATGAGCGCGACCGCACTCATGGCCGCAAGCAGCAGACCCAGCGTGATCACCTTTGTGCGAAGCGTCACGACGCGCTCTCCCCCGCGGACAGCGCCGTGAGCAGCGCGTCGAACTTGACGCAGAGCTCGGTGACGACAGCCTCGGTGCGATCGGCAGTGACAGCGATCTCGCGCGCAGAGCCTTCGAGCACTGCGAACCGGCGCTCGATCTGCATCAGGCGCTCGGCCATGGCCCGGTTGTCGCCACCGGCCAGCGCCGTCACGATCAACTCGCGCGCGACCGCCGTGACCGTGCCGGAGACGACGTGGGCGCGCGCCTGCAGCTGCTCGATGTCACGGGCAGCGAGCCGCAGCGTGAAGGGGCGCGTCGCTTCAGAAGCGGCGCCGTTGGTCGCCGGCTTGGACATGGGTGCTCTCCTGCAGGCGATGGCGGTCCATCAGCCAAGCAGGAGGGGCAAAGGCGAAACAGGGGCAAAGATTTCGCGAAAACGGCCTGGTGGCAGGCGCTACGGTGATGCGAAACGAAGAGCCTGCTCAGAGGGTTAGGTCGGCTGTGGCCTCGGCGGCGCACTCGACGACTTGTTGCACGACGTTGACCGCCCTACCAGATCAGTAAGCTAGCCTACGAACGCTTCCGCTCGTCGGTGACAAGGAGACGAACGGTGACTTCCTGCTCCGGGCCAAAACCGGTCGAACTAACGACAACAACTCCGTGTGCGGGTATTCTTGTCGCAACAGCACATCGCTCTTGGTCGGCGTTCGCTCTCTCACAATGCCGGTTGTTAACTCCGTGCAAAGGCCTTCATGATAACACTGTTCAAAATGTAACAACCACGTGCATGGCAGAAGTCACAATGTCAGCTTCAAAACCCGGTCTCCTTGCCCTTCTGCATCGTGCAAATCAGGTTGCTAACGAACAATTCGCCGCTTCGCTCGGTGTCAACATTACTGCTCGCCAAGTTCACGTTTTAGTTGCCATCGATGCACATGAGGGTGCGTCACAAACTAAAATAGTTGAACTTACGGGTGTGGATCGTTCCACGCTTGCCGACATCATGAGGCGTTTGCAAAGGAACCGGCTGGTGGAGCGGCGGCGGTCCAAAACCGATGCACGAGCCTATGTCCTTAAACTTACCGATGCAGGGCGTGAAGCCCTAGCATTGTCCAAGCCTGCGCTCGATGGTGTCGAGGGACAACTATTGGGTACTCTGCCATCAAAGCAACGCTCCGAACTCATGGCCATGCTTGGGAAGATCGCCGAATTCCACAAGCCTTGATGCCAGATAAGTCTATCTCGGTCCCCATTGCTGCAATGCCATTGCTAGGTCGGCTTCGCAATAGGGTTTGCTGACGAATCCGTTCATACCGGCGTCCATACAATCCTGCCGGTCCTCCTCGCGGGCGTGCGCCGTAACGGCGATAATAGGCACAGGCGGTAGATTCTGCTCGCGCTCGAGTGCACGGATCAGTCTCGTCGCAGCAAGCCCATCCATCTCGGGCATCTGGCAATCCATCAATATCACGTCGAAGGGCTCGCTCTCGAAAGCTGCGACCGCGAGCGCTCCATTCTCTACGATTGTCACCGAGCAATCGAAGCCGCGCAAATACTCCTCTGCAACGATTTGATTGACATGGTTGTCCTCGGCGACCAGTATATTCCAATTGAGACGTTGCTTCCAATTCGCCGTTGCCGCGTTAACTGGTGAGGGTTGCGGTGGCCCAGAAGAACCGAAGCGATAAACTGAATACTTATCGTCCACGTAGGCCGGGCGAACTGGCAAGTCAGCGACCGGTCTCACCCAGATTGAATCGCTACATTGGTGCCCTTCAGTCCGACGCTTTACACTTAGCCGCACAGTGAACCAGACCGATGTTCCCTGGTTTGGTACGCTCGTGAAGCTGATATCGCCGCCCATCAACGAGACGAGCTGCTGCGATATCGCCAAGCCAAGGCCAGTGCCGCCAAACCGGCGACTGATGGAGCTGTCTGCCTGGGCGAATGGTTTGAACAAACTCGACTGAACAGCTGGATCGATTCCGATGCCGGTGTCACAGATATCAAAGCGCACGAGGGATTCCGACGCCCCTCCATCGGAAGCTGATACGCGGACTGACACTTCGCCGGACGGTGTGAACTTGATGGCATTGCCAACGAGATTGACAAGCACCTGTCGTAGTCGTCCAGAATCACCACGGGTCGTACCCCGCAGAGGTTCGTCTATAAACACGCTCAGCGCGATATTCTTGTCGCGTGCCAGGTCGGCCAGCAGCTCGACTGCTCCTACGACACAGGTGTCGAGATCGAATTCATGAGCGTCGAGAACCAACGCGTTTTTCGCGATGCGGGATACATCAAGGATGTCGTCGACGATGCTCAACAATTGTCTGGACGACTGTTGGATCGTCTCGACCAACTTACGCTGCTGGGTGCTCACTACAGTTCGCGACAGGAGATCGGCCATTCCAAACACGCCATTGAGTGGCGTCCGGATTTCGTGGCTCATGTTGGCAAGGAACAGGTTCTTTGTCTGGTTGGCATGTTGCAAGGAACGCTCTACCTCAAGGCGCTCATGTCGTTCCAGAACCAGAGCCGCAAGATTGGCGATGCCCGCAGCGAACAGCTTGTGATCTACCGACCACTCGATACGACGCCTAACGGACGAGCAGGTCACGAATCCGACAAGTTCCCCATGACTTACAACGGGGGCCTGCAGTGTCGACACGATGCCGATTGGCTTATAGTAATCTTCGGTCAAATTGGAGAGTGGGTTTGCCGTAGTGACGTCGTCGATCCCAATAATCTGCTTCGACGACTTATGCAGCATGATGCCAATTCGTTCTGGCGTATCCCATTTTTTCGGAATAACGAAAGCTCTGTCGGCGACGACGAACACTTCAGTGAGCGTGAACGCGTCTTTCTTATCATTCAGCAGCCAGAAACCGCATCGGTCCACTCCGCCCTGCAGGCCGAGCGTCTCGACCAGAACGCGCATTGCCGTAACCTTGGTGCCTAGCCGAACCTCGTCGTTGCGCATCAAATTGCTGAGAACGACTTGTTGGTTCTCCAATTGCAACGTTCTCATTGAGGCGAACGTTTGCAGCCGCTCATTCATCTCTCGCAAGCGACCATCTGCTTCGCCCAGGCGGAGCAATGCTTTGCTTCGTTCGATCGAGAGTTTTGCAGTGGCGCTGACAACAGCACAAAGGAAACCCGCGAAAGATATGATGAGGATAGCTAAGTATAGTTTGTCGGTTGTGCCTATCGCCACTGCCTTGATCAAGCATGGCAACAAAATAACCACTGTGTAAGTGACGGCGGCGGGAAATACGGGCGCGAGTAGTATGCTCCCGGCCGCGCTCATGCCGACGGTTAGGGTCACAACCAGGAATTCTTCCGATTGTGTCAAAGTGCCTAGAAATCCAGAGGCTAGGATGCCCCAGGGCAGAGCGAGCAAAAAGGCGTATTGAGTTATCCGTTGGACGCCGCGTGTGACAGATATTTCCTTGGTGTAATGGCCCCGGCGCAGGTGGCGCCATGCAACGATCGCAGCAACTCCATAGGCAAGAAGCGCCCAGGTTGCCTCCGCAATTCCTATTCCGGACTGAGCAATGACAATTAACGCTATAGTTGAGTTTAAGGCATAAGCTGCCATCGAAAGTGGAGTGGTCTTCGCAATGCTCAAAATCTGATCTCGGCCAATGTCCTTAATGGCCGGAAATGACACGAAAGCAAGGGTTGGCGCCCTGAAAACAGCAGCAAACGAGTTCATCTTGACCACTCCCTATGTAGTTGCACCGAGGAGTAGCATGATTGAATTGAGCGGTGTTTATCTCTGCAGCTTGATTTAATGACTTGGCAACTGAGCCATTAGTCATTCCGGAGCAATTCGATATTATTTGAGTTGCGTGCACATTGGGATGCAAGAACTTCGTCACTGCATGAAGCACATCGGCAACGAGTCTGCTTGGGGTCAGATTCGCTCGTCCCGCGTGTCCCCGGCACACATCGTTCGGGAGGTATAGCTGACGTCCAGCACCTGGTCGAGAGGCGGGCGTGACGCAGAATGGATTGGCGATCTCCACGCGGGAAGGCCCGGTGATCACGCCGCCGCGACAATGTCGGTGTGGACGAAGTCGTTGCCCTTGAACAGCAACGGCGCGCCAAGGCTCTTGGCCAACGCATAGGAGCAGCAGTCCCCGAGGTTGAGCCGGGCTGCCGGGTTGAGGCCCTTGCCGTAGCGCTCGAACGCGTCGAGTGCCAGCGCCAGATGTCCCGAATCGAACGGGACAACCTCGATCTCGGCTTGCTCGATGATGGCCTGCATCGCGGCGAGGCCTGCTGCACCGCGCCTGCCGCGCGCCACCATCCCGGCTTCGAGAAGGGTGACCGTCGAGACGAGCCGCCGGTCGGCATTGGCAATGATCGAGTTGAATCGCTGACGCTCCGGCTCGTCCTCGAACACGGCTATCAGCGCCGAAGCATCGACGACAATCACCTGGGCACTCCGAACTCGTCGTAGCCGATGATCTCGTCAGCGCTGCGGTTGTCCAGGACTGGCAGAGCGGAGACACGCGCGACGATCTCGCTGAGGCTGCGCTCGATCTCCGCGGGCGTGCGTCGGCCGGCCCCAACCGGCACACCCGCTGCGCGGGCGCGCTCCTCGATCGCTTCCTTGACGACGTCGTCGAGGTTCTTGCCAGTCTTGGTGGCGAGCAGGCGAGCCAGACGCTCGACCTCGCTGGACAGCTGTATGGTCATCATCAACTCCCGGTGTCGGGAGTTATTCTAGCACAAATGGCCATTTGCGCTGCACTCCAGGGTGGGCTCACCCCGGTACGGTGCCCGAGCCGAGCGGCTATCCCGACCCGCCGCCCAGAATCCCCACCATGCTCCGCTGGATCGTCGCGACCGACGGCAACTCGGCCTCGGAGAACTCGCGGCGGGCGAGCTGCCCCGCCTCGTAGGCCAGCCGCTTCTTCTGCCAGTCTGGGTTGGCGTCACGCAGCTCGCGCACGAGCTGAACGATGCGTGGCCACGCCGGCTTGTGGGGGCGGCCGGGTGGGCGTGTCGAGATATCCTCACCGACGACCGGCACGATGGACCCCGATCCGCTCGTCTGAGGCTTGTCCATGAGGAACGCCGGCAGGTCCTCGCCCTGCGCCTCGAACCATCCCGAGAGCTTGACCTTCGGCACGACAAGCGCCTCGAACTCGCGCCGGCCGCGGTCGGGGAATTCACGGAACGGGATGGCCGCCAGCATGCGCGGCGCCTCCTCGGGCTCGGCGCTGCGCCCACGCGGCTCGATCAGCTGCGACCACTGCTCAGCGCGGCCCGGCAACGCGTTGCTGGTGTACAGCACGCTCACGATCGTCTCGCGGCCGACGCCATAGAAGCGCTTGGGCCGAGGCTCGAGTTCGGCCTGCGCCCGCGTCAGCTCGAACGGGGGGATTACGATCTCCATGTGCAACCAGTTGACCGGGTTATCCCGATCCGGCGTGAAGATGTGCGGCGGCTCGAGCTCGCCGGCAAACACGGCGCGCTTGAAGCGGTCCATAATGTCCTCGTATGCGCGCTGCTCGTTCTCCTCGGCCATGAGCATCGCGATATGGCCGAAGCGCATGAAGCCGTCGTCGAGGGGTGAAATGCTGTCGGTTATGGCCATGGCCAACTCGCCGAATTCGTTGATCCTAGGATGCTTGATGGGGCTCGCTCGCTGCGCGCCCAGCGGCGAGACGAAATCGGAGAATTTTGAGCGAACAAAGGCAGATCGAGGGCGAAACATGGCGCCTCTCAGATCGGAATTGTCAGCGAGTTATGACAAAAGTGGTTGCGGGGGCTGGATCTAATCTTCACTTGTTGCCCGAGCAAGTAAAGATGGT
>CALMPK010000151.1 GCA_937873575.1 uncultured Hyphomicrobiaceae bacterium
CGTCGTCTCGTCCGAGCCCTTCTGAGTCAGCGCGGATGCCGCCGCCGACTTCGCCTCCTTCGAGGCCTTGGGGTCCTTCATCACCTTCGCGGCGGCGGAGGCCACCTTGCTGCTCGTCGATTCCGATTTCTTGGCCATGGCCATTCGCCTCGTTCAAAAGCCGCATCCTCGTGCGGCGAATAGAAGCTATCGAGATTCGCGGATTTGAGAATCGAAAAGAGCGGCAAACGGCAGAAATCCAACCGTTTTGCAAAGCCGCCCCCGTCACCGCCGGCGATTGACACCTTGCGCCCTCCACGCGACAACCCTGCGCACACAAAAGCAGCTCAAGGGGAGACCGCCCGCCATGGCGCATGACGACCTCAAGACCACCATCGAAGCCGCCTGGGAGGCCCGCGATACCATCTCGACCGCCACCAAGGGCGCCGTGCGTGATGCGATCGAGGCCGGGCTCGGACTGCTCGACAGTGGCAAGGCGCGGGTGGCGGAGAAGCAGGCGGACGGCTCCTGGCACGTCAACCAGTGGCTGAAGAAGGCCGTGCTGCTGTCCTTCCGCCTCGCCGACAACGAGATCTTGCCGTTCCAGAAGAGCGGGACCTACGCGAGCCGCGTGCACGGCTACGACAAGGTGCCACTGAAGTTCGCCGACTGGAGTGCGCAGCAATTCAAGGACGCGGGCTTCCGCGCGGTTCCGGGCGCCATCGTGCGCCGCTCGGCCTACATCGCACCGGGCGTGGTGCTGATGCCCTCGTTCGTGAACCTCGGCGCCTACGTCGACAGCGGCACGATGGTGGATACCTGGGCAACCGTCGGTAGTTGCGCACAGATCGGCAAGAACGTGCACCTCTCGGGTGGCGTCGGCATCGGCGGCGTTCTGGAGCCGATGCAGGCCGGTCCGACCATCATCGAGGACAACTGCTTCATCGGCGCGCGCTCCGAAGTGGTCGAGGGCGTCGTCGTCGGCGAGGGCTCGGTGATCTCCATGGGCGTGTTCATCGGCGCCTCGACGACGATCATCGACCGCGCGACCGGGGAACGGTTCATGGGACACGTGCCGCCATATTCGGTGGTCGTTTCGGGATCGATGCCGGGCAGGCCGCTCCCCGATGGATCGCCGGGTCCGAACCTCTACTGCGCGGTGATCGTGAAGCGCGTCGACGAGAAGACCCGCTCGAAGACCTCGATCAACGAACTGCTGCGCGACTGAGACGGGCGAGCGCCGACGAGCGCGCGATCCGATCGACGGAACCGCTCGGGTGTTTCGTCCGATCGGATCGCGCCCCAGACAAGCTCAGACGCGCTGCGAGAAATAGGCGCGAAGCTGCTGGACGGCGCGGCTTTTCGGGCGGAACATGGTCTGATCTGCGAATCAGGCGGACCAAGCCCATGCTCTTGCACCGGCAGACACCAAGAAGGAGTGGCGCGGCGCTCTGTGCCGCCCTCGGCCTCGCCTTGTTCGCGGCGATCACACCTCAACCGGCAAAAGCATTCTTCTGCTTCGGCTTTTCAATGGGGACGGACGGCCCGTCGTTCCGCTTCGGCATCGGCGAACCGGGCCATTTCCGCGTTCTGAACTATGGCCCGCCCGCGTATCAGCCGACGAGCTATGTGATCCCCTGGAATGGGTCGCCATATGGTGCGTTTGCGCCGCCGCCCCAATTCTTGGCGCCCCCTCCCTACGCCGCACCGGGTGGATACGGCCAGTGGGGAGCTGGACCCGGTGGAGGTTGGCCTAGTGGCGGTTGGCCCGGCCCGGCGTGGCCAGTTTCAGGTTGGCCGGGCGCCGGCTGGCCAGGGGGATATGGCCCGGCGGGTTCCCGGCCCGGCGGAGGCTTCATGCCGGCCTATGCTCCCGGTGGGCTCTTGCCTTTGGGCCAGCCGATCCCCTGGGGACGGGACCCGCCTGTCTCGATCAGGCGCTCGTTACTGTCACTGCCGGCGGCGAATGACCTGATGGATGAAGGCAAGCTTGCCATAAGCCGCCGCTGGGATGACGAAGGGATAGAAATCCTCGTGCCCCATGCTGCGGTTGATGCTGTTCATGGCAATCGTGAGCGGGACCCAGTGATCCATCAGTGAGGAGAAGCTCTCCTCGCGATAGACATCGTAACGCTTGAAGGGCCAGATGCCGCCGAGCGAGAAGTTGGCGGACCCGGGCTCCATGCCCTCGGCCTGCGCGGTATCGAGTGTCTCCACCATGTGGAGATAATGCGCCCAGGTTTCCGCCCAATCCTCCCACGGATGCATACTGGCGTAGGCGGACACGTAATGCTTCGGCCAGTCTTGCGGCGGCCCGGACGCATAATGGTGCTGGAGCGCCGCCTGATAATTGGCGCGCTCGTCGCCGAACAGGCGACGAAACTCCTCGTGCTTATTGCCCTCGTCGATCAGCACCGTCCAGTAGAAGTGGCCGCTCTCGTGGCGCAAATGCCCGAGCAGCGAACGGTAGGGCTCCGAGAACTGCTGACGCTGGCGGGGGCGCTCCACGGCGTCCGCCTCGGCCATGTCCACGCTGATGACGCCATCGAGATGGCCCGTCACCACGTCGCGCGCGAAATCGAAAGCGAGCCGACCGTTCGTCGGATTGCCCGTGTCGAGCGGCAGGCCGAAACGCATCAATCCATACACGAGGCGCTTTTTCGCCCGCTCGAACTCGGCCCATTTCGCCAGGCCGTCGAGCTCGGAAAGATTCGGGATGACGCGGTTGAGATCGCATGCGGCGCACAGCCCGTTGCCGTCGTCCGGCGACGTCAGCCAGTTGCATACCCCATGCTTTTCGTTGTCGCAGAAGCGGACGGCGCCGGTCTTCGGGGCGCCGACGCGCCGGTAGAGGCTCACATTGCCCGGGAGCTGCTCGACTGCCTCCATGCGCATGGTCCGCGGCCAGAAGCCGACACTGCTGCCGCACGTCAGGCATGTCCGGTTATCGAAATATACCCGCGAACCGCACATCGAGCAGGAATGGCGTTGCATCGTCTGGTTTGCCTTCTGAATCCGCTCCACGCTGCACGCTCCTCCAGGGATACCGGACTCCAAGGATACCGGCGGCGACCGATCAAGCCGGTCACTCCTTTCCGAGTGCTTCGACATCTGCCCACGCGGTTACGCGGAACCGGGGCGAAATGTTCCGGTTGGAGGTTTTCGCGGACGGACAAACTAGCACGTCTGACGAAGCACTGATTGCCTTCTTTCTGCGCATCGCAGTGCCGCATTTTCAGCATGATGCTCACGACTTCATCGAACTGACTTAAACCGTGCTTCTTTCTCCCTCGTCGCGCTTGTCGCTCTCACTCCAAGCCGATACGCCTTGCCGATATGGGGCCGTCCGAATCGAACGGGCCGAGTACGCGCGGTTCCGCGCGCCCCGCGAACTGCAAAGGCCCGAGATCACACATGACCCTTCACGTCGCGCTTCGCCATAAGACGTCCTATCGCTACGACCGGCTGACGAACATGGGACCGCAGGTGATAAGGCTGCGCCCTGCGCCCCATTGCCGGACCCCGATCCTCAGCTATTCGATCGAGCTGGAACCGAAGACCCATTTCCTCAACTGGCAGCAGGACCCGTTCGGCAACTTCCTCGCCCGCGTCGTGCTGCCGGAGGAGACGGAAGAATTCTCCGTCACGATCGACCTCGTCGCCGATATGGCTGTCATCAACCCGTTCGACTTCTTCGTCGAGGATTCGGCCAAGGAATGGCCGTTCACCTACGACCCGGTGCTGAAGAAGGAGCTGGCCCCCTATCTCGAGCCCGAGCCGGCGACGCCCCTGCTCAAGAAGTACGTCGCCGGCATCGTCCACGATCCGAACGACACGACGCTCGACTTCATCGTCGCGATCAATCGCCAGATGCAGCACCACATCGGCTATTCGATCCGCATGGAGCCCGGCGTGCAGACGCCGGAGGAAACACTCCGCCGCGCCAACGGCTCGTGCCGCGATACCGGCTGGCTGCTGGTCCAGATCCTGCGCCACCCGGGCCCCCCCCCCCCCCTCCTCGCCCGCGACCCGCTCCAGTTGGAG
>CALMPK010000152.1 GCA_937873575.1 uncultured Hyphomicrobiaceae bacterium
TCTCCAATTGCAGCGGGCTCGAGCAGGTGATCGTGGGGCGAACGCCCGCGATCCACCGGCTGCGAAGCCAGATCACCTCGTTCGCGACGACCGACGCCGACGTGCTCGTCTCCGGCGAGACGGGTTCGGGCAAGGAGGTCGTGGCGCGCAGCCTGCACGAGTACGGCCCGCGCGCCAAGGGACGCTTCGTCCCGATCAACTGTGGCGCACTTCCGGAAACCGTGATCGAGAGCGAGCTCTTCGGCCATGAGCCCGGCGCATTCACAGGGGCCGCCAAACCGCGCGTCGGCAAGCTCGAATATGCGAGCGGCGGCACCGTGTTTCTCGACGAGATCGAGAGCATGCCGCTCGAGCTGCAGATCAAACTGCTTCGCGTGCTGCAAGACCGACGCATCGTCCGGCTCGGTGCCAACGAGGAGCGCGAGATCGACGTCCGCGTGATCGCAGCGACCAAGGAGGATCTGAAGAGCGCGGCGCAGCGCGGCACCTTCCGCGGCGATCTCTATTACCGCCTCAACGTGCTCACCCTGTCGATTCCGCCGCTGCGCGATCGCCGCGATGACATCCCTCTGTTGTTCCAGAGCTTCGTCGATGCCGCTGCGAGCCGGTTCAAGAACGATCCGCCGGCCGTCGACGGCGCGGTGGTGGCGCATCTGCTCGCGCACGACTGGCCGGGCAACGTGCGCGAGTTGCAGAACACGGCGCTACGTTTCGCCCTCGGCCTCGGCCTCGAGATCGACGGACGCGCCATTCCTGTCGCCCCGCACAAGCCGGGCGAACCAGCCTCACTTGCCGACCAGCTCGCGCGCTTCGAGCGCCAGATCATCTCCGAGACACTCGAGCGGACGCGGCACAGCCTCAAAGCGACCTACGAGACGCTCGGGATCGCGCGCAAGACGCTTTACGACAAGATGCGCCGTTACGGCCTCGGGCGCCCGCCTGCCGATGACGAGGATGCGTGAGAGGCAGTCGCGCATAGAAATACGCGAGCTCATTCTGTCATTCACGAATATTGCGCCGCACTATCGCATCGCACCATCGATCCTCGGTGTGTAACGCCCCACACATGCTTTTCGACGATGGGTAGCATGCCACCCAATTCGTATTCCGGATGCTCGGCCACGACTGCCGACCCGCCTCGAATTATCGAGCCAGCTCAGTCCTTTGATTTTTTGATTTCGTGAGTCCTGCGCCGCCAATTCGTTGGCATGCGGGTTGCTCTTAACGTATCGTCAATCGTCAGCGCGGGGCCAACGCTTTCGCGTGAGGCGAAGAAATTTTTGGAGGAAACGTGATGCGCAAGTTCTCAGTAGCCGCGGTCGCCCTCGTGGCGGCGCTCGGTTTGGCCGCAGGCTCAGCGAACGCCCAGGATCCGATCGTTATCAAGTTCAGCCACGTCGTGGCTCCGCAGACGCCGAAGGGCAAGGGCGCGGAGAAGTTCAAGGAACTCGCCGAGAAATATACGTCGGGCAAGGTGAAGGTCGAAGTCTACCCGAACTCGCAGCTCTACAAGGACAAGGAAGAGGTCGAGGCATTGCAGCTCGGCGCGGTCCAGATGCTCGCGCCCTCGCTCGCCAAGTTCGGTCCGCTCGGCGCCAAGGAGTTCGAGGCGTTCGATCTGCCCTTCATCTTCGAGGATCGCGTGGCGCTCCGCAAGGTGACCGAGGGTGAGATCGGCAAGCAGCTCCTCAAGAAGCTCGAAGGCAAAGGCATTCTCGGTCTCGCCTACTGGGACAACGGCTTCAAGATCATGAGCGCCAACAAGCCGCTCAAGACGCCGGACGACTTCCTCGGCGTGAAGATGCGCATCCAGTCTTCCAAGGTGCTCGAGGCGCAGATGAAGGCTCTCGGCGCGCTGCCGCAGGTCATGGCCTTCTCCGAAGTCTACCAGGCGCTGCAGACGGGCGTCGTCGACGGCACCGAGAACCCGCCGTCCAACATGTACACGCAGAAGATGCACGAGGTGCAGAAGCACGCGACGTTGTCGCGTCACGGCTATCTCGGCTACGCGGTGATCGTGAACAAGCAGTTCTGGGAAGGCCTCCCGGCCGATGTTCGCGCCTCGCTCGAGAAGGCGATGACCGAGGCGACCGTTTTCGCCAACGACATCGCCCAGAAGGAGAACGACGACGCGCTTGCGGCGATGAAGACCTCTGGCAAGACGGAGTTCTATGATCTCACGGCAGACGAGAAGAAGGCCTGGAAGGCCAAGCTGATGGTTGTCCATCAGGAAGTCGCCGGCCGTGTCGGCAAAGAGCTGATCGAGTCGATCTACAAGGCCACGGGCGCGAAGTAAGCCCCACACGTCATGCCGGGCTCGCTGCGGCGAGCCCGGATTTCTAAACAATAATAAAATATTTCCGCAACCGGGACGACCCGTCCGGACACCCGCTGGAAGTTTTGGAGGCCGGCATAGCCGGCAGGGGAAACGCCATGCTCATGCGACTGCTCGATCGGCTCGAGGAGCTGATCATTACCGTACTCATAGCTACCGCGACGCTCATCATCTTCGTCGCCGTCGTGCAGCGCTACGGGCTGAGCAATGCCGGCGCACTGATCGGCTGGTCCAATAGCCATGGGATGCCTTGGCTCGCAGGCATCGCCAAACAAGTCTTCGTCTTCCTCAACTCCTTCAACATGACCTGGGCGCAGGAAGCCTGCATCTACCTGTTCGTGTGGATGGCGAAGTTCGGCGCGGCCTACGGCGTGCGCACGGGCATCCACGTCGGTGTCGACATTCTGCTAAATGCACTGCCGAAGGGTCAGCGCTACTACATGATCCTGTTCGGGTTGATGGCCGGCGCTCTCTTCACCTCCATCATCGGCACACTCGGTGCGGAGTTCGTCTACCACATGGCGCAGACCGAGCAGACCTCGCCCGATCTCGAATGGCCGATGTGGATCATCTATCTCGCAGTCCCGCTCGGCTCCTACCTGATGTGCTTCCGCTTTCTGCAGGTGGCGTGGATCTTCGCCAAGACCGGTGAGCTTCCGAGCCACGATCACGGGCACGTCGAAGGCATCGGCGATGCCGACGAACCCCTGCTTACCGAGCCCAATCTGCATCCGCGCGACATGAACGACGGCGGGAGTAAATAACCATGAGCGCTGCAATCATCTTCGGCCTGCTCGCCGCACTGATGCTGACAGGCATGCCTGTCTCGATCGCACTCGGCCTCACCGTGCTGACGTTCCTGTTCACGATGACCCAGGTGCCTGTCGAGGCCGTCGCGCTGAAACTCTTCACCGGCATCGAGAAGTTCGAGATCATGGCGATCCCGTTCTTCATTCTCGCCGGCAACTTCCTCACGCACGGCGGTGTCGCGCGGCGCATGATCCGCTTCGCGACGTCGATGGTCGGACACTGGTCGGGCGGCCTCGGCCTCGCCGCGGTGTTCGCCTGCGCGCTGTTCGCGGCCGTGTCCGGCTCCTCGCCAGCTACTGTCGTCGCCATCGGCTCGATCCTGCTGCCGGCGATGGTGAAGCAAGGCTTCCCGACCCGCTTCGGCGTCGGCACCATCGCCTCCGCCGGTGCGCTCGGCATCCTCATCCCGCCGTCGATCGTGATGGTGATGTACTGCGTCGCCACCTCGGGCATGCTCGTCGAAGGACCGACGGGCGCGCGCGTCTCGGCGGCGTCCGTCGGACAGATGTTCGTCGCCGGCGTCATTCCCGGCGCGCTGCTCGCGCTCATGCTCGGCGGCATCACCTGGTTCCGCGCCAAATCGCTGAACTACCTACCCGCGGATGGAGCGCGCTTCCTGGTCCACGCGGATTCGCGCCTTCCTCGACAGCTTCTGGGGCCTTTTCCTCATCGTCATCGTGATGGGCGGCATCTACGCCGGCATCTTCACGCCGACCGAGGCCGCGGCCATGAGCGCCGTCTACGCCTTCGTCATCTCGGTGTTCGTCTACAAGGACATGACGCTGAAGGAGGTGCCGAAGGTTCTGCTGGCCTCGGCCAACATGAGCGCGATGCTGCTCTACATCATCACCAACGCGGTGCTGTTCTCCTTCCT
>CALMPK010000153.1 GCA_937873575.1 uncultured Hyphomicrobiaceae bacterium
GAGGCCGCGCTCGCGGCATGGCAGGCGCTCGATGATGGCCGCGACGCCGCCATCGTCGGAATGCTTGCGCCGGGCGGGGCGCGGGGAGGTCGCGTGATCCTCGCCACCAGTGCCGGCGGCGAGCGGAGCCTCGAGGAGCTCGAGGACGATCCCCTGCCGCGCATTTGCTGAGGGTGTCGCGCCGCGCATGCGCGCGGCCTGTATCCCGACGGCGCGAATGGTCGCGGACATTTCCTCTTGTTCCGGTCAGAATTTCCGGCAACCTGCACAATAATTGTGCTTCCGGAGACGCCAATGTCAGCGAAACCTGACGGGGCACCCGTGGAGCGCCCGGTGGCGCTGCTGGAGCGCATCCGGGTGCTGGCGGGTGTCGAGATTGCACCTGTCAGTCATGCCGAACGGCTCGTCTCGGGGCTTGGCGGCTTTTGTGCGATCTACTTGGTTCTCGCGCTCGAACGCGGGCTGCTCGGGGATCTCGGCGCGGCGCTGCTGGTCGCCTCGATGGGGGCGAGTGCGGTGCTGCTGTTCGCCGTCCCGCACGGGACGCTGTCGCAGCCCTGGGCCGTGCTCGTCGGTCATACCGTGTCGGCGGCGATCGGCGTGGCCGTAGCCCGTGTCGTTCCAGATGCCTTCCTCGCCGCGGCGCTCGCCGTCGGCCTTGCCATCCTCGCCATGCATTATCTGCGGGCGATCCATCCACCCGGCGGGGCGACGGCACTGACGGCGGTGATCGGCGGGCCCCGCGGTCAGGCGCCGGGCCTCGGCTTCGTCCGGATGCCGGTGCTGCTCCACGCGGGGATCCCGGTTGCCGCTGCTGTCGCCTTCAACGCTGCCTTCGCGTGGCGCCGCTACCCGGTAGCGTGGGGACGCCGCAATCTCAATTCACGGCCCGTCGCGTCGCCGGCAGGCCCGAGCCATGCCGATTTCGTGGAGGCGCTGCGCCGCATCGGCACCTTCGTCGACATCAGTGAGGAGGAATTCGTCCGCCTCACCGAGCTTGCCAAAGCCTCTTCCGACGAGCGGCGGTTGAAGCCGGATGCGATCCGCGTCGGCGGGTTTTACTCGAACGGGGGGGTCCGCGCGGGGTGGGGGGGCCGCCTGGGTGTCGAAGGGGGCCGGGGGGGGGGGGGGGGGGAAAGCCGCCTGGGCGACCGTGGCGGTGCGGAGGGTAACGTCATCTGGCGCGTCGTCGCGGGGCGTGACCGCAACGCGACGGGTCTCAGCTCACGGCGCGATCTGGCGGCTTGGGCGGCCTACGAGGTGGTTCGCTCGGAAAGCACCTGGGTGCGGAGCGGCGACTCCCAAAAACCGACGACTGAGTGAGGGGGCCCGATCAAAGGGCGATGGTGCTGCGAGAGAGGATTGAACTCTCGACCTCTCCCTTACCAAGGGAGTGCTCTACCACTGAGCTACCGCAGCAGGTCCGGCGGGTGATGCCTGGGCTCGCCGATGCCACCATTTCCGGTGTCCGCGATGAGGCAATACAAACCCCGCTCCGAGCGGGCCAGCCGGTCGAAGCGGGCGGACATTGCCACAAGCCCACCGCCCCGGCAAGTCGCATCGACACTGGTTCTGTGACTAATCGAGGGAGGCGTCGGGAGCCATGGGAAAACGCCTTTCACCCCCATTGGCGCGAGGCTGTTGCGGACCCTGGTGCGTATCATGCTATTGCACACGCCGAGAACGCGCCGCCGCGGTCGCACGGGCATTCCGGCCTCGCGCCGAGACGAGTCGCTGACGGCCGAGGCCGGGGCAAATAGGCCCGCGGCCCGATGTGACGGGGAAAACGGGGGAGCAGGGTATGACGCCGCCAGGCCATGGGTCGGGCAGTGGCGCGCCGCCGGGACGAAAGCCGGGCGGCGGCTCGCGCGACGAACGCCTGGAGGCGGCGCTGCGCGAGAACTTGAAACGCCGAAAGGCGCAGGCGCGGCGGCGGAGCGACGGTAGTGACGAGCCCCCCGATGAAGGGACGAGCGGCGGGGAACTACCGTCGGGCGAGATGACCGCCGATCTTGGCGAGAATTGATCAGGACGGGCCTCGTCTGAGACGAAAAACATCGGGTAGTTCCCGAATCGCTATTATCACCGCTTGCGGGCCCGGCTGGCCGGGTGACGCGCAGCGCGATGGAAAGCAGGCACATGGATCGCATCAGGATTACCGGTGGTAACCGGCTCAACGGCGTCATTCCGATCTCGGGCGCCAAGAACGCGGCGCTGCCGCTGATGATCGCGAGCATGCTGACGGCCGACCGGCTGACGCTGAAGAACGTGCCGAACCTTGCCGACGTCAACCTGCTGGCGCGCATCCTGCGCAACCACGGCGTCGATCTCGCCGTCGATGGAAAGCGCCCGGGTACGACGCATCTCGGCGAGACGTTCCATCTCACCGCGCGCGACATCGTCGATACGACGGCGCCTTACGAGATGGTCAGCCGCATGCGGGCGAGCTTCTGGGTGCTCGGCCCGCTCATCGCCCGCATGGGGCAGGCCAAGGTTTCGCTGCCGGGCGGCTGCGCCATCGGCACCCGTCCGGTCGATCTGCATCTCGAAGGCCTCAAGGCACTCGGCGCGGACATCGAAATCGACGCCGGCTACGTGATCGCCAAGGCGCCGAAGGGGCTCCGGGGCGCGCGCATCATCTTCCCGAAAGTGTCCGTCGGCGCCACCCACAACGTGCTGCTGGCCGCCGCCCTCGCGCGGGGCGAGACCGTTGTCGAGAATGCGGCGCGGGAGCCCGAGGTCGGCGACGTGGCGCGTTGCCTCGTCAAGATGGGCGTCGGCATCGACGGCATCGGCACCTCGACGTTGCGCATCCAGGGCCGCGACCGGCTCGAGGGCGCGGTTCACACCGTTCTGCCTGACCGCATCGAAACCGGAACCTTCGCCTATGCCGTCGCGGCGACGGGCGGCGACTTGACGCTCGAGGGCACCAATGTCGAGCTGCTCGAAACGGCGCTCGCTGTTCTGCCGAAGATCGGCGCCGAGGTGACGGCGACTGCCAACGGCATCCGCATCAAGCGCGACAACGGCCACATCGAGCCGATCACCATCGAGACGCAGCCGTTCCCCGGCTTCCCGACCGACCTGCAGGCACAACTCATGGCGCTCGTCACCACGGCGCGTGGCACGAGCGTCATCCGCGAGACCATCTTCGAGAACCGCTTCATGCACGTGCAGGAGCTGGCCCGCCTCGGCGCGGACATCAGGCTGCACGGTGATACAGCGACCATCAAGGGCGTTCCGCACCTTCGCGGCGCGCCGGTGATGGCGACGGACCTTCGCGCCTCGGTATCGCTCGTCATCGCAGCGCTCGTCGCCGAGGGCGAGTCGATGATCAACCGCGTCTACCATCTCGATCGCGGATTCGAGCGTCTCGAGGAGAAGCTGACGCGATGTGGCGCCGCCATCGAGCGCATCTCGGCGGGCTGAAGCACGACGGGCGTTGCGCGGCGGCACGGACTGGGCGGTTCGGCCGCCTTGCCTGCCCCGTCCGTGTTGGCTATCAGTCCGGTTCACGCCGCTGGATGCCGATGCCATGTCCGATTCCGTGCCCTTGAAGCTGCTGGCGCTCGACGCCGAGGATCTGGCGGTTCTTTCCGCGCATCTCCAGGATGCGGTCGTGCGCGTGGGCGATCTCGGATATTTCCCGCGTGAGCACCGGTTCGCCGGGGTCCTCAATCGCTTCGACTGGCTCGGTGCGCTGCTGCAGGGGGCGCCCGACGCCGCCAACGAGCGGCGGCGCGCTGGCCTGCGGTTCGAGCAGGTCGTCCGCGCCCGCCTGCAGAACCTCGATCTGGCGGCCAAGGACCGGGTTCTCTCGCTGCTCGCCATCACCTTCGTGCCTGAAGGGGGCGAGGGGCCGGGCGGCGTCGTTCACCTGCATTTCTCGGGCGAGGCGGCGATCGAGCTGCACGTCGCGTGCGTCGAGGCAGAGCTCAAGGATCTCGGCGCCGCCTGGCACGCGCGCCACCGCCCGCAGCACCCGCAGGATGCCGGCGAGCCCGAGCCCGAGGCTTGAAGTCGCCGGTGAAGGCGCTAAACCAGTTCGCCGTCCGGCCGCCACGCCGGCCAGCCCAAAAAACACAGGAGCGGCCGGGAACGGCCGATCATCAGAAATGCCGAAGCGCCTCACCACATCGGCTGCCGATTTCGAGCAATCGTTCCAGACATTCCTGGCCGAGAAGCGGGAGATCTCGGAGGATGTCGACGCCGCCGTCCGCGCCATCGTCGCCGAGGTCCGTCGCGACGGCGACAAGGCGCTGATCGCGCTGTCGCAGAAGTTCGATCACGTCGATCTCGCCCGGCTCGGCCTCAGGATCACCGCCGAAGAGATCGCCGCAGCGCGCGCACAATGCGAGCCGGAGACGCTTGCCGCGCTCGAGCTCGCGCGTGAGCGCATCGCCGATCATCATCAGCGCCAGCTCCCCACCGACGAGCGCTATCGCGACGCGGCGGGCGTCGAACTCGGCCACCGCTGGACGGCGGTCGAATCGGCCGGGCTCTATGTTCCGGGCGGGCTCGCATCCTATCCGAGTTCGGTGCTGATGAATGCCGTGCCGGCCAAGGTCGCGGGCGTGCCGCGCATCGTCATGGTGGTGCCGTCGCCGCGCGGCGAGCTCAATCCTCTCGTGCTGGCCGCGGCCGAGATCGCGGGCGTCAGCGAGATCTACCGGGTCGGCGGAGCACAGGCGGTCGCGGCACTCGCCTACGGCACGGAGACGATCAGGCCCGTCGTCAAGATCGTCGGCCCGGGCAACGCCTATGTCGCCGCCGCCAAGCGCCAAGTCTATGGCACGGTCGGCATCGACAGCATCGCCGGGCCATCCGAGGTTCTGGTCATCGCCGACCGCGACAACGATCCGGAATGGATCGCGGCCGACCTGCTGGCGCAGGCCGAGCACGACACCGCCGCCCAGTCGGTGCTGATGACCGACGATGCCGGTTTCGCGGCAGCGGTCGAAAGCGCGGTCGAGCGCCAGGTGCGCACACTCTCGCGTGGCAACATCGCCGGCGAGAGCTGGCAGCGGTTCGGCGCCACGATCGTGCTCGGCTCACTCGACGAGGCACCAGCACTCGCCGATCGTTTCGCCGCCGAGCATCTCGAGATCGCCACCGCGGACGCTGAAGAGCTCGCGGGCCGCGTTCGCAATGCCGGCGCCATCTTCATCGGCCGCCACACGCCAGAGGTGATCGGCGATTACGTCGCCGGCTCCAACCACGTACTGCCGACGGCGCGCAGCGCGCGTTTTTCCTCCGGTCTCGGCGTGCTCGATTTCATGAAGCGCACCTCCCTGCTCAAGCTCGATTCCGGTGCGCTGGCGGCGCTCGCCCCCGCGGCCATGACGCTCGCCCGCGCCGAAGGGCTCGAGGCACACCGCCGCTCGGTCGAGGTTCGCGTGGCTCAGGCGGGAGGGAAGCTCTGATGACCGGAACGCCCGAAGCCGAGCCACAACCACGCGCGCGCCTTTTCGCCGTCGAGGTCGACGAAAAGTCGCTCCAGCGCAACAACACCAACGTCGAGCACGAGCGCGAAGTGGCGATCTTCGATCTGCTCGACGGCAACTCGTTCGAGGTGATCGGCCGGGACGACGGGCCCTACCGTCTCGTCATCTCGCTCGCCGAGCAGCGCCTCCAACTGGCCATCGGCACCGAGGCCGAGCCGGTTGTCGTCACGCATCTGCTGTCGCTGACGCCGTTCAAGCGGATCATCAAGGACTACTTCATGGTCTGCGACAGCTACTACGAGGCGATCCGCACCGCACCGCCGTCGCGCATCCAGGCGATCGACATGGGGCGCCGCGGTCTGCACGACGAGGGCAGCCGCATTCTGATGGAGCGCCTCGACGGCAAGATCGCGGTCGATTTCGATACCGCGCGGCGTCTGTTCACCCTCATCAGCGCGCTGCACTGGAAAGGGTAGTCGCAGGTGGCTGCCGGCGATCTGCCAGGAGCGGTTCTGTTTGCCTGCTCGATGAACGCGGTGCGCTCGCCCATGGCGGCGGCGATGCTGCGGCATCTCGCCGGCCGGCGCGCCTATGTCGAATCGGCAGGTGTCCGCGCAGGCGATCCCGACGGCTTCGTCACGGCGGTGATGGACGAGATCGGCATCGACACCAAATCGCACAGGCCGCGGTCGCTGCGCGATCTCAACGACACGAGCTTCGATCTCATCGTCACGCTGTCGCCGGAGGCGCACCACCAGGCGCTCGAGCTGACGCGCACGATGGCGGTCGATGTCGAATATTGGCCGACGCACGACGCCACGCTCGTCATCGGCCAGGGTACGCGCGAGCAGGTGCTCGACAGCTACCGCCGCGTGCGGGACGCCCTGTTCCACAAGATCCGCGCCCGTTTCGGCTTCGAGGGCGGCCCGAGCGTTTGAACGTTCGGTGTTCTCAAGCTCAACCGCTCTTCTTCACCCTCGCCACCGTGTCGGTATCCGTCAGCGCACCGGTCTCGCCGATCGGCAGGCCGGAGGGATACTTGTAGGACGCGTAGCGGATCAGCAGCACCGAAAGTGCCAGGATCAGGATGCCGCCCGAGAGAATCAGCACGCCCTCGTCGGGCTTCGGCTCGTGGTTGACCCAGCCGATGAGGTGGCGCGTCAAGGCCGTGATGCCGATGTAGATGAGGAAGCGCAGCGGCATCCTGTTGGTCTTGAAGTAGATCCCGACCATCGAGCCGATCTCGAGATAGATGAAAAGAAGCAGCAGGTCCTCGATTGTGGCATGCTGCTTACCCATCAGCTCGATGAAGAAGTGCACGCCCGCCCACGCCGTCGCCGCGCCGATGGCGAACAGGCCGATCAGGTGAAACAGGTCGGCGAGAAGGTTGCCGATCGGTTCGATCAGGTGATGGATCTTGTCGGCGGCCTTCTGGGCGTGGTGCTCGGTGCTCGACATGTGCGCTCCCCTTGCGCTTCAGAGAGCGGCCGACCTTGCCGAAATCGCGAGCGCGATCTTCAAGGCCCTGCTTGCACTCTCAATCATGAGCTTTGGCTGCGTTTTGCGGTTTCGCCGAAAGCGCCCCGCGCTTGCAGCTCGACCGATCGCGACCCAGCGGCGTCTCGTAACCGCCGGACCGGATCGTAATGAGGGCTGCCGCAAAAGAGAAGGCCGCGCGAGCGTCGCGCGGCCTTCCAAAAGTACATGCGAAAAAGGTCTCAGATCAGCTTGGCCAGAGCCACGGCCGTGTCGTTCATGCGGTTCGAGAAGCCCCACTCGTTGTCGTACCAGGAGAGCACGCGCACCATCGTGCCGCCCATCACCTTGGTCTGGTCGAGGTGGAACACGCTCGAGCGCGGGTCGTGGTTGAAGTCCATCGACACGTTCGGCTGGTCGGTGTAGCCGAGCACGCCCTTGAGCGGGCCGTTGGCGGCCGCCATGATCGCCTTGTTGATCTCGTCCTTCGTGGTCTCGCGCTTGGCGATGAACTTGAAATCGACGACCGAGACGTTCGGCGTCGGCACGCGGATGGCGGTGCCGTCGAGCTTGCCGTTGAGGTCGGGCAGCACGAGGCCGACGGCCTTGGCGGCGCCGGTCGACGTCGGGATCATGCTCATCGCCGCGGCGCGTCCGCGGTAGAGATCCTTGTGCATGGTGTCGAGGGTCGGCTGGTCACCAGTGTAGGAGTGGATCGTCGTCATGAAGCCCTTTTCGATGCCGACGAGGTCGTTCAGCACCTTGGCGACGGGCGCCAGGCAGTTGGTCGTGCACGAGGCGTTCGAGACGACGAGGTGGTCCTTGGTCAGCTTGTCGTGGTTGACGCCATAGACGACCGTGAGGTCCGCGCCATCGGCGGGGGGGGGGGCGAGCGCGCGCCGGG
>CALMPK010000154.1 GCA_937873575.1 uncultured Hyphomicrobiaceae bacterium
CGTGTTTCTGCGGGCAAAGTGCGACCTGTCGCCAGATGCTCGTCATAGCGACCGGGACCGGCATTGTAGGCGGCAAGCATGGCCGCGACATTGCCATAGCGGTCCCACATCTCCCGCAGATACGCCGTACCTGCGAGGATGTTGTCACGCGGATCGTAAGGATCGCGCCCGAGGCCATGGCGGCTGCGCAGGCCCGCCCAGGTATCGGGCATGACCTGCATCAGTCCCATCGCGCCCGCCGATGAAATGGCGCGCACATCGCCCGCGCTTTCCACACCCAGCACGGCCCGAATCCAGTGCTCTGGAATGCTGAAACGCTGTGACGCCTCTGCAATGAAAGCAGCATGGGGATGCGCGGTAACAGGCGCGGGTTGCGGCGTGACCTGCGCCATGGCCGGCATCGAGCCGCTGCCAGCCGACAGAAGGGCCGTGAAGAGAAGAAGGGCGCGGGATCGCATGATCTCAGTCCCGATCTTCGCGGGGCCGCGGGCGGCTCCAGTGCAGCGACCATGACGAGCCTGCATCGTCGTCGCGAAACAGATTGGCGCGGATCGGCTGCGGTAAGGCGGGATCGTCGAGCAGCACCGAGAGATATTCGCCAGCCTTTTCGCCGGTGCGTTTCCATGCAGCACCGACCTCCGGCCCGTCATGTTCAATGAAATGGACGCGATAGTCCGGCGCATTCTCCGCATCGGAATGTTCGGCGGGCACGATAACGAGATCGCGCTTCATGGAGAGCGTGACGAGCTGACCGGCGAAGCCGGATGCGTCACGCGCAAATTGACCGATCTGTGGCATGGTATGTCTCCTGTGTTTGTGGATTTGGCGTGGGTTCAATGCGTGGCCGCCCGCCATTCGTAGCGGCCATCGCCTTCCTCATCGGTCCAGAGCGGGAGCGCTCGCCCGATGACGGAACTGGCGAGAACAGGTCCGAAGTAACGGCCGTCGAGGCTGTCCCGGATGTCCCAATTCATGAGGAAGAGTTCGCCGTCGCGGATGATGCGGCAGCCCTGCCAGACCGGCAGATCGCGGCCCATGCGGTCGCGCTCCAGTGCGGCGCCCATCTCGACGTTATCGACGGTGATCGTCGCACCGCTGCGGCAGACGCGCTGTCCCGGCAAGCCGAGGACGCGTTTCAACAGCGGCACGCCCCGCCCGATATAGCCGCGCTCGACCATGAACAGCTCCAGCGGTTCGGGCGGCGCGATGACGACGAGTTCTGGAATTTCGAGCGTATCGGCGGGAGCAACCGTGTAGAAGCCGATGGGCGCGCTGGCAGTCGCGTTCCAGATCAGCCGGGTTGGCAGATCGGCAACCGCCGTGGCGACAAGCGTGCCGACGGCCAGCATGGACACGGCGAGGATATGACGGCGGCTCATGTCCAGATCCTCCGGCGGTTGAGCCACGCGGCATGGCGTTCCGGGGTGTAGGGGTTGGGTTCCTGACCGGCACTCAAGCGGTTGTGGACGTGCCGCCAATGGTCCGGCGCAACATCCGCCGGATCGATGCCAAGCGCGTCCACGGCATCAATCAGGGCCAGCACCCGCTGGACTTGTCGCCAGCCATCAATACGCAGCAGGATCTCGCAGCCAGGACGAACGAAGGGCACGGTCTGGTACGGTTCGCCGCGACCAACGGCGCGCAGGATGTCGAGCCGCGAGACGATGGTGCCGTAATCGTTGGAGGCCCAGCGGACGAAGGCAAAGATGCTTTCGGGCGCAAAACCGATCAGACTGCAGCGGCGGTCGATGATCTGCTCAAAGCTCTTGTGACCGAACCTGATCCAGCGCTCGACCTTCTTCTTCTGGAAGGTCAGTTCGACCAATGTGGTGAACGGAGCTGGTCCGCCCGGCCGCGGATGTTCATGCACTGCACACGCGGTCTTGCCGGTCATGGCTGATCTCCTTCGGTGGGTGGAAACTCGCGGACCAGCAGCTCGCGCAACATCACGGCGACCGTGACGCCGCGCCGGAAGGCAGCGACCTTGATGCGCCCGCGTAGCTCGGGCGTGATGTCGATGGTCAGGCGGGCGGTAAACGCCTCGGCAGCCATCTTTCCTGTTACCGGTGTATCGGCAGCCCTGACCCAGCTATCGGGATTGCCCGGACGCGATGCGAAGCCGGATTTGGCGGGTGGACGTGTCATCGCACAATCCTCCCGAGCCCGAGGCTATCGATCTCGGCCACCAGGGCTGTGACCTCCAGTGCAGCCCGTTCGCCGCCATCGGTCTCTGAGACCAGTCGCCCGGTTTGTGCGGCTTCAGCGAAGGCGACGCGCTGGCCGATGGTCGTGGCCAGCAAGGGTGGATCGTGGTCCGCTAGTGTTTGGGCCGTTTCGCGGGCGATGATGGTGCGCGCACCGCATCGGTTCAGCAGAAAACGGGCGGCAAGCTCGGGACGATAGATGCGTGCTTCGCTCAGAAGCGCCAGCATCTCGGCCGAGGCCCAGCCGTCGAAGGGCGATGGCTGCACCGGGATCAGCGCCAGATCGGCTGCAAGCAGCGCAGAGCGCATCAGACCAGCGACACGGGGCGGACCATCAATGACGACATGATCCGCGTCACGCGCCAGTTCCGGCGCCTCCCTGTGCAGGGTATCGCGGGTAAGTCCGATGACGGTGAACAGCCTTGGCAGCCCTTCATCGCTGCGCCGCTCCGACCAGTCGAGTGCGGAGCCTTGCGGGTCGGCATCGATCAGAATGACGCGCTTGCCTTCCGCGGCCCAGGCTCCGGCGAGATGCAGCGCCAGCGTCGTCTTGCCCACGCCGCCTTTCTGATTGAGGAGCGCGACAATCATCGCCGTCCTCCCGGTTTGCCGAGAGGAAGTTCAGGCGTGCTTGTTGACGCGGGCGATCCTTGCTTTGGGGGTGTCAGCTTGCCTTTATGGGCACCCGATCTGAGGGCCGCACCAGCCTTCGCGATGAGCTTTTCCACATCGCGCTGCCGCTCTTCAAAGTTAGATTCTGTGTTAGACTCTAAGTTAAGGGCGCGATTTTCGCTTTTGTTACCGAAGGATAGGAGGTGTTTGGGTTCCCGATAGCACGAGCCTCCGGTTCCTGATGGCACGATAGTCCGGGTTCCCGATAGCACGAGACTATCCACAGGTTTTCCACAGGCCGGGACAGGCTCGAAAGCGAGCAGCATCCGGCCGCCGGTTTCGACCTCGGCGAACAGGGTGTAGCCGGGCAGTGGCTGGCGGCGGATAATGTCGCGCAGCTCGAAGGCGAAGCGCTTGAACGGCGACAGACTGCCCGATTTCTGGTGCAGGTGACGGAAGTCGAACCGCCAACCGTTTTTCTGCCGCCCACCATGCTTGCGCACCAGGCGATAGAGCCATCGATCCAACCCGCCGGTCAGATTGAAATAGGCCCGGTCGATGGTGAGGATCAGGGCGTCATCCAGAACCGCACTGTAGAACCAGTCGGGCACGATCATCTCGATGCCGTCCGGGCGGCCATTGGCATCGGTCCGCTCGTGCCATTCGTTGATCCACGAAAAACGATGTCGCCGTCCATTCGCGCGCTGGCGGATCGAGGTTGCAACCGTGGTCGATTGCAGCCGGTCCAGCGCCGCCTTCAGGCGCTGATAGTCCCTCAGGGAGGTTCCGCGCCCTGTGAATGTCAGGATTTCATAAGGCGTTGCCGCCATCAGGCGCGACGTGCGCAGACCGGCGTCCCGCGCTTCCACGATCTGGCTGGCCGCCCAGATCAGTATATCGGCGTCCCAGATCGTCGCCATACCGTGATCGGGA
The DNA here is from genome assembly GCA_937873575.1 of uncultured Hyphomicrobiaceae bacterium. Taxonomy (GTDB): domain Bacteria; phylum Pseudomonadota; class Alphaproteobacteria; order Rhizobiales; family Hyphomicrobiaceae; genus JAEUMD01. The sequence continues at coordinate 3,750 of CALMPK010000154.1, forward strand.
ACAGCTTCGACACGGATCGAGACGTTGCCCAGCGCAAAGTCAATTGGGCGGATACGGTGCGATTTGGAAAGGGAAAAGAAAGGATAAGCCATGAGATCCTGCGCGTCTCGTGGCGCGAGTTCACCGGGAAGCGCCCGAAACAGATCGAGTTGCCCGCGTTCCGAGGCGGATGGGTGCTGCGCTGCCATAGAGGGCTGACCGCCGTGTTCAGCGCGTAATGCGCTTGGGCGAGGTGAATGCGGTCGGCGGCAGAGGTTTCGCCGGGAGAACCTGTCCGCGTGGGTCCGACGTGGAGGTAACCGATCCGCGTGCAACCCAGGCTGCGAGATCCTCGACCGAATAGACAACGCGGCCGCCGAGCTTGTGATAGGCAGGTCCCGTTCCGTAGGTTCTGTGCTTTTCCAGCGTGCGCGCGGACAGGCTGAGGAAATCGGCAGCTTCCTTGGTGCGCAGGTAGCGTGGCGGCAAGGCGGCGAGATCAGGTCGCATGGGGTGGCCTCCGTGGTTGTGCAGGATGCCGCTGACGATCAACGGCATGACATGCGCACGGTGGCGAAGGCGCGGCGGCAAGGGGGATGAGGAAGATCGAAGGGGTAGAATCCTCACCCTCGATCAGACGTCAGTGTCAGGGTTTGCGACGATGGCGCAAAAGGTCCTGATAACCGCCGTCGATCAGCGCGGCGGCAGATCGGACAAGAGCGATGACAGAGGCGCGCAAAGCCGATGTCTTCCACGGCTCAGCGCGAACGCGCGCCTCTCCGTAGATGGCGATGGCAATCTCACGATAGGTCGCGTGGTTGGCGTTTCCGTCGGCAGCTTGCATCATCAGGCGAAACCGCCGGCGCTGATACGGCGTCATCCTGGGGTCGCGGCGCGCGGGTTTCCCGGCCAGCATGTGCCAGAGCCTGAGAATGGCTTCGAGCCGATCCGGCAGATTTTCGTCAAGTGGCAGAATGATCGCCGGCTGCGAATTGGCATCGGTGTCGGCGAGGATCAGATATTGAACGCCGTCTCTGGCGTCACAGACACCATATACCCCCTCTGGTCCGCAGATGGCATCAGCAAGATCTACCGATAAGGCGGACGGAGAAGGCGGAAGAAAATCGGGCGCTGCCCCGAGCATCAGCATGTCCGGATTGGCAACAGGCGACCAGATGACCGGTTGGTCGAGCGCGGAAAAGCCGGGGTCTGCCGGGAAATCGCAACCCCCAGCGATGTTGGACGTGATCCGCAAGGGGAAGATGCCCGGCGCCTTGCGCTACAAGGTCATCGAAACAGGCCTGATAGGACACGTTACGGCGCAGGCATTCCCAGGCGACGCCCTCAACGGGCAGCGCATCGTAGAATTCATACTGGTCCTGGTCTCGCCAGCGGGATGTATCCGGCTTCATTGCTCCACTCCTGGTTGAAACTGCACAGGTGGAGCGTGAAAGAATTGCGGTGCCTCTACCGAGATGGAAGCCAGAACAAGGACATAGGGTGATGCTCTGAAGGCATCACTGGTGCGACGGCGGCGAGGTCAGGTCCGATCTGTCGGATGACGCAGCAGCTGACGATAGCCGCTCTGTGTCATCCAGCGCGCCCGTCCCAGATGGCTGTCATGGACCTGCCGGGCGCGTTCAGGTTCCCGAACAGGATCAATTCCGAACAAAACATTAACGACTTCGGCCCATTCCGCCCCATCATCGGCCGCATCGAGCAGCCGCATATAGAGCTTGATATGCGCGCGGTCATATTCGGTCAGCTCGTCGCTAACAGGCGCGATGTCGTCGAAGGGGGCGACCGCGGACGTCAGGTCGATGGTCGCCACAAGCCACAGGCCGCAGCAGCGGATCGATGATGGCGCCTGCGCCGATCAGACGTCGCGGATCTGTCGGTGTCTCTTCTCGTCTTGGTCATGAACCAGCAACACTCCTTGCCCGCGATCCGTGGACAGGAGAACGATCCCTGCTGCTTCAAGCGCCCGGCGCACCTGATCCCGCGTTGTCTCATACACCTCCAGCCGGTTCTCGGACTCGAGGCGCTTCAGGGCAGTTAACGATATTCGGGCCTTGTCAGCGAGCGTCTCCTGCGTCCAACCCAGTAACGCGCGCGCGGCCCGCGACTGTCGAGCGGTGATCATGCATGATCACCTCCCATCGCGACCGGCGCGCATTCCAGAACTACGGCTATTTTAGTCGTTCTTGCTCAATCCGCCACATGAAATCGCTGAGGCACACCGTGAGGCGATTTGCGCAGCACAGCGTTCGATGTGCCCGATTCGCTGGCCATGGCTCGAAAGAGCAGCACTTCTGCCTTGGATTAGTTCGGCGTTGCTCCGCGATTGATTGAGCCCCAAACGATGCAGCCGACATCTGAATGATTCGTTTAGAGATCATATCCTTGACGTTCGCAATAGACCAGGATACGTATTCAGATTAAAGCGACAGAAATGATCCGTAAAGGCATCACATGAAGGCGGAAAAAGAAACACTGGGGCTGATCGGCGACCATTTTCGCCGCGCGCGTCTTGCAGCGGGGTTGACCCAGGAGCAGGTGGCCGATCTTGCGGGCATTTCGCGCCCGCGCTACCGCGACATCGAGACGGGGGCGGCGGCGGCGCGCACCACGACATTGATCAACATTGCCAGGGCGCTTGGGCTGGAAATGATGCTGGTCCCGCAGGCAATGGTGCCCGCCATCGAGGCGCTTTTGCGCCCCGAGGCCGAGGATGATCATCCGGCCTTCAGCCCGCAACCGGAGAGCGACGATGACAGCCGTCCGTACCGCTGAGACCATCACCGCGCTGGACGTGTTTCTGAACAGTGCGAAGGTTGGCACGATCGTCAGGACGCCGGGTGATTTCAACGCCTTCAGCCTTGATCCGGCCTATCGCGCGACTGGAGGCCATCCGGTTCTGAGCCTATCCCTTCGCGCGGCATCAGGGGGCTTGCGCAAGGATCCGCGACCGGTCGCAGGCAGCCTGCCGCCCTTCTTTGCCAACCTGCTGCCCGAAGACCGGCTGCGCGAGGCGATGGAAAAGCACCATGCGGGTAATGTGCGGTCGGGGAATGATTTCGATCTCCTGGCCACCCTTGGTGCGGATTTGCCGGGGGCCGTTCGGGTGCTGCCCAGTGACGGTCAACCCGGCATCGGGACGGCGCCAACCCAAGGACGGCCCAAGGCCCGCTTCTCGCTGGCAGGCGTGCAGATGAAGCTCTCGGTGATGAAGAACACCGGCAAGGGCGGCGGGCTGACCTTGCCGCTCGGGGATGACGAGGGCCAGTATATTGCGAAATTCCCCTCGACCGCCTTTCCGGGCGTGTCGGAGAACGAGTTCGCGAACCTCGCGCTTGCCGAAGCCATCGGCATGAATGTGCCCGAGCGGGAACTGGTCAGCCGAGACCAGTTCGAGGGCATTCCCGAAGAGTTTGAAACACTTGCCGAGGGGCTGGTCTTGCTCGTGCGGCGTTTTGATCGCGGGGCAGACGGGCAGCGCATCCATATCGAGGATTTCGCGCAGGTTTTCGGCCTGTACCCGGCGCGCAAATATGATGGCGCCGCCTCCCACGACATCGCCTCTGTGCTGAATGTTGCGATCTCGCCGTTCGCCGCGCTGGAGTTTGTCCGGCGGCTGACCTTCTCGGTGGTCATGGGCAATGGCGACATGCACCTCAAGAACTGGTCGCTGATCTATCCGGGCGACGGCGACACGCCCGCTCTAGCACCGATCTACGACATGCTTTCGACCGTGCCCTATATTCCGGCAGATGGGCTGGCGCTGTCTCTGGGCGGCGAGCGGGCCTTCAAGGGCTTGGCCCCGGCCCGCTGGAAGACGTTTGCCAATCGGGCTAGGCTTCCCGAGCCAGCCGTGCTCAAGGCCGTTGTCGAGACGGTGAAACGCATTGATACGAAATGGTGGACACTGCCGGAGCGCGAAGTGGTCCCGCCGCCCGTGCTGGAACGCATCGACGCCCATGTCAAAACCATCATCCCGATCCTAAGCGCCTGATCCGTGCTAGACACGACAGGGCGCGGTGGCGTGACGACTTTCCCGCGGACATGAGAAAGGCCCCGACCTTGCGGTCGGGGCCTTTGTGCCGCGCCTTAGTCGCCGCGGCGACCGTTGGGGCGGGACCAGATGAGGGAGAAGGTTTCGCCTTCTTCGTCATCGAAGAGGTTGGCGTAGATCGGAGCGTTGAAGCTCGGATCGTCCAGCTTGAGGCCCAGATAGTCGCGGCCCTCGTTGGAGCGCTTGGACCAGGCGGCGCCGATCTCGGCGCGGCCGACCAGAACCCGGTGGCTGGGGGCGTTCTCGCCGGTGGCGCGCAGGTCGGGGATGATGCGCACGCCCTTGGCCTGGACGCTGAGGGTGACGATTTCGCCGGTGAATTCGTTCGAGCCGGTCTTCTTGAATGTGCCGATGGTTGCCATTTTAAGTCTCCGTTTTCCGTTTCCGAGCCCGCACCATTGCGGCCTCGATGGCGATCGACCGGCCGGAGACGAACGCTGGCGCACCCCAAAGGGGCTGGACAGCACAGGAGAAACTTTCTTGTTCCGCGCGGAATGTCGGCTTTGCCGGCAGGGGAAGAAAGTTGTGACGACGCTGTTGCGCTAGAGCGGTCGAAGCGCATCGCGCTGGTTTTCGGCCAGATCAGGCCATTGAAGAGGCCGTTTGGAGCGGTCGAGACACGGGGGTTGAACGGGGACGGTGGCAACCTCGAGGCTCCATCAGGATGACCAGACCGGCGCACCGGCTTGTCTGGTCCCCCGCGTTTCAGGCCGTGCACATCCTTTTCTCCGGCCTGTGCTATCGGCATTGCCCCAACCGGTTTTCGGTCAGTCCTCGAATGCTGGCACTGAACGTCCTGCGCTCCTATGGGCCGTGCCTGTGCCTCACGCTGATCAGAGATTTACACGCCATCTACCCGCCCGCCTCCTGACGAAGACGGCAGATGATCCGTATCCGCTTCTGGTCCTGCCTCAACGGGTCACTCCAGTTCAGGTGCGTGCAAGGTTCCCGTCCGCAGGGCCGGTTGCCGCCATGCCTGCAACGCGCAGGAATGCTGTCACGCCCACCGCGACCGCACCGACCACCGAGAAGATGATCTGCCAGGTCTCGGACGGCATCATGTGTTTGACGATCCCGAGCGTAGCGTAAAACCCGGCCGTGCCCGCCGGGGCGACGAAGGCCAAAGCGATCAGCAGCCGTGCCCAGATCGGACGAACCAGCATGAGCAGGCCCTGACCGACCGCCAGTGTCAGACCCGCAGCGATAAGACCGATGAGGATGCCGCCAGGCCAGCCAGCGCCCGTGCCATAGGCCCATATGCCTGCGTTCAGGCCGATAAAGAACGGCAGGGCGAAGACGGCGAGATTGAACAGCAGCCAGCACATGGTACCGATGGCTGCAATGGAAACGAGGATTCCGAGAACGATCATGGTGGTGTCTCCGTGCAAAAGGTTGGACGGTTGCGCCTTCCACCACCACCATGGCGCAATCACAGCATAGCAGCATTCCTCTCACCGCGCGAGAAGCGATGGCTTTCGAGGCCAGGCCTGTCCGAAAACTCGCAGTTTGAATGAGAAAGCTTATGCGTCTGGTGGACCAGTATCTGCTGCACCTCTACGATGACCATATCGTTGGGCGGAAGGATGCGGGTTAAAGTTTATGGCAGAAGTCGATTGGTCAGATCGGGCATTTTATGATGACGGCGAATGGGTGACATGGTCAGACATTGACGAACAGCTTCGTCACAAGGAATGGGGAGCGAAGTATCCAAACGCCATCCGATCAATGATCCCGTATTTTGAGGACCTGATCTCACTCGCTGAGAGCTACCATCTGGAGACGGGCCTGCATTTATCTGTGTATGGCGACATCGGTGAGCTGTTCGGTGCCATCACCTACGGCATCAAGTTGAACAAGACCTACGCGCAAGGTTCGGACGGCAGGCTCGAAAATGATCATGTCGAGATCAAAACCATCACTCCTTTCAAGAGCAAAGACGTGGTGATGGTGGATACATCAAGGCATTTCAGCAAGCTGCTCGTGGTCAAAATAAATGCGGAATTCCAGGTCTCCGGGCGAATGGTCAGCCGCAAGCAATTGCCAAAGCGCTCAGGCCGTTATGTCCGAATTCGTTGGGACGACCTGGCGCTATTGCAGTAGTGCTTATGCTGAACAGGCAGCGCTCACGCGCTGCCGATCCCGAAGCGATAAACCGGGATACCCATCTTGCGAGCCTTATCGGCCAGATTGTCCTGAATGCCCGTGCCGGGGAAGATGATGACCCCGATCGGCATGATGCCGAGCATCTGGTCGTTGCGCTTGAACGGCGCCGCCTTGGCATGTTTAGCCCAGTCAGGTTTGAAGGCGACCTGCGCGACTTTGCGATTGCTGGCCCAGGTGGCCGCAATGCGTTCCGCGCCCTTGGGCGATCCACCGTGCATCAGAACCATGTCCGGGTGCTTGGCATGGACCTGATCGAGCTTGGCCCAGATCGTCCGGTGATCAGTCGTGTCTCCGCCCGAGAAGGCGATCTTTGGCCCGGCGGGCAACAGCACCTCGTTGTCGGCCCGGCGTTTGGCGGCGATGAAGTCGCGGCTGTCGATCATGGCCGAGGTCATCTGGCGATGGTTGACCCGTGAACCGGAGCGTTGCGACCAGGGCGTTCCGGTGGTGCGCAGATAGATGTCGGCGGCGGCATCGCGGAAGGTTTCCATGCTGTCGCGGCGCTCGATCAGGCTTTGTCCCGCGCCGATCAGGGTTTCGAGCTGGACGGATTTGACCTCGCTGCCATCCTGTTCACGCTGGAGATGCTTCTGTGCCTGCTCGTTATCGTCGAGTTTGGTCTCGATCCGCTCGACGGCGCGGTGGAAGGTGTTGACGGTGGACCAGAGGATCTCGTCGAGGTCGAAATCGAGGCTGGCGTCGGCCATGGGGGAAATCAGGGCGACGAAGATGTCTGAGGCTGCGCCCTGGATGACGTGATCTTCGGGTGTGATCCGGGGATCGGCCTCGTCTTCGGAGGGGCGGTAGCCGTAGAGTTCGAGTTCTTCGATGGCATGGCCGGTCGGGGACGTGCTGTGATCGGGTTCGAAATCGTCGTGCGCGTACATGGGATGCTTCCGTCAGTTGGACCGCGACCGTCGCGGCCTTCATGGCGAGACACGCCCACGGGCGCTCCGGTCTGGCAGCACGAGCCTCTGGCGAGGGCCTTGATGGCAAAGCCCGGCTGATTTGTTTCGCGCTGTAAAGACGGGCTTGCCCGTCGACGGAAATCAGTCGGGCGCCGCCATTGCCTGACCGGAGCGTTTGTGGGCCGATCGCCCTCTTGGAAGGCCAAGGCGCGGTCCTCTGCTGATGACAGGATGCAGCCTATGCGCATGAGAAGATCGGAACGGCCCGATCACGGCCCCGTACCGGCTATGCACTTGAAGCCATGAAACGGCTGACGTCCTCGGGAGCGATTTGCACCCGGATCTCTGCTCGAACGGCACCCAGCCCATGCGTTGTGAGATCTTCGTTGAAGTCCCCCATCATGGGCGAGAGCGTGATGGCCTCGATCCCGGCATCAACCGCCCGGTCCACCAGACTATCGCGAGCGCTGTCACCTGCCGGATCGTTATCGCGGACAACATAGAGACGGCGCAGATGCGGCGGGAACTGGATGGCCGAGAGGTGCCCGGCCGAGAGTGCGGAAACCATCGGCATGGTGAGCAGAGCTTGACGCAGCGACAGGATGGTTTCGATACCTTCGCCTGCTGCCATGACATCCTGCGCATCCCCGAAACGAACCGCGTGTCCGAGCAGGTCGCCCATTGCCTTCCTCGGCGGATCGACAGGTGCTTTGCCGAAGCCGTCCGGGGCCAGCCATGTGCGGTGTGCGCCGGTAATCCTGCCATCGAGATCGGTGACGACGGCAATCATTGCCGGCCAGGCTTGCGTCGGGCCATCGTCCTCGGGCCGCCAGTAGCAGTTGGGATGGAAGCGCAGATTTGCGGTTTGGCGTAAATCCGTAATGCCGCGTCCGCGCAAATACGCTTCTGCAATGCTGCCGATGAGCGGCTGTGTCATGCGCCAGAGTCGGCGTGCGGCCTCCGATGATCCCGATGGTGCTGGCGGGCGGGACTGACGGGGGGGGGGGCGCGGGTCAGGGGGCGGCAGGCCGGG
>CALMPK010000155.1 GCA_937873575.1 uncultured Hyphomicrobiaceae bacterium
GCATCGAACCAGAACGATGTTGATCAAGCACCGTACGAGAATGGGCAATACGATCGGTTCGTTTCGCAGCCCTCACACGGCCGCAGAGGTACGCGACGACTTGAACCGCCCGCATCTGGACAAGATGTACGCCATGAGAGAAGCGCCGCGCCGGACAATCGACTGCAACGGGCAGCTTGCCCGACCGGGTCTGCGGGAGCGCGTTCGGAGAGGGGCGCTACACAATGACTGAGGTCGCATGGCTGATCGAATTCAAACAATCTGTGTCTCAGCAACCGGCATGGTACGGAGCTGACGACACTGAAGGTCTTGGGATGGTGACAGATGTCAACCAAGCGATCCGTTTTTCCCGCAAGTGGGATGCAGAACAGGTGATCACGGAGATCGGCTGGACCGAGGCGCGTGCGGTGGAACACGCATGGGTAGACACGCACGGTGGGTCCGAGAGATATGACGACCGGCGCGCGGTTCTCAACAAGTTGCGCGAGCATTTGAGGGGGCCATTGCCCGACAACGTCAGGTTGGAAGTTGCCGAAGCGATAAAGCAGGCCACCACCTCACATGAATCTACGGTAGAATGGTGGCGCGCTCGATCAAGCTTAAGGATGAAAGTCCGAGGCTAGCAGAAGGCGCTCAAGTCGGCGCCGAGTATTGCACAGGGTGTCATTACCGTTTCCACACTGAGAAGACACTTCACATCAAGAAGGGTCACAAGCTGTATTCAACACGAGTTTCCGGATAGCCGCAAATGCAGGACGCGGGAGTGGTGAGAAATGTGGGTGCTCGCAGTGGTCGCCTGCCTAATCGGCACTGCCGCTTCCGAAAGAGTTGTCAAGGCGGAGACTGTCTATAGGGACAACGCCATCAGATGTAGTAATGCCGAGCCGAATTCTGGGATTCTCTGGGTCTCGACGACCGATATCCCCTCGGCATTCAGTGATGTGGTTTTTGGTTCCGACCACGGAATCATAGACCACGTAAGCCGCAAGGAATGGGGTAATGTGGAGATCATCCACCTGTCCGGCGACGCTTTCGACCCAAGTTCGATATTCGTCGATCGTTGCTGGCTCTATGGGCATGTCGATGTCAAAATAAAACTTTTGACGTGGGAATATTTTGTGCCCGATCAGGTAATGCGTGCGCCTTGTTTTCGCCTGCGCGACGAATTCATCCAGCCTGAACCTCATAAACGGGGCCGCAATCAGCCGATGTTGGAGCTCGACATTGATGGCTGGGGAGTTGCCGAAGTTTTCGAGTTCAAACCGAATCGTTATGCGGCCTTCGCCGTCCTTAAACCGAAGTGCGGAGATGATGCTTGGTGTTATCGAAACCCAAGGCCGCTGACTTGTTTCCAGTGTATCCCGAGCGATTTCCGCTTGCTTCCTAGTCGCATCGAATGTGTCGCGAGCGGCAAGCAGGGCTTGCCACAGCAGAAAGATGCCGCCGAGGCTGGCAGCAGTGGCGACCGCCGACACAACAACCATCCAGAAGGCCCAAAGCGCCATGTCTTGCTGGGCTTGCAGATCCTGATTGGTGGTTTGCTTCCGGTAGTAGGCGTCTATCTGATCCGCTACACAGGCGCGGAAGGTCGTCGCATCTCTGTCCTGGCAGGTATCGGCTGCTTTTTCGCTGGCGTCGCGGCGATCCTTATCGGCGTTTCTCTGATACTCACTGTAGGTCTGGTGCAGATTGGTCCACTGCCCTAAGAGAACTTGCACGCAAGCGGTTACGATCAATAGGAATGCGGCGACGCCAAACAGCGTCAATGCTCCGAAGAAGTGACAATACAGCCGTCATCGGTGCGTTCCTCGCACGGTGCGGCCCGGTGTGATTTGCAAATCTCTTGCGAATGTGCAAGCTGACGATTGTTACTGGTTCCCACACCGAGCCACGGTTGCTGGGAGCATGGGCCGCAGGTGTTGGAAGCACCTGCGGCCCATTTTCGTTAACGAATCAGACTCCTACAGAAAATCTGACATCGAGTCGAGTCGATGTGCATGCAACGTTCTCGTGCCATGTGGGTAACGAGGGGAATGACAGCCTAGCTGGTTGGGTTTGCCAAGCCGACAATCGCCTAATTTTTTGATGTACTTCTTACGAACGCTATCGAAGGCGGCGCTAGCCGATGCTGCCCCAATGTCCTGACGGCGTTTGATTTCTTGTAGAACTTGATTCCAATTCGGCATTATTCCCCACTGTGGATGAGTACACGACGTAGGTCGGAATGTACTGATACGCAGTAGGCAACACGTACTGAACAGGCGCGGACGCCACAAACAGACCGCGCGAAACCAGTTCAGCATACATCTGGATCGCAGTCATCGGCATTGATCAGTCCTCGCTGGAGTTCGGTTTGATTATAGACGCACATAATTACGTTGTGAAGCTTTCGCAAGTCTACGCAAAGTATGGGATTTTCCCATACTTTCGGAGATAAGCCTGACGAATCAGTGTGTTATGTTCGCATGGGGCGCGGTGGCGGTACATTCGGCCACATCCTTGCAGCAATAGCATATACTGAGTATTTGGAGCCCAATCTGGCCGTCGAGGTCAGGACCACGTACCTGCGTGTCAGGGCTGGTGACATCACGCTTGCGGACGAAATTCTCGCGAAGGCCGACGCCGCTCGCCACCACAATGAGGTGCGCGATCTCTCGAAGGAGGTGCGCAAGAAGTACGCTGACACGTTGACGGCGCATGGCGCCGGCGGCAGCGCTATCGGCTATTGCACGGATGCGATCTACAAGGTGCTTCTTGGCGGCACGGCAAAGCAGCTCATCGCTCAGCGCAATTTGCCCGCTAAGACCAATGTCCGCGAGACGCTTCCGACCGGCGAACTGCTTCAGACGATGAATACCGAGTACCTCAGCGCCGAGCGCATTGAAGGTCTCAACATTCGTGGCAAGGAGTCCTGCGCCGAGGCATCACGTCAGGTTGCGCACTACGTCAAGAAGGTCTTTTCGGATGTGCGCCAAGACGGCCCTCTTGGAGAGGATAAGTAAAATTACGTCGTCCCCCACACCACTACGCCGCTGCGATCCCTCGCAGCCTTTACGAGCCCTTCGGCCTTCAACGGCCGGAGGGCTTTGCCTACTCGCTTCGTCAGGTCTGCGATGAGGCGCTGATCTCTCACGTCGTTGCCTTGCACGGCGACGATGGCTTGAGCGATCTCCCGGCTGCGCAGTGGCCGCTCGGCGTCCCGCAGTTCGTCGAGGATCGCCCGCAGCAGTTCTCCCCGCCCGAAGATCACATGCCGCCTCTGTCGCGGCATCATCGCTTCGAGATCGCCCGTGAAGCCGAGCGAGGCGAGCGTCCGATCGAGTGCCGCCATGTCGTTCTTGATCGCGGCCAACCTGTCCCGAAGGCCCTCAGCCTCAGAGATCATCTCCCGGCGCTTGGTCAGCAAGCCTGAGATTGTGTGTTCGTAAGTCTCGGTGCGGGAGGGTCGGAAGGGCTTTGTCATGGCCCTAAGAGTCGCAAATCAGCTAGGATCAGGCCAGAGCGAGTGTTCCTGCATTTGCTACGCAATGCCGGAAAAGAGTGCTCACTTTGCCTGATGGCACATCCACCGTTTGCGCCACATGCAACCGTTAAGGGGCCAGCGACGATGATCGACACGAGCAGCGAGGCATACGAGCGGCGATACGCCGCCGACATGCGGCATGAGGCGATGCTTGAGGCTGTTGCTCAAGCTCTCATGGATGCCTGCTATGGGGATGGGGCTTGGGCACGTATCGCGCACCGCCCCGAAGGTATCGGCCAGAGATACGCCTTTATTCAACAGGCCCGCGCTGCTGTGGCCGTTGTCGAGAAGTGGACGCAGAGCTAACGAAAGGCCGCCATGGACTGGAAACCGATCGATACCGCTCCCGTCGATGTGTCTGTGTTGCTTTTCTGCCCGGAGCGCCACTTCACAAATCCCCAGCGGATTGAAGTCGGCGTGGCGCATACGAGCAACGGGACGCATCACGCCTGGGCGACGCATTGGGCGCCCTTGCCGGACGGACCAAGCCAAGAGGAAGTTAACCGCGCATTGGTTGCTGAGATCGAGCAGGAGTATCATGCGCGAGTTGCCGAGGAAGAATACAACCGCGAGATGGCGGCAGCCTATCGCTGAGCATGAAAGGCCCGGCAGATGAAGCCACACGAGTACGTCATCCTTGAAATCGCCCGAGAGCGCGAGCGGCAGATGAGCGTTGAGGGTTGGACGGTAGAGCACGACGACGAGCACTCGTGCGGAGAGCTGGCGAATGCCGCGCGTTCGCTTTTGGATATTTGCGAACTTCGATGATGCCCGGTTTTCCTAGGTTTTCTTGCAGCGTTTCGTGTTTCGCGTTTGCTCATGGTCCGCAAATCACATAAGCAAACATGGCCGATCAGGCGAAACGCGAGGGAGAAAAGTGGGCATGGGCAACTTGAAGCGAGCCGAGAAACCGTCGCCGACACCGAAGCGCCGCGGTGGCTGGAACAAGGGCCGCATCGTCGGCGCCATGCAGCCGCTCGACGAGGAACAGATCCGCGCCATCCGCCGCATCTTGAAGGCCAAGGGCATGGTGCGCGAACTGGCGCTGTTCGAGGTGGCGCTGTCGACCATGCTGCGCGGCGGCGATGTGCTCAAACTCCGAGTCAGCGACGTGCGCGACGGCACCGGGGCTATGCGGTCGAGTTGTACGGTCCGCATGGACAAGACCGGCAAGACGATCGCCGTCTCGCTGTCGGACGCCGCCCAGGCTGCGGCCCAGGCGCTCATCAAGGCCAACGGGCTCGGCCAGGCCGACTACCTGTTCACTGCGGCCGGCGACCCGCACGGCGAGCCGCTGTCGACGGTGAGCTATCGCCGCTTCATCAAGACTTGGTGCAAGTGGATACACGTCGATCCGGCGGCGTTCTCAACGCACTCGCTGCGGCGGACGCGGGCGGCTATCATCTACCGAGAGACCGGCAACCTGCGGGCGGTGCAACTCCTGCTCGGCCATTCCTCAATCGAGATGACGCAGCGCTATCTTGGCGTCGAGGAAAAGCACGCCCTCGACATCGCGCGCCGCTATGAGGTCTGACCATGGGCACTGGCTTCACTCGAGACCTCAATCATATCCAAAGCACGGCAGGCTCCAAGACACCGAGAAGTCTGTACGCCGGGCTACAGCCTGACGGCTACATCAAGATCGGGATGTCGCGCACACCCAAGATACGAGTTCAATCACTCGGATTGCGCCTCATCCACTACACTGCGCCATGCCTGTGGCCGCATGTGGCCGAGCGAATTGCCCATGGAGTGCTCAAGCGCTACGGCCGCCACATCTCTGGCGAGACGTTTCGCGTGACCCCCATGCAGGCCGCAACCATCATCGACGGCGCCGTCGAAAGCGTAGCGACAGCGCGGAGCGCTGCGTCATGGTGGAACATCGGCGTCGATCTTGAGATCTCGCACCTCCCGCGCCTTATTCCTCACGGCGACGAAGATGTTGCGCCTGTCATGCCAAAAGCGCGGCACGCAGAGCCATCAAACACCATCGCCTATCTCGCCGCTGGGTTCTTTCCATACCCCATTCCAGGCACCGCTCTCGGCGCATTTGGCAGCAAGAAGGCTCGCGTCAACGCGCACAACCTGCCCGGCGTCGGGCTGAAAGATTAGCAGGGCTTTTTGCTTCCGCCGTATAGGCTTGGCTAGTACGCCCGACTTCCAATCGGGAGGACCATGTTCGATCCCTGGCGGACGATCCACTCTAAGATCCGGCCCGCCACTCGATCCGCCGGGCAAAGCGGAATTGTTCGAGCAGCGGGCCGGCAAGCATCGGTACGGGAGGCGCGCCGACCGATGCGATCCGGGGTCAGGCCCCGGATTCGATTGGCGGCTCCGGACTCGCGAGCGCCACCGTCTGGCCCGCCAAAGCGTGCGTGCAGTCCGACAAGAACTCGATGTGGCCGCCCCGCACGAACGAATGGCAGACCCGCGGCGTCGGCGCGATGCGCTCGCCCGCCATGATCCGCGCGTGCTCATCGTCGGTGAGCCGGCGCACGCCCGTAACATTGATCGACGGCGCGAACGTCGGCGCCTCGTAATTGCCGTCGAACGACCACGCCGGACGCTCCGACGCGTCGGTGTTGATCATGTGCAGCTCCTGGCAGCCCGGGCACCAGAAGCCGACCAGCCCCTCGCCCATCGTTCGCAGCACACCGCGCACACCCATCGTCGCCTCCTATGGGATCATTCCAGGCTCACGCAGCCGCAGCTCGATCTGCATCGTCGCGACGAGCCCGCGCCGCTCGACATGCACCTCGGCGATGGCTTCGCGCGCTTCACCGTCGGCAATGGCCTCGGTTTCGAGCCGCACCTGGCAGTCGTAAGGCGGGCCGAGCGTGGCCGGAAACTCCACCAACACGATCCGGCCGATCAGGCTCAACTGAAAGAGCCACGCTTCCAGCAACTCGCGTGAAACCGAGACGACAGCGATGCCCATGGTCACTCCCTCACCTTGACGATGTAGCGCCGCAGCGCCGTATGGCGGTCGACGCACTGCGCGTGATGCGTGCGCTCGAGCGCCAGAAAGTCACGCCGCACCGCCGGATCGCCGTCGTTCTCGGGGATCGCCCCCGGCCCGGCCGAGGTCTGCATCGCCCACTTCGGCGGCTCGGCCAGCTTCGGACCGGGGGCGACGTTGGGCTGGTACGCCGCACATCCTCCAGCCACAACACCGGCAATCGCTATCGCGGCGATGGTTCGGTTGTTCATGGCGTCGTGCTCCGGATCGCATTGAGCTCGGCGCGGACCGGCGCCGGCAGACTGCACCGCGCGGCGATCTCCGCCGGCAGCGCTTCGAGCGGAACCGCACCCGCCCGAAGCGCTGCCTCGGCTCGCGCCCGCTCGGCAAGGTCGTAGGCGATACTCACCTCGCCCGCGAGCATCTCGATTTGCAGGTTGCGGTCCTCGATGGTCCGCTCCCACGTCGCCCGCTCTGCGGCGCGGCCCTCGGCAAACCGCTCGAGCCCGCGCCACCATTGCCAGCCGTTGCCGATCAGCGCGAGCGCCAGAAGCCCGGATAGGAGCGCCCGCTCGATCATTGGAGCTTCGGCCAGTTGAGCGTGACGCCTGCATCGGCCGGCTTCGCCGCCGGACGCGAGCGATAGACCACCTTCGGTGCCACCTTGGCGGCTTCCTCGGCGGCCGCAGCGCGCTTTTCGGCGGCGGCTACCTCACCCTTGGCCGCCGCAAGAGCGGCTGAGAGCGCCGCAACCTGGCCGTTGGCTGTGGCAAGGCGACCTTCGAGCCGCTGCACCGCGCTGTGATCGACGTCGGCCCGCTTCGGCACATGGCCGAGAGAGAACGCCGCCACCCAGCCGCAGACGAAAAACAACACGCCGGCGGCCCATACCGTCGGCGAGGCGATGAAGGCAAAGACCGAGGCGACGAGCGCGGCGATGCCTCGGCCGATGGCTCCCGCGCCAGTTTTGAGCCAGCCCATCAGGCGCGTGCCGAGCGCGCCCGGCCAGATCTTCACGGCGATGTCAGAAAACTTCATGTCAGTCCCCCACTTGCTTGCGCTTATCGACCAGCTCCGCCTTGTCACGCGAATGCCGGACGATGGCGATGACGATGCAGACCCCGGCGATCACCGTCGAGATCGCGGCGATGTTGAGTTGCAGCATGGCCCCGAGCGACGCCAACGGTGCCATGATGCCTTGCGCCTCGGTATCGATCTGCGGCAGCAACGCAACCGCCGAATCGAGCCCGCCGAACAGCCATTCGAAAAGCGAGCGGATGTACTCCCAGATGGTCACGAAGAACGCCGTGACCAACGCCCACACGGAGCGCGAGCGCGCCGCCTCGAGCACGGGGGCCGACACAACCGGACCCGGCAACGGCACCGCGTCCTCCGGCTTCGGCCACGCCTTGACCGGCGAGGCTTCCTTGAGATCGACGCCCATCGCGTCAAGCTCGATCAGCTTTTTCAGGATCGCCATGGCCCCGGACTGGCCCGAGACAGCAGACGCACTCCACTTGCCGTCGGCGACGTATTTGCCGGCCTTGTAGTGCGTCGTGAAACTCCAGAGATATGGGCTGTTGATCTTGCGGTAGAGGCGATAGCCGAACCCATTGTAGAGTTCGAGCGTATAGGCGACCCGCTCGACCGACCAATCGGTGATCTTGTGGAATTCCTTGCCCGGCATGGTCAGCGCGTCGATGGCGCTGGCGTCCCACGGATCCTGCCCCGACGGCGGCCACACCTTCGGCCGACCGGCCGGCACCTGCCATGTGCGCGCCTTGAGGCTGTCGCCGTTGTGCAAGTGCTTGGTGAACGACAGCGAGCACTCCATCTGGTGGATGATGCCGATGACGTACCACGGCACGCCTGTCGCGCGCGAAACCGCGTCGTAGCGCGGCCGGTTCTGAATGATCTTCTTCGCCGTCGCGGTGATCGTCTTGTCGCGCTCCGGCCGGATCTCGCACTCGGCCCAGAGCGCCGCGTACTCGGCCCGGACCGTCTCGAATTTGACTTGCGCCCCCATCGTGCCCCCCTTGAAAGCCATCGTCAGCCGCCCGCCGCAGCGGCTCTTCGCCTACGGCATCTGACTTAGAATTTGCTGCAACGCCGCCTCGGCCTGCGTTCGTGCAGTCGTCAGCACGGCTTCGAGATCGGCAACTGTGGCGACGCCGATCTCAAGCGCGTCGATCGCGGTGTAGGTGGCGCGCCGCTGGCCGGCAATCAAACCGGCGATCTCCACGTAGCTATCGGCGTTGTCGACGATCTTCTGCGCCAGAGCGAGAGGCGTCTCGCCGGTCAGGTCGGCCTCGGATTGCAGCATCGCGACCTGCGTTGCCGTGGCCGTGCCGGGCGCGACGCCGTCGAGATAAGCGCGGGCGGCGATCTCCTTGGTCGGCCATGATGCCCGCTCGGTTTCCGAAACCGGGCCGGTCACCTCAGCGGCGAGGCTGTCGGCAAACGCCGCAACGCGCTGCTTCGCCGCAAGCACGTCGGCGGCGGTGACGAGGACTGGCGTCCACACCCGCGTCACCTCGGTTTCCCCGATCTGATACGTCGGCCCAGAGTATCCAGTCGGCGGCGTCGCGACGCCGACGACCGGCAGCCACCACGCGCGCTTGTGCTCCGGCACATCGGCGAGGTCGATCTCGCGGGTCTCGACGACTTGGCCATTGGCGATGCGCGCGATTGTCATGCCCACTCCCATAGCAGCAGTTCGGATACTCCAGCGTTGGCGTTGGCGCTTGGATCAACCCGCAACCAAATGTGATCCCACGCCGTCACTAAATCAATCGACACAAGCTCTTGGGACATCGAAGCGTTGAGGTCAGTAAAACTCGGCTGGTCGGAGATCAAAGTGCCATCCGTCGCGTTTGCAGGGGCCGAGCCGTTCTTGCCGTATATGCCAAGCACGATTGTCGGATTTGCTCCGCTTTGGAAGCCAACCGTCAACGAATGTGCGATAGCTCGAGAAAATACCTTCCCAGGCGAGAATGTCTTGCCGACCCACATGACTGATTCCGCCGCACTAGGCCCTGTATAGGCTCCAGTTGTCGTTGTCTGAGCCGTATCCCCGTCAAAAGCGGCTGCCACTCCACCGCCAGATGTCATGCCGCCGATTGGAGTTCCGACGCCGGACGGGATCTCGACCTCGCCGCGCGCTCGGCGGCGGTGCATCATCGCATATTTGCTCATCAGCAGCATGCTTTAGGCGTCCGTGATGGCGTTTGTGGTGATGTAGAGCATGATGCCGATAAGCTTGGCGTCCACGGCCAGGGTGTCCGAGCCGTTGGCGACTTCGCGCGTCACCTCGAAATAGACCACGTCACCTTGGGCTGGCGTGCCGCCGATGGTGATAGCGCTGCTCTCGCTCGTGATGTGCATATCGTTAGCTGTCAACAGCGTATCAGTGACGACTTGCTGGCCGGAAACAGCGACATCCATGGCGTCGTCATTGCTGAGTGCGTAGGCCGCCAGCCCGAACGCAACGCCGCCCGAACCGCTGCCCGCAGTCCAGTACGCGTCATATGTCATTGTTGCTCCGCTGTGCGCCCACGACTTCGGCATCGCGAGCATAAACCCAGCGCCTTCCTCGGTCGTCGCATCGTAGTCCAGAGTCGACAGCATGACGTCGTTGGTGGCGAGCTCAGTCGTCCCGCTCGCCGCGCCGTTAGTTGTGCGAGGCGTCATCGCAGCGGCGGGAATCCAGATACCGTGCTTGCCGGCGCCGAGATCGGTCGCAGCCGCCGCAGTCGTGCCGCCCGAGCCGTCGCCCTTGAGCACGCTCGAGCCTGATGTCGCTGCGCAATAGTCGGTGCCCGCTGCGGCGCTCGAAAACCCGCCAGAGCCGTCGCCCTTGAGGATCGCCGAGCCGGTGGTGGCATAGCGCGCATCCTGCTCGGCTTCCGTCAACCGCACGCGGCTCCACGAGTCGAACGTGCCGGACGCCCGCTTGCGCATGTATACCGCATCGGAGACGCGGTCATGGACGACCTGCACCAGATTGTTGGCGTCGACGGCGATCACCTCAAAGATGCTGTCGATCGCGGCCGGCTCGTTGGTGGCGCCCGACTCGGCGCTATACCAGCCGTTCTCGGTGGCGCTGTTGTAGTCGGTGACGAGCAAGGCCGTCGTGTCGAGCCGCTCCGCCACGGCCTCAGAGCCCGCATCGCCGACCGGGGCGATCTCGACAAGCACGACCGCGCCGCTGGTGAACGAGCCGCCCGTGGCCGTCACGGTGACCGTCAGAGTGCGATACGCGCCGCCGTCCGCGTGCCCCGTGACCGTCGCGGCAAGAAAATTCTGTCGGCTCGCAGCGTCGCTCACGCGCACCAGCGCTTTCGTCGCCGACCCAGACGCGAACGCCGCCGAGAGATAGCCGCCGATCGCGCCGTCGATGGCCGTCTCCGACATATAGATCGCGGTCACCGACGCCAGCGTCGCATTGTTGAAGCGCAAGAACCCGCTGCCAGGGTCGCCAGCCGCGATGGTGTCGTCCCATGTGTACGCGAAGCCGACGCCCGCATTGGCGACCGTCCAGACTGCGGCGTGTTCGCCGGCATCGCGACACACGTACAGGACACCCGTCGTCTGGTTGAACCAGTGCGAGCCGATAGCAAACACGCCGTTGCCACTGCTGTTGATCTGGTCGTCGTCGGCGGTCGGGGCCGTGGTCGCATCGTAAACGTCCAGCGGTCCGGCTGCGGCCCGCAGCCCGTTGATGATGAGAGCGCGCAGCTTGGCTGGCGTGACCGTTCCGGGCGCCCCCGGCACGAGCTGAGCCGTCAGCGCGGCAATGGCGTCTTCCAACGTCATCGTCAGCCCTCCTTGACGATCTCGAGCCAACCGTCAACGTGGTTGAAGGGCGGCACGTTGTTCTGCGAGTCGCCAGCGAAACCGGCGGTCGGACTGACCGTGCCGCCACAGAACGACTGCACCTCAAGCACCGACTGCACGCCGAGCGTAAAGCGCGCCACTCCGAGGGAGTGACCAGTGATGGAGTAGCCGGGCGATGGCAGCGCGTCGCCGCCCGTGCCCTTGGACAGCTCAGCACCAGCAGTCACGTTGTAGAGACGCGAGATGTAAAACCCGGACTTTGAAACGACCGTGCAGTACGTGCAGCGGTAGGAGCCTGCCGGCAGCGTCACCTGCCCATTCGATAGCGAGGCACCGGCAATCTGGTTGACGCCGACGGTCGTGTTCAGCATCCGCTTCGTCCAGACGTTGGCGGGCAACGTCGAGGCGTTGGTCGAGCCGAGCCGCTCCTCGTTGATCATCCAGATCGGCGCGACGGTCGCCAGCGACGCGGCGGCGGCATCCGCCGCGATGGTCACGTCGTCGGCGCCATTGGTAATGGTGACGTTGGCGCCCTGCTTGAGCTTCTTGAAGTTCAGGACCGCACCGGACTTGTCACGATAGACAAGGCCCTCGCCGGTACCAACGTTGGCACCGTAGTTGACCTCACCCGTGCCGCCAGGCGCCGCACCACCGTCGATCTCGACCACGTCGCCATTAATCACGACCGTCGTACCGTTGACGCCAGAGAGCGTGCGGAACTCGTGCTTGCCGCCGTTGCGACCCTTATAGAGCGCCACACCTTCGCCGATGTTGCGGATCATGGTGAGGATCGTCGACCACGGCGTCAAAATGAACGCGCCGGCCCCGCTATCGGCGTCAACGTCGTAGTCGAGCTCGATCGGGTAGCCGACCAACAATTCGCCACCGACCAGATCATTGCCGTCGACATCGAAGACCTTCTTGACGCCGATGTTGTTGACGTTGGCGGTGACCGCCCCGGTATTGGCGATGGCCACCACCACCCGGACGTGCATGCCGTGGAAGTAGCCGCGCGGGACAACGAACGCGAGCGCCGTGCCGAGCTTCATGACATTGACTTGCAGCGAGGTGTCTTGATACCAGACGCCGCCCGACGCGTAGCGCGCCAGCGCCTCGGCCAACTGCGTATTGTCGTCCGGATCGACACCGCCGATCTTGAGCGTCTGCCCGGACGACGACACCGCGTTCTCGAGTTCCTCGAAGCGGACGTTGTCCTCGTCCGCCGTCAGGATGCCGGATGCGGCGGGGGCGGTGCCGTCAACCTTTATGCCGAAGTCGCGCATCAGCAGAACTCCTCAGTAAATTCGGGGCTGAACGTCACTTCGTTGCAGCCGCAGATGTCGGGGAACAGGTTCCAGAGCACAATCACGTTGGCCGGTTTGACGCGGTCGATGATGCACCGGAACCGGCTGAACGCGGCGTCGGAGCTGCCATAGGGAATCGGGTACTGGTAGTCGGGGTCGACCGTTCCATCGTAGGGATAGCCGCCAAAACTGATGTTGGTCACGTCGACGTAGACGCGGAACCTGCCGAGTTTCGGGAACAGGTCGTAGCGCTTCGGGTAGCACGCATCGTAGAGCGCTGGTTTCTGGATCAGCCAGCCGGGCGTGATGCGGACCGTCAGGCCGTAGAGCGCGGCTAGGTCGTGCCAGTCCTGAGCCGTTGACCAGCGCCGCTTGTCGAGCCGGAACCGCACCCATGCGCGGCGTTGATCGATCGTCTCGCCCGACGGCAGGCAGTTGTCCGGCAGAGATACAGCCCGCTCCCATTCGCCGATCAATTGCACGGTGGTGCGGTAGTCGAGCTCAAGCGCCAAATCGCACAGCGCCCGCGACATATCCTCATAGGCCGCGGCCAGCGCCGTCATCAGGCGGTAGCCGACCTTGCCGGCGGTGCGAAACCCGTCCCACGCCCAGCCGAACGGCAGGTGCGCCCAGAGCGTTTGGATCGACAGTCCTTGCGGCTCGAATTGATAGCAGGCCATCGCTTACCTCATGGCCACGTGACGCTGCCGAGCCGCGGCAACTCATTCCAGGCGATGGCAATATCGCCGGAGGGAGCGGCGAGCGTGAACGACCGCAGGTTGGCGGCGCGCTCGGTGTCGAAGGTGGAGAGGATGGCGCAGCGGTAGGCGTCCTCGGTCAGCGTCGTGCCGAACTCGACCTCCTCGGCGAAAAATTGCTGCAGGCGGGCGCGGATCGCGAGCCGCATCGACGTCGTGTCGGGGCTCAATGCGGTGAAGTTGAAATTGACGGTGACGCCGGTCGGCGAGATGACCATGACGTCCTCTTCGGCGGTGTGCGCCGGCATGATGTTGGCGACGATGTGCGCCTTGACGGCCTGGATTTCCAGCGTCGATGGCAGCGGGTTGGCGTCGTTGTCGCGCAAGAACGCAATCACGACCTGGCCCTCGGCAACGCCATTTTCGGCGTTGAGCGTGGCGGGGCGCACCCAGACCCGCGTCACGCCCGGCATCTGCTTGGCGACGATCTTGATTTCCGCCTCAGAGAACATGCCGAAATCGGTGCCGAGCGCCTCAAGGATGCGCTCGCGGAACACCTCAAGATCCTCGATGTCGGAGCCGTCGGCGAGGCCGCCGAACGTCACCAGTACCGTGCTGTCGGCACCGACCGGCGGTGATGACAGTGACATCAACGTGCCGGCCGGCACGTTGGTGGTGGCACCGACCGTGGTTGCTGTGACTGTCACCGCCGTGAACGTCGCCGAGACCGTCGGGCTGCCGGTTGCCGGTGTCGCGGGCTCGTCCTCGCCGAGATTGAAGGTGAATTCGTTGGGCGCTGTCACCGTGATGACGAAGGTGCCGTTGTAGTCTGTCTGCGTGGCGCCAGCAATCACCACCGACATGCCAGTCGCCAGATCGTGCGACTCGTTGGTCTCGGCGATCGCCGTCGCGCCGTCCCGCGTCAAAGAACTGAGCGCCAGCGTCACCGGGCTGATGGTCGCCGAATTGTCCGTCGCGTAGATGATCCCCTCATAATCGATCTCGGAATCGACGGGGATGATCGTGCCGGATGTGCCGGTGATGACGATGCGGCCGCGCGCTGCGGCAGCGGGATTGCGCTCCAGCCCGGTGATGTCGGCCCACCAGCCATACAGCAAGAAATCGTGGGTTGCGGTCTGCGGGAACGGCTCGCGCTCGCCGTAGCGCTTGAGCGCCACGTACCAGTCGTGCAGTGCCGAGGCGAGCGAGGTCAACAGGCCGCCGATGAAGCCGCGCTTCTTGGTGATCGATGCGTCGAGCTCCGGCAACTGGCCTCGCGCATACGCCTCCAGGCTGCTGACCACGCCGCGTCGATTGGGAATGCTCAGCGGCATCTCAGAGCCTCGCGATCATGCCGGTGCGGGTCGCATCGGCGAGGGTGTACGCGCGCTGCGACACGCCGCCGTCGATAAAGTGCAGCGTCACCACCAGATCGAGTCGGCGCGCCGACGGCACATGCATCACCATGCCCTCGGCGTATTCGATCAGTCCATCGTCGCGCATCCAATCGAGGCTCTGCTCGGCCTCGAGGCGCACGCCCACCGCGATCTCGGCGGTCATCCGCCGCTGCTCGTAAAGCCACAGGCCGGAGCCGTAGCGGTCGTTGGGGATGTCGGAGACGAGATCACCGATCCAGCCGCGCCGCTGGAACGGATCGCGCACCTCGCTCTCGTCGGCGCGCCGATCGGAAAACAGCGACACCAGCAGCGCGCTTTCGAGCCCTGCCGTCTTGGCGAAATCGGCGGCCTCGGCATCGATGACGAGATCGAAAATTCCATCGCCGTCCTGCGCATAGGCGAGATCGATGTAGCGGTCCGTCGCCATTTACTGCCCCACCAGAGATTGCGCGGCGCGCACCGCCGCGCCAAAACATGCGAACCGGCCGGCGTACAGCCGTTTCCCATTTATCGTTCTCTCTGCTTGCCACTTGCCGTACCGACCTGACCACACAACCCCAAGCGATTTCGGCCTCTTTGCAAGAACAGGACGGTCAACAGCCACGCCATGCCGAGATGAGAACCCGCTCCGTGCCTCCGCATCACGGCGCGCTTGCACGGCGTCGCCGAAGCTGTCGAACCGACCGAGCCATTCATTTGCCAATCTGGCTTTCCAGCGCCCCGTTGTGGAGCACATTGAAACGCCCATCACCCCTGTTGCATTGTCCACTCGTCGCTTGGTATTGCGCGCATTGCCGGACTGATCCGTAAGGCGCAGATTGCACAGCCTGTTGTTGGAACCGTCTCCGTCGATGTGGTCGATTACAACTCCGCGCCCATCTGGAATGTCGCCATGGTGCATAATCCACACAGCCTGATGCGCATAAAAGCGGACACCATCAACGGTGACACGCTTGTAGATGGAGCACCCCTTGCGAGTAGGAGAACCAGCCTCGGCTCCGATCTTTGTGCGATTGGCAAGTTTGCACTTGAACCGCAGAATGCCGGTTTCGGCCTCATAGGCGAACACATCATGCAGGCGGTCGCGTGTGGGCAGTTTCATTCGTCGAAACTCCTTGTCGCGCCTGAAATGAGTGCCGCCCCACACGCAGCCAAGTCCCCCTGCCTGGCGCAGAACTTACCCTCAACCTTGAGTCGACTCGAATGCGTTACAATCGGCTGG
The DNA here is from genome assembly GCA_937873575.1 of uncultured Hyphomicrobiaceae bacterium. Classification (GTDB taxonomy): domain Bacteria; phylum Pseudomonadota; class Alphaproteobacteria; order Rhizobiales; family Hyphomicrobiaceae; genus JAEUMD01. Next base: position 15,940 of record CALMPK010000155.1, read on the forward strand.
TCACCGTGGATCGGGCAACTCAGGATGTCGGTCTCACGCGCGATCAACGCCCCCTCGCACAAGGTTTTCGACGCGCTGGTGGTGATGGCGCCACCGTGCGACGAGGTGTCTCCGAGGCGGCAGATCAGCGGCATCGCGGCCTCACGTCGGATTTATGTGGCACACGCCGCCAGTCTTGATGATGATGTCGCCGGGTGCTTCGTGCGTGGTGGTGCCGCCGGCGTCGTGCTTGATCGACTGACCGGCCTTGTGATTCTTGTAGGTGACCTCGCCCTCTTTCTGCTGGTCGACGCGGTCTTTCTCGGGCGGCAGCACGATGGCGATGCAGCGGCTCATGTCGCCGTCGAGCGGGATGATCAGCGCCTCGCCGTCGGTGATCGGCGCGCCCTGAATCCCATACGGATCGATGATCTTCGCCGAGAACTCGTGCCCGTCGGCGGTGAAGCGAGCCTGCTTGTGGGCGCCCTTGTCATTCGACGGCGCCTTGATCTTGGCGGTGAATGGATAACGTCTTGTATCAGCCATGCGCGCCCCTCCCGCGTTAGCTTCTGCCCTCAGTACGAGCCGCTCGGCTTCGCGCCTAGACCGCCCTTTCCGGTCCGCGACTTGCCCGCCTCGGACTTGTCGGAATAGGCGTCCCCGAACGTGCAGTGGATCTCGGTCTCGGCGCCGCCGTCCCAGTCCTTGGTGAATTTCACCTCCTTGATGAACAACTCGTCGCTGATCTGGAAATGATCGTCACGCACCGGGATGACGTAGCCGGGCCACCACAACTCGCCAGACTGACAGGTGAACCCTGCCACCGTGGCATTAAAAGTGTATTTGCGGGCCCGTGCGAGGTTGGCGCGCCACTTGGCGGCATCCTCCGGCGTCTTGCCCTCGATGCCGGCAACGCCGCGAAAATGCAACTTGCGCTCCTTGCGCACCGAGGAATCGAGCGCCTTCCGGACGTTGTTCGAGATCGGCTCGGCGCGGGCTGGCGCATAGCCCTTGTCGTGGTTCTCCCAATCGGGATCCGTGGTCGACTTCTGGCCGGCGCAGTTGTGCTCGTTGTGGCGGCCGAAGTCGGAATTCTGGTACGCCGCTTTTTTGATGTTGTTGTTGGGGCTGTCCTCGAACGTCTTCATCAGGAAGCCGCCGAGACGCCGCTTGGTGTTGCGGTCGATGACCAGATTGCCTTTGCCGTCGGTGGTCAGCACCACCTGACGGCGCTTGGCCCACGCATCGAGCCAGTCGTGCCCGAGCATGTCGATCGCCCCGACCGGCATCTCGCCGCCCTTGCGGTACGGGTCGGGGTTGGCCTTGTCGATCACCTTGATTGATGACAGCCCCATTTTCTTGAGCGTGCCCTCGGCGACCTTTTTCAGAGTCGTCTCCGGCCGGAACTCGACCTTCGGCCCGATCGTCGAATCGACAAGATCCTGGGTCTTGTCTCGCAGCGTCATGCGAATCGTGTGGGTCTTGAAATCGTGCGTCGCATCGACCGCGTGCACGTGCCCGGTCAGCACCGGGCGGCCGGCGAGGATGATCACAACGGTATCGCCGACATCGGCCGGCATGGGATTGCCCGGCTGCTCGGAAATCTCGAGCGTGCCCTCTCCGGATGCCTTGTCGAAAGTCTGCGTGATCTCGACGCGAAGCCAGCCGGCGAACGGGCGGCCGGCGAGCATGACGACTACGCTATCCCCAGCCATCAGCCGCGCTCCAGAAGCAAATTGAGTGTGCCGGCCATCAGCACCGGGTTCTGCCCGAGGTTGAGGTCGACGAGCGTTTGTAGTCGTGCATCGTCGCCATAAGCGCGATAGGCCAGCACCGAGGCCGGCACGTTACCGAACGTTCCAGCGGTGACCTGCGGCAGTCTGACCTCGACCTGGCGAAGCACTTCGGATGCAGCGACGTGCACATTCCGCAAAGCTACGTGCACATCAGCATCGAGTTCGCGCTCATGCACAGCATCGATGCGCGCCGTCAGCGCCGTCTCGTCGCGAGCGACGTCATCGGCAGTTGCATAGATGCGACCGACCATGGCGTCGGCAAGCGCCAGGAAGGCTGCGGCCTCCATAGTCATGCCGACCAGTCGGAGCGTCTCGGCCCTGGCCACGCGGTCAGCCGTCGTCGTGCGGATGGCGTCGGCGCTCGCCGTCACCGCCATTGCGGCATCGCTGAGCGCCGTGAAGCCGCGCACGAGGTCCGCAGCGCCATAGGCGTCGACGGCATCCAGCGGCTCGGCAATGACGCGCTGGAGCGTCCCGCCGAGCGCCACAGGGTCGCGCGCCAGAGCGTCGGATCGCGTCACGAGATCGGCCCCGGCGCGACCTGCGGCGGCGAACAGCCGATCCGACACAGCGCCGACGTCCTCTATCGCCGTAGCGATCTGGCGCATGCTTTCGGTCGATAGCAGCGGGTTGCCGTACCTCGCGACAAACGACGCGAACAGCGTGTCGAGCGCCGACTTGGCGATGCCGGTGACATACGCTGCCACGCCCGTCACCGACCCTGGCAGCGACGGCGGCCCGGTAACCGCGAAAGGAATGTCGATCTCGAGGGTGCCGGCGTCACGGTCGTCGCGGCGGACGCGGAACTTGCCGTCGACCATGACGTACTGCGAGCCATACCACGGGTGTTTGAGCATGCCCGGGCCCGGTCGCGTCAGCGCCGCCCGAAGTGCTGCCCATTGGCCCGGCAGGTTCGGCCCGTGCAGGATCGCATTGATCTTGAACTCGGGCGGATGGCGGCCGTTGTCCTCGAGGTAGTGGAAGGAGGAATCTGGCGTGGCATGCCGAATCGAGTTTCTTCCTTCCTCTGCGTCGTCCTGGGGGACTAAAAACCTGACGCCGCGGAATGAAGCTGGTTGCAGGTCTGACGGCAGCATGACTCTCTCCTGGCTGCGTTACGGCGAGACAGCGGCTTGACCGGCCTCAGCGGTGGATACGCCACGCGGAGCGTTGGTGGTGAGCGTGCCGCTCCCGCTACCGGCAACCGGCCCATTGACGGTTCCGCGCACGTTGACGGTGATCGGAGTCGCGGTTACCTGCAACGGCGCGATCTCGCCGCGGATCTGGCTTTCGACCTTGATGCGCTCGGCGGCGGCTTGCGGCACTCGGTTCGGGTTCGGCGCCGGGGCTGGCGGCGGAAGCGCGGGGCCCGCCGGGAACCCGGACACAAGCCCGTTGATCCGCTGGTTCATGCGGTCATACCAAGCCGAATTTGGATCGGGAGCGCTATACATGGACGGGGGCGTGGCCTTGCCGCCGCCAAGCCCGGCGAACCAGTCTGAAAGCCCGGTCCAGCCCTTCTTATGCGCCCCGGTGCCCGGTGTTGACGCCGCATTCTGTTCGGCGGTGAAGTCCATCCATGCCTTGATCCACGGCGGCAGTTCGGGGAACAGGACAGAGAAGGAGATCGGCGTCGAGGCGTACTCGGCGAGCTTCCCCCAATTGTCGTAGATCCACATAGCGGATGTCACGCCGATCGCGGTCACGACCAAAGTCAGTGCGACCGCGCTCGATAGGGCGGCCATGGTCATCAACGTCTTCCACGCCATGCCGGTCAACATCACAACAGAGCGGAACCGAGCCAGCGCGCCGGTGAGACCGACCATGCGCGCCGCGAACGCGGCGGCGACGAGGCCGAGCGAGATGAGACCCGCCCCAAGGCCAGCCGTGAGCAGCGTGCCGCCGATAGCGCTGTACTGCGACAGGTCACCCATCGCCGACACGAAGTCGGTCAGGATGTTGGTGCCCTTGCGCAGCGGGTCGAGCAGCGGCAACGCTGCCAGGATTTGCAAGCGGTCCCATGCATGTCCGAGCTGCTTCAGCGCGAACGTCAGCGATTCGGTGCGGCGGCCGAATTCGCGGTCGACCGACCCGCTGCGCGTCACGACCTTGTTGTAGCGTTCGAGTTGCTCGGCAATCTCGCGCAACCCCTGGTCGCCGTTGCGCAACCAGTTCATGAACGCCGTGTCTTTGGCGAACCGATTCGCATATTGATCGTCGGCGATGGCAAGCTGCTTCTTATATTCATTGATGTTTGCCGCAACCGCGCTGAACTGCGCCGCCGATCGCGAATCGAGCAGTCCCGCCGCAACCGACTCCTGCTGGATTTTGTTCATGCCCTGCATCCGCTCCATGACATCGAGCATGAGATCCTGCGGATTATCGAGCAGCATTTTGCCCATTTGGTCGCGCGACGTCTTCAAAAGCCCAAGCGCGCGGTTGAACCCCTTGGTCGGGGCCGCCAAGTTGCGCGTCAGCTTCGTGAAGGTCATGCGGGCGCGTGTGCCTTGGAGTTCGCCCGATTTCTCGCCCGTAACGAGCGCGGTACCGGCATAGGCCGAGAACTGCTCCGGGGTAAGGCCGAATTTCTTCGCCGCGACACCGCCGCGTTCGAATGCCTTGAGCAGTTCCGGCGCCTTGAATGCGGAGCGGTTCGACAGTTCGTTGATCGTGTCGGCTGTCTCCTTCAGCCGCTTGCGCGCGTCCTCCGGAGCGAGGTCGTTGAACCATTGCGCAGTGAGCGTGGCGAGCGAGCGGGACGCCATCTTCTCGCCCATGTCGTCCCAGGTCACAGAAACCTTGGCGACCGTCTCGGCAAACGCCGCGAGCGTCTCGCGGCCGCGGATGCCCATCAGTGCGCCTTCGGTCATCATCTCAGCGATCTGCTCGCCAGACTTGCCGACACTCACACCGAGTTGCATGGCGTCTTTGCCATAGGCGAACATCTCGTCTCGGGTGATGCCGGTCACCCGTCGCAGACTGGTCAGACTTTCCTCGAAGGCCGCCGCCTTTTTGACGCCCATCAGGGCAAAGGCACCGGACAGCAGCACCACGCCAGCGGTGACGCCAGCCAGCCGGGCGATCAGCGGCCCCATGGTCGCGCCCGCCGCAGCGATAGCCTTGCCCATCCGCGCTGCCGCGACCGCTATGCCAGCGGCGGCAGGGGTAAACTTATCAACCAATTCAAAGAGATACTGGACCGAAAAGGACGTGGCCATTTTCTTCCCCTTGCGCTACGCTTTTCCCCCTCAGAGTCGGAGGGCGACAAAGCGATGGCATTTGTTCGGTTATTGGTGATCGTGCTCCTGCTCAGCGGAGCGCTTGGTCTCATCGTCGCCGCGTGGGGGCCTGAACGATCAGCGGCCACGGCCAACTACCCGCTACCCGGCGACAGGTTGCGGCTGACGGAGCTCGTTTTCGGATGCGAAAAGGAACAGCGCTCGGCGCTTGATCGGTTCGTTGTGGCCGGCGACCGCGCCGCGTTCGGCGCCTATCTCGATCAGCAGATCCGCATGGGCCGATGCACCGAGTTGAAGCCGGGCGATACCGTGTATGTCGAGAAGGTCGAACTGATCGCCGGCCAGAGCCTCGTGCGCAAGATCGGAACGATGCGCTCGTGGTGGGTTACGTCAAGGACACTGGCCGAAGTCTCGACAAAAGAAACCGGTCGGACCCATTGAGCCCGACCGGCGTTTAACTCTTGGCCTTGCGTTTCGAGGCCCTCTCGACCTCTTTGTGGTAGGCGCTCAAGTCGTCGGTGAGACGCATCAGTTCCGCGAACGGGAGTTCGCGCGCGTACTCGATGGAAATTGCGCCTTCGTAGCCGAGGACGACGAAGGAGACGTGGCGGGCCCACTCGTCCTCTTTGATTTGCGGTCCACTAAGAAAAAACCCGTGAACGTCCCGAGAACACGGTCGACCGCGTCCATGCCGCCAACCTCGTCGAGCGCCTCCCAGACCGCATCGGTGACTGGCGATCCATTGTCGCCAGCAGTCGCCAGCTTCGGCGTCCCGGTCAAGGTCTTCATGACGTAGTCGCTGAACTGCTGGAACCGCTCCGGGCCGAGTCCCATCGCCATCATCTGCCAGACGCCGAGCGGATCCTCGTCCTTCTCGGCGGCCTTCGGCGCATCCTCGTCGTCGACGTTGAGCGAGCCGCCAACGTCGGCCGGCTGCGTCTTGGCCATCGCTTCGAGCGAGGATCGCCGCGATTGCAGCGACGAGATCGCCTCCATGACGAACGCGGTCATTGTCGCGTGAACGTGCCGCTTGCCGAGCCCAGGGGCCCGCAGCGTGAGCGATGTAACCTCGGCGAAGTTGCCGTTTTCCGAGATCTTGATCGGGTCGTCGAGTGTCAGAATCGTTTCGCCGCGCATGTTGGTTTTGCCCCCTGATGGTCGCAGTTTCAGTGTCGGTCAGGGCCGGTCCGCAGGCGCCTCCCGCGAACCGGCCCCGTGTTGCCTTTACCCTTTAGGGCACGTACTTGCCTTCGAACTCAAGATCGATCGAGCCCTCGGCCTCGTACTTGGCCGACGGCTTGCTGGTCAGAAACATCTGCTCGTAGGAGAGCTGCTTGGTCGGCTCGATGATCTTGATCGTCACCGGCACGCCCTTGTTGGCCTTGTCGGCGACGGTCTCGACCAAGCGCAGCATCTCGGCTGTGTGCGCCACCGAGAACTTGACCTTGGCCTTCAACTCCTCGACGTTGAGGCCGACGACCATATCGACGGCGTCGCCGCCCACCGATACCGCCCGCACCTTGCGCTCGCCGGGAATGTCGCGCTCGACCGAGCCCGGGATGATCTTGATGGTCTGACCGTCGATCTGCACCTTGGGTGCCGACAAGGTCAGTGCTTCTGCCAGAGTAGCCATGGCCGTCTATGTCCTCTCGTCTCGTGTTGCGGTTACCCTGGGGATTAGGCAGTGAAGCTGAATTTGACCACACCCCGAATCTCGCCAAGCTGGCTGACAAGCCTGGCGTCGACGTAAAGCTCGACGAGGCGCTGGCTCGGCTTCAGCGTCACGGTCATGTTGTCCTCGAAATACTGCCGCGCCTCGCGGCCGGAAACCGTGATGCCGTCGTCGGCGAGCACGTTGTAATAGCCGAGCATGGCCGCACGGATCGACGCCTCGTCGGCCATTGCCATGTTCGGCACGGCCGAGCCGCTGGTCAGGCGGTGCTGGGCGAAGTCCTCGCGCAAGTTGTTGACGAAAAACTCGCGCATGATCGAGTGGGAATCGCGCCAGTTGAGGTAGTGCCACGTGTCCTCATCGTTGCCGGCGGCATCGTTAATGTAGGTGGTGACGATCACCGATGCGATCACCGAGTTGTTGCGCACGTTGGTGCCGACCACCGACACGCCGGCCGCTTCGAGCTCCAACTGCTCGGCGTAGGTATAGCCCGAGCCGATGAACGGCTGCTCGACATCGACGAACGGCGTATTGAAGTACGGCAGCGCGGCGATGTGGCGGCCGCCGAACTGATCGCGGCCCTCGTTGATGACGACGAGGTCCGAGATCGAGATGCCTTCCTCGAACCGGCGCGAGCGGATCGCGGCGAAGATCGCCGCCAGCACGTCGGGCGCCTCCGGCAGATGCGGGCCCTTCCAGTGCGCCGTGCTCATCGTCTCGTTGGTGAGCATGACGAACGACGGCGAGTTCATCGCACTCGCCGCCGTCTTGACGTTGGCAAAGCTGTCGTGCACCCACTGGATGACGACGCCGTCCTTGATGTCGTTGTTGAGGTTGAAGCGCGCGTTGATGAAGCTCTTGACCACGGTCGTGGTGTACGCCTGCGGCCAGACGATGGTCTGGTAGCGAATGTTCTCGACCGGATCGAGGATCGACGTCAGCGTCGGGTCGGTGGCGCCCGAAGCCCAGCCGGTCAACGTGAAGGTGAGGCCGGCGACTGCCGCCGGGCGGTTGTAGGCGTCGCGCACGCGCAGCAGCCACGCATTCGAGACGGTGCCGTCGTGCGTGCTGGTGAACGTGAACGTGTCGTCGGTTTCGGTCGTGGTCGACTTGGCCACCGTGAACGGGCACTCGTCGTCGAGCGCGACCGCAGCCAGCACTTTGGCAGTCACATCGGCCTCGGTGTCGTCGACCTCGACATCGATCTCGTAGCTGTGGTTGCGGCTCGAAACCACGTCGACATGAATGGTCTTGGCCTCGGTCGCCGTGCCGGCGATCACGATCTTGGCCGTGGCGTTGGTGCCGGACGCATCGGCGAGCGCGATGCAATCGAGCTTCGTCCACGGGTTCACCTTGCGGAACGCGCGGCACATCATGGCGAGGTGCGAGCGGGCGCCGAACAGGGCGTTGATCTCGGCGGCGGTGCGCGGGATGTCGGCGACGAGCCCGGCCGAAGCCGTGCCCGAAAGCATCTGGCCGACGATCAGGACGCGTTGCTCCTCGATCGAGACGATCTGGTCGCGCTGCACCATGTTGAGCGTAACCCGCGGGTTACGAATGGCGGTCATCGTGGACATGGTTTCGTGGTCCCCCTATTGGACGTTCTGTAGTCGAGATCGGGCAAGACCCGATCAGGACTCCTGCTTCGACGAAGCCTTGGCAACGCGAACGGCCTTGGCGGGTGCGGGATCTGATGGTGCGTCGAGCGCAACCGCGCCTTCGGCGATGCGCTTGCGCCAGTACATATCGGCTGGCGTCACGCCGTCTTCGGCGACCGGCAACAGGAACAATTCGCCCGGCTGCTTGCCGCCGATAACGCAGGCCGCGACGTTCTTGAACCGCTTCTTGATGATCGTGCTCATCGAGTCATTCCTCGGTGTCCATGACGACTGTGCCGCTCAGTGGCGACGGGTGCCCGTAGTGATAGATGCCGGTGAAATCGAGCTCGTCCCACGGGCCCGAGCCCTCGGGGATGATTGTCGTCGGCACTGTGCCGCCGTCGAGCGCGATGTCGTCGAGCGCCGGCCATTCGTAGGGCGCCAGCATGTCCTCGTTGAGCAGTGTGAACGGCGCGTCGAACACGTACTCGTGCGCGTAGACGGCGTTGTTGGAGTGCATGCCGCCCTGGTGACTTTCAAACGTCGCGACGTAGTGACCCGACGCGCACAGTTCGCCGCGGGAGATGCGCAGCCCGGCAAAAGCGCGCAACACCGCCTTGAACACCTCGCCCTGGCCCTTGTCGATCGCCTTGACGTGCGCGGCGGAACCGGTCGATGGCAGGAACACCAGCACGGTGAACCCGTCCTCGACCACCTGCCGGTAGTCGGCACCGGGCGCGACGTCGGTCAGATCGAACCGGCCCTTGGCGCGCACGCGACGCGGCAGGATGAACATGTGGCCCTTGTCGATGGTCAGCAGATCGCCGTCGATGGTCAATTGCCGCACCGCCGCCTCGTGATCGATAGCGCCGTAAATCCGGATGTTGCGCACCACGGTCGGCGCGGTCACGGTGTAGTCGCGCGCGACCGTCGCCGGCGTTGCGAATGTGAGCGCGGTCGAAGTCGTCGCGGTCGCCTTGTGCCAGCCGGTGACGTCGTACTCAAGCCGCTCTTTCAGTGCCTCGTTGCCGGTCAGTGTGATCGGCCCGACGACTTCCGCCCCAGGCTCGATCTCGAACGTCGTCGGCGATGGCGTCGCGACCAGATCGCGAATGCCGTTGATCGACGTTGACGTGAAACCGGCGACCTTGGCGAACTCGTTGAACGCGCGAAACCGCACCGGATCGGGCGAGGCCGCCAGGTTGTGCGGATAGGTCGTGGTGCACAGAATCGTACCGCTCGCCGTGACGCTGGCCGCAGTAATCGGGTTCGGCGTTTCTGCGTCGGTGATCGAGACGGCAATGGCGCTGCCGACCGCAACGTTGTGCGCCGCAGAGCAGTTGATGGTGACGTTGCCACCTTCGACGACGTCGAGCGTTGCGACGGCGAGCGCGTCTGAAAACAGCGCGGTGTGGCGCGGGATCTGAATGCCGCCGTGCAGGATGAGCGGAAGCAGTTTCATGCCACCATCCCCGCCGCTTGCGCGACCCGCATTAGCCGCCGATGATCTTGCGCCAGGCGCCTTCGCCCAGCACGTTGGCGATTTCGGCCTGCTTTTTCTGGACGGTCAAATGCAAATAGGGGCGCGGAGCCATCTTCGACGTACCCTCGTGCTGGCCGATGGCGTAGTCGAATCCCCTGTTGAACGCGCCAGACGAGCCAAACCGCAGCGTATTGCCCGAGACCTCGTGCCCGAGCGAGCCATAGAGCTGCGACGACTGGATCGCCGGATAGCCGCCCGGAGCCGACGATTGCCGCCTCTGCCCCGGATAGAGACGCCCGCCACCCGCGCCTTCCATGCCCTCTTGCGTCGTGCGAACGAGCATCTGCCCCGCCATCTCGGCGGCATCGCGCAAGCCAGCCTTGAAGCGCCCGCCGAGCCCGATCAGAGACGCGAATGCGCGCCCCTCGCCAACCGCCGAGAAGCCTGCCATGGTCAAATCCTGTCAGGGAGTACGCGCCAGAAGCGCCAGCGTTGCCTAAGCCACAAGCCGAGACGCGATTCGTCACGTTACTAACGTGCGTACCAGCGGCGCGGCAAAGCCGCAAGCCCCAGGCTTGCAATGCGGCAAGGTGCCGCAGGTTAGCGCGCTGCGGCGACATCATCAGATCCCTGGCTCGAACAGTGAATTTTCATCTCGCGACGGCGGAGATCGACGTTTTCGACGGATAGAATCTGGAACAATGCGCCGGTCGCGTCGCGCACGCGGTCGCGCACGTCGAACTCGATCGTGGTGAAACGGATGGTGAAGGTGTGGCTCGCCTTCTTGCCGTCGATGTCGACTTGCGCCCACTCGCTCTTGCCTGATCGGCTCGTCACCTCGGCGCGGGTCGTGAACACGTCGGTGTACTCGTGGCGCGCTGCGGCCGAGCCGGGCTCCGGCGGCAGCAGCGCGCGGCGCTGCACCGTGATGGTGACGTGCTTGGGCGAGATGAGCAGTTTGCCACTCATGCGGTCACCCAGCGGTATTTCCAGCCGCGCAGCAGGGCGATGGCCTCGGGCGGGATGATGCCGCCACCGCGCGAATTTTTCATCGCATAGACCGTGGTGTTGCTGCTGACCGAGCCGGAACTGTCACCGCGACCGCTGTCGAGCGCGGCAATCGTCATCAGCAGCGCATGGGTGACTTCTGAGGGACGCGGCAGATAGCCGGCTTCTTCGTCGGTCTCGTCGACCGCAAACCCGGCCCGCACGGTAATCCGCACGGCATCGTGACGGCGCGCGGCGACCGGCCACGACTGGCCGTCGCCGAGGAACACCATGCCGCACTCTTGATCGACGGTGAGTGCGTGATAGACGCTGCTCGCCAGCGTCTCGATCTCGCCGGTCTCGGCATCGACGTACTCGATGCCGGTGACATCGAGAAACGGGCGATACTGCGACAGCTTGATGCGGTCCTGAAACGCCGGCACGGTGACGCGGAACACGCCAGCGGTCAGCGACAGCGAGCATTCGCGCTCGATCTCGGCGGTAGCGACGGCGATGAACGATGTCAGCTCCGCGTCCCAGAACGAATCTTCGCGCGGCCGGTTGACGAAATCCTTGACGGTGTCGAGGCCCACCGACAATGCCGTTCCGCTCGACGTGCGCCGCCAGCGCGGGGTCACGCCCGGCGGGATAGCGGTGTAGGGATACGGCGTGAACATGGTGAGCCTCGTTGTGGCGGATTAGCGCGTGCCGGGGGCCGGCTTGGTCGGCACCGAGCCCGGCACGTAGGGCTCGCCGGTGATCTGGTGCTGCGCCTCGACGTAACCGGCCGGCAGCCCGGTGGCGACGTTCGGCGGGGCTGCGGCGGTGGTCTGCGGTCGGCTTGGCTTGCGCATGGTCTTGTCTCCTTCAAGCGCTTTTGATGATCGCGTCCTCGGCCCAATCCGAGACGTTCTGAACGCCGCGGGCTTGCTGTGCCGAGCGCTGCACGGCCGGGTTGGCCCAACCTTTTTTCTTCGGGTCGCCCGATCCAGCGCCGGCCGCCGATGTCTTTGGGCCGGCGGCGTTGGCCTTGAACTTGTCATTGGCGGCGTTGAACTTGGCCTTGTCAGCGGGCGCCATGTGCAGCTTGGCGGCGGCCCGCATCGGCCCTGCGGCAGCCCCGCCAGCACTGCGCGGGGTTGCCATGGCGCGGGCGTTCTCGGCCTCGCCGTGGTTGACGATCGCCAGCGTCGAGGGATCGGCGCCGCGCGTCAGGTTGGTCGATTGCCACGACTCGGCGGTCGCCCTGGCGGCGCCTTCGGTGCGGGCGTTTTCCTCGACGGCGCGGCCGACGGTGTTTTTGAGCCAAGCCGGAGCGCCCGGCCAGACCTCGGAAAACTTCGACGGGTCTTTGAGCGTCTTGACGATCTCGTCGCCGTAGGAAAACAGAAAGCGGTTGTTGACACCCTCGAGCACGCCGCTGGTGACGGCCGCAGCGCGGCTTTCGCCGGCCTCGCGGCTGCGGCTGTACTCGGCCATGGCGCCGCCGAGGATCAGATCAACGCCGGAGTAAGCCCCCTCGCCGGCTGCCTCGTCGATCCGCCCGGTGCGGCGATAGACATCGCGCGCCGTGCTGATAGCGGCGGCGGCGGCGAGCGCCGGCAGCACGAAAGTCGAGGCCGCCATGCCGACCTTGCCGAGCGCCTTCAGCGCGCCCATGTGGGCACCCTTCTCGCCGGCCTTGATCGCCGTCATGTGGGCGCGCGCCTGATCGGCAATTTTGACTTGGCCCTTGGCCAGACCGCTGGCGACCGGCGCCGCCGGCAGCACCGTTGCGCCAGCGAACTTGGCGGTCTTGACGGCGGCCTTGCCGGAGGCGCGCGCGGCCTTCTTGGCGGCCGTCCCGGCGCCGTGCACCATGCGGCGCATGTTGCCGGCCGGCGGGTGACTTGCGGTTTTTCTGGTCATGGCGTCAGCGCCCCCGCGTCATCAGGCTGTTACCGTCGTAGTTCTCGCCCGACTGCGCCCAGTCGGTGACGTTGACGACGCCGCGGGCCTCTTGCGCGGCCATCTGCACGGCCGGGTTGGCCCAGCCGCGCGCGGCCTTCTCGCCGCCAGCGTTCTTCTCGGGTGCGGGCAAGGCGCGCTGTCCAAAGGCGGCATTGGCTACGGCAAATTGCTTTTTCTGCTCGGCGTTGAGGCGGCCTGAGCTTCCCTGCAAACCGGCGTCGGCGCCGCGCATCTTCTGCAGAGACTTCTGGAAGGTGTCCATGAACGGCGGCCGTGGTCCGGTGTCCCAGAACGAGGTTTTCGGCGTTGCCTGCCCGAAGGCACCGTCAAACGCGCGCTCGCCGAGGCCGCGCGCCATGAAGATCGCCGATGGATCGAGGCCGCGGATGGCACCGCGCACAGCACCGCGAAGGGTGTTCTTGTCCTCTTGCGCGCCCTGATAGGCGGACCAGCCGACGACGGCGGGCAGCGCCAGCCGGCCGGCGGCCTTGCCGAGCACCTGTGCGCCGGTCGCGATCATGCCGAGCGACGACGCACGGCCGATGGCGTTGAGCGCCGGCACCGCGCCGATCATGGCGGTTGGAACAGCGGCGGCCTTGACGCCCTCGATGACCGCGCGACCCGTATCGGCACCGTCATCGCGGGCGCGGTTGTAGGCGCCGACCGCCTGGATGCCGACGCTCATCACGGCGAGCGGCATGGCGGCCTTGGCATAGGCGTTCTTGGCCATCTGGCCGATCGACGGCGGAGCCGGAGGCGTGGCGGTTGGCGTCGGCGTCATGCTGTTCCGGTGAGCGTCTCCGCCGCCAGTCCTATCCCCGTGGCTTCCGACGGGCCCATACGCTCCGGGCGGGGCGGGGGCCTTCGTCATGCCGCTTTCGGTCCAGCGGGCCATGGCGTCGGGCGTCATGCCGGCGGGTGGAGCGTGGCCGAACTTCTTTTGAAAGGAGCGGCGGGCTGCTATTTCCGCAACGCGCTGCTCGCCGGTCAGAAGCCGGTCCATCATCGCGTCTTGCTGCGCAATGCGCGATGCCGTAATGGCCCGGTTCTCCACGGCCGCTTTCATCGCCTTCGCCGACATGCGCGCCGGCGGCTCGTGGCCAAATGCGGACTTGTAGGTATCAATAGCCCCCTGGCGCGCTGCGCTCGGTGCTTTCGGCTGCCGCGCGGCCGCTTCGAGCGCGGCGGCACGGGCCGGATCAGGAGCCATGAAATCGGAGCCGTACCGCGCGTTCGCGATCGCCGACGGCGCTGGCTTCCTGGGGGCCTTGGCGGGCTTCGCCTTCGGCGCCAGCGCGGCCTTCTGCCGTTCGAGATCGGAAATCAGAGCGTTTGTACGCGCGATGTCGGCATCACTCGGCTTGCCTATGGACATGCTTGCCCGAGCATTTTCGATGCGGCCATCAAGATGGGCAATTTCGGCCTTCGCGCTGCTCTTGCCTTTCGCGGTCTTGGCCTTAGGCTTCGGTGCATCCGGTGCGGCCGGCTCGGTCTTTGGCGCTGCGGCCTGCAACTTGGCATCGCGCGCCGCTACACGGTCGCGGTACTGCTGGCGCAGTTCTGCATCGGTGCGAATATCGTCGCCACCGGCTCGAGCGCGGTTGATCCAGCGCTCCTCCGGCGTGCTCATCGGCTGCGCCACCGGCTCGGGCGCGGGCGCGGCGGCCGGAGCCGGAGCGCTTCTGCCTTCCGCCTTGGCGGCCCGCTCGGCTTTGATCTCGGCCGCGCGCTTGTCCATCATCGCCGCGACCTTGTCCATGGATTCACTGACGGAAGCGCCGCGCGTCTGCGGCGAGGCCGGGCCGCGCAGCGACACGTTCCTCGCGCCACCACCGGCGATCTGCCCGGATGTGCCGTAGGAGCCCTTACCGCGATAGCCGCCCGTGCGCGCCATGAATTTATGCCCCCTTCTTTGCCGCCTTGGCTTTGGCGTTGTGGGCGGCGAGTTGCTTGCGGTCATTGCCCTCGTCGAGCTTCGACCCCTCGTACTGCCGCAGCGATAGTCCCTCGCGCTTCGCCACTTTGCGGTCCATAGCCGCGTCGGTGGCGCTCTTTTCCCACTGCTGCATGGTCATCACCTTGGTCGATTCCGCCTTGATCCTGGCGGCCTCGCCCTTGGCTGGTTTCTCGGTGTGGGATACCGGCATCCGGCCCTTGTTCTCTGGTGCCTTGCCGAATGCCTTGTTCTCGAGTTTGCCCTTCATCATGCCGCGCCAGCCTTTCGCGTCTTGCGCTTCGACTTGGTCTCGGCCTCGACGTGCGGCTCGGCATGGGCCTCGGCTGGCGCGTCGTCGGCGGCGTGCGTAATCTCGGCATGCGCCTCCTCGGCACGGAACAGCGCCGCCACCTCGGCGTCCGTGACCTGGCGCGCCTTGCCGGCCTGGACGAAATACATGGCGTCGTCCTCGCGATGGAAAGCGACGATGTTGCCCTTCTCGACGAACACCGGCACGCACCGCGGTTGGCCGCCGCGCTCGTTCTCGTGCACCGTCAGCAGGTAATGCGCGGTGTCATCGCTGGCGAAGGAGTAGACGACGTTCGGCAGCACATCGACGCCGGCACCATCGATCGCCCAGCGCGCTTCGACGAGCGACACAACCATCTGCCGACCGGGAGAGCGCCAGCACGCGCTTTCGAGCGCCTCGACGAAAAAGAATTTGTCCACCATGATCCCCGTGCCCCTGGTTCGTTCAGCGGTTCAAGTGGGGCGGGCCGAAGCCCGCCCCGCCAGATCATCCGATCCGGCTTACTGCGCCGTCTTGTTGAGCGACGGCACGAAGTTGGTCTGGCCGACCGGCTTGGAATCCGGCTTCGACAGGATCACCGAGGCCGACATCGGCGTGCCCGAGGAATGCGTGCCGCCGAAGTTGGCGAGCACCTTCAGGTAGCGCTTCTTGCCGCGGTAGCCGACTGCATGAACCTCGGTGTCGGCCGCAGCCTTGGCTGCGGTGAGCGAACGGATGATGCCTCCGGTGGCGAGCGTCTCGCCGTAGGGCATCAGCACGTCATCTTCCTCGACAGCCGCGTATGTCGAATCAAGGTCGTCACTGTGCGTGATCGTGAATTCGACCTTGTTGGTGGTGGTAAAGGTGATGCCGCCGATACCGACGTGCGTCAGGATGGTGACGCCCTTGTAACCGGCAGTATCGATGGCGGCGGGGGTGTTGTCGGCATCCCAGACGGCCGGCACGAGGGCCGGGACCACCTTGATGTTGTGTTTCAGGTCGTAGTCTGCGCTCATGGCGCTGGTCTCCTTGATTGATCTCTAGCCGGTGATGGTGTGGCGAGGGCGAACCCCTCACCACGCGCCGTCAGGCTTACGCCTTGATGCGAACGATCTTGGCGGCCTCGGGGATGATGACGCGGCCGGCCAGGTAGCGCCGGAACGTCCACTCGGTGATGGCCTTGCGCTTCTGTGTGACGTCGTCGCGGATCACCGAGATGCCCATGAGATCGAAGATCTCGTAGAGGCGGCGCATGTCGGCGAACATGATCGGCTTGGCGCCGGCGCCGTCCTGGCTGTCGTCCATGTGGATCATGTCCGACGAGTACGGGTAGCCCCAGATCATCGCGGGGTTGTTGCCGGCGACCGGCGTCCACACCGGCACGCCGATGGTGGACTTGATCTGCAGGAGGGCCGAGAGCGTGCGGCGGTTGAAGTACCACATCGGCATCTGGCCGCGCTTCAGCTTGCCGCTGACGTTGGCGAGATCCTCGAACGCCAGCGTGCCCGACGTGGCGGTATCGACCACATCGATGCGGCTGTCGTTGATGTAGCCGTGCGGCCCCTTGACGCCAGAGCCCTTGACGAAGTTCAGTCCCTCACCAACACCGAACGCCTCGCCGACATCGGCGCTGATCTCGCGCTCGATGTCGAACGCAGAACTCAGCATCATGTCGAGCGTCGCCGGCACCGTGATCGACTGGCGATAGAGCGTGATGGTCTCGGAACCGTAGGTGGTGTTGCCGCTCTCGTCCTGCTCGGCCTCGCCCTCGAAATACGCGTTCGGCAATGCGAGGCGGATCGGGATGTCCATGGTTTTGCCGGGCGCCACGCGCGAGCGGGCGAACAGGCGGACCGGGGACATTTCGGTGATGTACTTGCGGATCTCATTGTCCATGATCTGCGGAATGAGATACGCGCCCTGCGTGTCGGAGTCCGTGCGCAACGTCTTGAAGTCGATCGAGTTCGACGCCTGCGACTTGCCGGCGAAGAACTTGAAGAAGTTCTCGTACTCGGCGCTCTTGCGGGCGAGCGCGGCGTCGGTGTCCTTGTTGCCGGTGGCGCCAGTCGCGATCAGCGTCTCGATCTTCTCGACGCGGCTCTTGTACTCGGCGGAATCCTTCTTCGTGTTGGCGAGTTCGGCCTCGGCCGCCTTCACCTTCTCGACCAGATCCTCGGCCGCCTTGGCGACGAGGGCGTGCTGCTTGACGAGATCCTGGTTCTCCTTCTCGTACTTCGAGAACCACTTCTCGACGTTCGTCAGGGTCTCTTTGTTTTTCGTCTCGACGCTCTCACTGAGCGAGTTGAGCGCCGACTTGACGTCGCGACCGAGCTTCTCGAGCTCGGCAGAGGCTTCGGGCTTATCAGCCATGGTGCGTTTTACCTTTGGATGAGGGATTGAGCGACCCGTCCGATCGACGAGAGCGCGGTCAGAAGCTCGGTGGCTTCGGCTGGCATCGCGCCATCCCGGCGCGACTTGCGGTCAGCATCCCACTGACCCGATGAGGCAATACGCTTCGCAAGACTGTTACTGATCCCGATCCCCTTGAGGCGAACTTCCCGCTCGCGCTCGGTGAGATGATCGAACTCCTCGGCCGACAAGGATTTTGTCGGCGAATCCAGATTGAGAGCCGCATAGTAGCGGTCGAGATGGGCGCGCACCGCGTCGTCGGCCTCGTCGGGGATGCCGAGATCTGCGACATCGGAGCCGAGCAGCACGGTCGCCGCCTTGAAGCAAGCGACCGGGTTAACGACGAGGTTGCCGGAGGCATCGACGTCGGCGATCAGTAGTGCCGGGTTCCACGCCTTGGAATCGGGGTCGGCGAACAGAAAGGCGCGTCGCGCGTCGTCGTCCTCACCGAACCGCGCCTTGACGCGGGCGAGAGCGGCGGCGGCGTCCCACGACTTGGCGTCGCGCGCCAGCGGCAAATCCTGATAGGCGACGAGGCCCTTGACCGAGGAAATCTCGGCAAGCGGGTTCATCGGCATGTTGACGAGCGAGATCTCGTACAGCTTGAGCTTCTGCAGGAGCCGCGCGCCGTCGGATTTGCGCCGCTCGGAGCGCGCCGTCTTGTAGCCGATCGAGGTTGTCTTGATGCTCTTGCGCTTCAGACCGGAGACGATGCGGCGGACCAGCGGGTCGCCTGTGTCCTTGGGGATCTCGGCCTTGAACCAAAGCCCCTTGCCATCCTCCTTGGCGTCGAGCACGTCGCCGATCGGCGGCTCGTCGAGCTTGTGCTGCCAGAGCAGCTTCGGCAGGCCGATGCTTTTCAGGCTTTCCGCGAAGGCGCCGGGCATGACGACATCGTCGCCGAGATCGACGTTACCGAACGTCGAGGCATAACCCTCGATCGTGACAACGTCGTCGGTCTCGCCGATGGCCTTTTCCTCGAGGCTGACGGAAGCACCGCTTTCGACCTTGATGGACATTTAGTGACCCTCTTCGTATGGGAGGCGCGGGCCCGCCGGTCAGCGCGCACGGGGGAAAACGTCTGAGCCTTTGAGCCGAGACTGAACACTCTGCCGGCGGGCAGATTGGACGCTAACGCCGTCGCATTAAAAACTCATGCGTGCCGCGTACCGACCGGCGAATGAGATCGCCGATGCCGAGTTGATCCGCGCCGTCGGCGAGGGTCATGGACGTGACGCTGGGGCCGGAGAACGCAGCGCGGGCGATGGCTTGACCGTTGACGGTGACGACGATGGTGCCGGGATCGACCTGCTGCATGGTCGCGAAGGTGCGGCCGTCGCCGAGCACCACGCGGGCCCGTGTCGTGCCGTTGAGCGTCACTGACTCGGTCGGACGCACCGGCGTCTCGACGCCGAACTTGTCACCCGGCCGCCAGCGCCGCTTGGCCGGCAGAGCCGGTGTCTGCAACGGGATGTCGATGCGCTCGCCGTTTGGACCGACGAGGGAAAAGCTCGAAAAACAGCGGCAATTTATAGTCTCAGACAACGGAGCGCCGAGACTGGTATCGCCCGGCTGCTTCAGCATCGCGCCGCCGACGATGAACGGCTGATCGACCAGCACCTCCTGGCCGTGCGCCTCGTGGTGGGTCGGGCGCTCGCGGCCGTCCATCAGCGAATTCCACGTCTTGTAGATGCGTGCATTGGCGTATTTCTGCTTCACCCACTCGATTTGGTATTCCTCGGCGGCCGCCTCGGTTTCCAAGTTGGCGATCGCGCGCATGCGCGCCTTGAGCTTGTGCCACGCCTGTTTTGCGGTCTCCTTGAACCGGGCGAGCATCTGGACCGAGAAGATGTCCTTCTTGATCTCGATGCCGCCGTTCATGGACGCGCTCTTGACCAGCGGCACGCTCGGCACCGGTATGGCAGCGAGCGCCGTCATCAGGTCGCGGTCCATGCCGCGCAGCATGTGCAGTGTTTGATTGTGGGCGCGGGAGCGCAGCGAGGCGGCGTGCGCCGGCCCGAGCGCCACGGAGTCGATGGTCTCGCCACCCCCTGGCACGCGGCCCGACATGACCGCGACGACGCGGGCGTAGTGGCGCAACAGGACCGACTCGATCTGCTCTTTGTGGGCGACGTGATCCATGGTGCGGACCACCCCCTGGCCGCGCTCCCAGGTCGAGATGTAGGCCGAGAGCGCGGCTGAAAGCGGCTCGGCCAACTCGTATTCGAGCGCCAGCTTGGCATCGAGAATGTCGTCGTGCACGCTCATGCGCCGTGCTTCTTCGGCTTCGACTTGGCCGACTTCGGTGTTTCCTGTGTGGCTTGCGCTGGCGCCCTCACGGCTCCGCCATAAGGCAGATTGTCGGGCGTGCCGCCGGCGTTGGCGACGCGCGAGATGTAGGCCGAGATGCGCGCCTGATCCGACCAGCCTTGCGCCTTGCCGCTCGATTGCTTGGCTTCCTGCATCGCGGCCCAATTGGCGTTGGCGGCGGCGAACTGCTGTTGCTGCGCGGCACTGAGTCTGCCGTTCTCACCCTCGGCCTTGCCGCTGAAGTGCGAGTAAGCGCCAAGCGTCGCCCAGTCGGCAGCACCGGTCGCTGCGCCCTTGGCGGCACCGGATAGCCCGTCTTTCTGATAGCCAGCAATCGCGCCCTTGCCGACTTCGTAGGCGGCGGTCGCGATTGCGACGGCGGGCAGCGCCTTCATGGCGATCTTGCCGACCACTGGCGCGGCGCGGGCGGCGATCTGCACGCCCTTGCCGATGCCGTAGCCGATGGCGGCGACCGTCGTGGATGCGGCCACCCCCTGGACGAGACCGGTTGCCACCGCTTCACCCGCGGTCTTGCCCTCGGCATGGGCTTGGTTGCGGCTGGCGTCGAACGCGACGGCACCGGCGCCGACGATGGCAGCGGGACCGAGGATACCGAGCGCCTTCTTGCCGCCCTTCTTGAACATCTCGGCGAAGGTGGCGTTGGGGTCTTTGATGCCGGCCGACTTGGCGGCGTTGGTGAGGGCCGTGCTCGCCGGGGCGCTTGACACCTTCGGCGCGGCTGGCTTCCTCGTGCGCACCTTGACCGGGTTGAACGGCGGCAAGTCGGTCGCCTTCTGCGCGGTGGTGTGGAACCGGTGATCCTTATTGAGTTTGGCGAC
This sequence comes from uncultured Hyphomicrobiaceae bacterium, assembly GCA_937873575.1. GTDB lineage: Bacteria > Pseudomonadota > Alphaproteobacteria > Rhizobiales > Hyphomicrobiaceae > JAEUMD01. The sequence goes on from CALMPK010000155.1 coordinate 36,427, forward strand.
GGCGAGATCGATGCCGGACGGCGACATGCGCAGCCCGGACGGGCGGCCTGCGGTGTCCATCGGCGCGTCCTTGGCGGCGACATAGGACATGCCGTCGCGCTTATTGAGAAACACGTTGACCGGACCGCGTTCGAGCGTGCGCGCCTCGCCAACGAACTTCATGCCGGAGCGCTTGGGATCAAAGCCAGCCGGGGCTTTCGGAGCCTTCGGCGGCTTGACCTTGGCGGGCTTCGGCGGCTTCGCCTCTCCCGGCTTTGCGACACCGCGCACTTCGGCGGAGGCTTCTCGAGCAGCGTCAGACCAGCCGGGGTGAGCAGCGTTGAAGGCGGCATCGGATGTCACCTTGGCGCGATCTCGGAACGCTGCCCTGAACGCGCTCACGCGGTTGAAATCGGCATCGGACATTGCCCCACTGCGGCGATACTTGGCCGCGAAATCATCGAGCGCCCGCACCTGCTCATTGGTCATCTTGGAGATGGCCTCGCGCTGTGCTGGCGACAGGTCTTCGCGCTTACCGCGCTTGATGGCGCTCTCGATTGCGGCGAGAACCATCGATTTGGCTGGCTTGGCCGCCGACGCTGGCGCTGTCTGCCCTCTTGCCGCCATCGATTCCTTGGTGATCGGCGTGCCGTCGGTGTGGAAATGCTTTCCGTCACCTCGCGGGCCGATCGTGTCTTTGATCTGCTGATGGATGGCGGCCATGTCGGCAGCGTGCTTTGCCTTGCGCGAGCCGCGCTTTGTCTGCGCGAACGCCTTCGCCTGATCCGCTTTCAACGTGTCGTCCAGCAGCTTTTCCAGCCCTGGCGTGTAGGCCGTTCCGTCCGGCCGCCATGCGGTGCCGGCGAGCACCTTGACGTGCTCGATCTTGAGCGGCCGCGTCGGGTCGGATTTCGGCAGCGCCTTGGCGTCGGCCATCATCTTGTCGAGATGGCCCTTGCTCAGCTTCTTGTCGCCATTCGGCAGCATCGTGTACTTGCTGGGGTCAGCGTTCGCCGCCCTGACTTCAGCACTTGCCGCGCGGGCCTCGTCGGACCAGCCGGGCCGAACGCCCTTGAGCGCCGCATCAGCCGCCGCCTGAGCGCTCGGATAGTAGCCGCTGACCTTGTGCGACTTGACGAAACTGCCGGCCCCATACTTCGGATCGATAGCGCTTTCGGAGACGGTCTTGACCTTCCACCCGTACTTTCCTTCCTGCTCGACGTAGGCGGTGAACTCTTGATTGCCTACGCGGGCGATGAAAGCGTTGTTGGCGTATTGCGATGGCTGCATGCCCGGTGCCGGCGGTATCTTCGTCCCTGGATGCGGCACGGAGGGAGAGATGGTGACCGGCTGATCGGCAGTTTGTGCTCGCAGCGCTTGGCGCTCGATCTCCCGCCGCATGCCGGGCGACAGCGACGAGAACTCTTTTTGCGTGCCCTTGAAGGCTCCAGGCGGAAGTTCATCAACCGTCGGCGGGCGCTCCGCACGAAATGACCAATAGGACTCGCTCTGCGCCCGCGCTCCGGGCGGCTGATACTCGGGCGTGCCGTAGGCGCCGGGCTGCTTCGCCTTCGCCATGTCCACCAGATCGGTCTGCTTCATGCTCGAGCCGAACAGACCGTCGTCGGCAGGCAACTGCGTCACGGTCGGCTTTCCTGCCGATTTCATTGCGGCAGAGACTTGTTCTTGCGTGGTGGCGGGGGCGAGGAAGGAGGTTTGCGCGGCGGCCTTGGCCGTCGCTTTCTTCGGCTTATCGACCATCCGCTGCATCCCCCCGCTCTCGGCCAGCGGCAGCGGTCCGTCTCCGACCAATGCCCTGATGCCGCCCTTCTCCATCGCGCCTTGCACCGACTTCAAGAACGCGCGCGCCGCCTTCGGCGCTTTCTCGCCGGCCGCCACCTGCTTTGCCGCTTGATCGAGCAGCGTCGAGACGTTGCCGCGCTGCGTCGCCAGCTTCTCGATCAGCGTCGACAGCCGCGCCGCCTGATCGGCGTTGGCCGCGTTGGTGTCGCGCACCAGCTTGTTGCCGGCCGCCTCGATCGTGTCGGCCTCACGGGACAGCATGCCGAACAGTTTCTTGTTGCCCTTGAGCGAGGTCATCACCCGGTCGAGCACCGCCGAGCGCTCCTTGATGAGCGAGCGGGTGTTGGTTTCCTCGCCGAACAGGCTCGAGGTGGTTTCCGAGATCGACGGCGCGGCCATCGCCTGTTGCACATAGACGCGGGCATGCTGCGCGCTCTTCACCTTGGCGTCGGCCATCTCCTTGATGAGATCGGCGTGCCGCGTCGCATCCTTGACCGATTCGCCGACTGCCGCCGCATGGCTCGGCTCGACCGCGCCGCCGGCGACCATCTTGAAAGCATCGTCGCTCAGATGCGACAGCGCGCGGGCCTCGCGGATCTTGGCGTCCGACATCGGCATCGAGCTCGTCACGAGATCGGGCCGCTCGCGCATCACCTTGGCCATGTCGAGCGCGTTGCCCGAGGACTCGTGCATATTTTTGATCGCGGCGTAGGCGCGCACGTCGCGCGGCGCCCAGCCGTCGCGCTCGCGCAGCACGATGGCGTCGAGCTTGATCGGCTCGTGGCCGCCCTGCATCAGCCGCTTGGCGAGGCCGAGCCGCTGGTGACCGTCGGCGATGACCTGGCGACCGTCGGAATGCTCGTAGACCATGACCTTGCCGGCGGCGGCGGCGTTCCACTTCTTGACGCCCTGGAGCCGGTCGGTGACGCCCGACTGATCGCCGCCGCTCTTGAACTGAAACAGTTCCGGCTCGGACGTGAGCGCGCCGGCATCGACACGAACCGAGGAAGCCGGCTTGCCATCGAGCACGGTCCGCTCGGCGGCTCTGCGCCACGCTTCCGAAGCGGCATAGGCCGCGGCCGCGCCACCGAGAGCGCCGCCAATGCCGATTGCAACGTCGTTGATGTCGCCCGCCATGCGTCAGTGCCCTTCCAGCAGATCGGCAAAACCGTTGAGAACGCCGAGAGACTTTTCGTTCTCCTTGTCGTCGGCGGCCCGGTCGCGCGGTGCCGGGATGGCGAGTTTCGGCGTACCGCCCGGCGTCGCCTCGGATGTCAGTTTGCCGCCGTCGATCCCGGTGAACAGATCCTCGCCCTGTGGAACCTGTCCCATCGAGCCGTAAATGAGATCGCCGCCGAGCACCGGCTCGAAACCGACCATCTGCCGCGCTTCGTTGCGCGAGACGAGGCTTTCGCGATGCAGATCGATCGCCCGGGCGACGGCCTGACGGGCGAGGATCGGCGAGGTCAGCGTGTCGTGCTTGATCTCGATGTAAGTGCGCATGCGTCTGGCGAACACCGCCGAAAGCGCGCTGCCGAGAATGTCGAACGTCGGCAACACGGCCTGGTCGTAGAGCACATTCCACGATGTCTCGTAATTGTTGTTGGTCTGCGCGTCGGTGCGGAACAGCGTCACCGGCACGTTGTAGCGGGCCGCGATGCTGTCCTCGACGATGCCGATGAGCTTGGCGAAATCCATATCCTTCATGTTCTGGCTGAGCGCGGTGAACTCCGCGCCGCCGCCCGACGTGACCAGAACCTTGCCGGCGTTGCCGACGCCGCTCGCCGTCGCCTCGAACATCTGCTGGACGGCGCGCTCCTGTTCCTCGGTCGCGCCTTCCTTCAAGTTCAGGACGCCAGAAAGCCGCGCGCCCTTGTCGAGAACGCTGGAGTTGTGCAGCACGCCCTTCAAGCGCATCTCGACGTCGTGGCGGATCGCGTTCAAGCGCGGCAGACCGACGCCGCGTGTGCTGCCGTCCATGTCGTAGACCGGCACGATCTCGCCGAGCCCGGTACCTGTATCGATCCATGACCAATCGCGCGGGTTGCTCATGTCGCGCTGGAAGCGGATCGAGCGTGTGCCCTCCGAATAGAGGTAAGAATCCGGCCACATATCCCAGCCGGGCGAGGGCTGGACGTTTTTGGTTTTCAGGAGATCGATGGCGTGCGGCGGCGAGGTCGGCGGGCCGATCATGTGCATGTAGCCGGTGCCGGTGACGAGATACTGGACCGTCAACTCCTTCATGAACCGGCGGCGGTTGCGGTTAAAGCCGGGCTGCCGCATGAAGTTGAACACCGGATGATGGTCAACCGTCTCGCCGTTTTCCTCGACGACCATGACGAGGCTTGCCACCGCGTCGGCGATCATGTCGACCACTTTGGCGAACGGCGCGACGTTGATATAGAGCAGCCACGCCTGATAGGGCGTGATCTCGGCCGGCGACAGCAGCGCGCCCATCATCGACGGTGTTGCGACCGACGAAAACGGCGAGGCGACGGCGGTCTTCTGCTCGAGCGGCGCCGCCTTACGGAAGAATCGGGAAAAGGGGTTCATCCGCTTGGTTTCTCCGCCCAATCGCTAAAGTTCTGCACGTTACGGGCCTCTTGCGCCGCGCGCTGCGTTGCCGGGTTGGCCCAGCCCTTGCGGGTTTCCCCGCTCGGGCTCTTGGCCCCGGCCTTGGCTTGTTGTTGCCCGGCTCCGATACCAGCCCACCGCTGCCGGAACGCGGCGTCTGCGCGGGCGAATTCCTGTGCGCTCGCGTCTGGCTGACTGTATCCGCTCGCGCCCTCGCCCTTCGGCAACGCTGCCCCGGTCACCGATCTCTGCGCCGGGCTGGTCGACGGGCCGGGAGAGCCGCCGCGCACGCTCGAGTATGCCTCTCTGACGAGATCGATCGGGATGATGCCGTTGACGGCACCCCATCCGGCCGCCTTGGCAATGTCGCCAGCACCCTCGCCGCGCTGCATGGCGGCGTAGGCGTAAGCGCCGGCATGGCCGACGACCGACAGCGGTAGCAGTGCGCGGGTGGCAACGCCGAGCGCCTTGGCGCCGATCGAGGTTGACTTGGCGAGCGCGGCCGCCCCGGACCCAATGGCAGCGGGAGCAATAGCCGTCGAAGCACCGGCGCCTGCCGCCTCGAGCGCGGCGCGGGCTTCATCCTTGCCTTCGGCACGGGCGCGTTTGTAGGCAAGCGTTGCGACCGCCGCCGCAGCAACCGGGGTGGCGACGGCGGAAACCTTGGCGATCGACTGCGCCATGCCGCCTGCCTGCGGCTGGCGCATGTGCTGCGCGATGAGCTTCTGCATGGCGGCGCCGTGCGTCTCGACGGCGGCCTTTTCGGTGCCGCGCAACACCTCGCGATAGGCGATGACGCCCTCGGACTTGAGCACGCGCGCCGCGCCAGAGCGGGCGACGATGCGGGCCTCGTAGGGCGACGCGCCGTTGGCCTTCAGCGACTCGACCATGGCGCGGCTAATTTCGGTGTGGCGTGCGGCAAGCTTGTCGACGCCGTGCGACGTGCGCGGCGCGTTGCGCCCGGCCTTCATGGCGTAGACCGAGCCCTCGTCTGAGAGGACGTGGAAGTTGCCGCGGTAGCGGTCGGTTGCAAAGGCGAGATCGTCGCTTGAAAAGCCGCCGCCGCGGGCGACGTCGGTGAACCTGGGGTGGTTGTGGATGAGCCGCTTGGTGCCGCGCGGGACTTCCGGCGCGGCGATGCGCTTGGCATCGCCGTCGACGACGCCGAGCACATTATTGCCCTTGCCTTGCGCGACGAGGCGCTCGAACTGCCCGGCAGAAGCGCGCTGCAGATCGGCAACGACTTCGCCGCGGGCCGGCACGGCGCCCGCCTTGAGACGGCTCGACGTCTTCGCCACCGCGCTCCCCCCCTGTCAACCGGACCTTCCCGATTCGGTTGTGCCACGGCGGCATTAAAAGCTCGTTCGCGGCGTCAGAACGCGCCGATGATCTTCATCTCCGGCCGAGGCGGCGGACCGTAGGAGATAACCACGGCGTCGGCGCGGTTCGGCGACTTCTGGCCGTCGGGCGCCTTGTTGACCTGCACCTTGCCGGCATTGGTGTCCTTGTAAGTGACCTGCGTCAGTTCGGTTTTCAGCTCGCGCAACTCGGGGAGATCGGGCGGGATCGAAATGAGATCGTCGGGGTTGTCCGGCATCCTGCCTTCGGTGACGGCGCGGAACGTCAGCACGAAGCGGTCGCGCAGCATCCACCACGCCTGCGCCTTGAGGTTGAGAAACATATCCTCGTTGGTGCGGTTGGTATTCGCGTACTTGCGTTCTGGCCACTTGACGCCGTCGGAACCGGCCCAACCGACGATGTGCAGCCCCTTCTTGTCGCGCAGCGTCGCTGCCGCGCCAGAGCCGACGCCGATCGAATCATAGCGAAGCTCGTCATAGCCGAGTTCCATCGCTTTGCCGTAGCCCCAGGCGCCGGTGGCATCGGCCAGAAGATCGGGACGGCTCTGCAGATATTGAAGCTCGATGCCGTGGCGGCCGGCAAACGCGCTGGCGTCGGCTCCTCCGTCGGCCACGTCGAGACCGGCGATCTTCTTCCCGGTCGGCTTGATGCCGAGCTTTTGCGCTGCGCCAATCGCCGCCTCAACCCAATCGGCGGAGATGAGCTGCCCGGCAAGACCGGCCGCCGCGTCGCGCAGATACTCGCGCCGGTAGATGTGGCCCAGGCCCTTGAGTTCGAGTTCCGCCCGCTTCTGCTTGAGCCATTCCTCGGTGTGCCACGGGGCATCCGAGACGTCGAAGATGAACTTGCGCGGCTCGCGCGCGCACCACGCATCGAATATGGAGCCGACGTTCGGGGTGGAAATGTCGATGCGGCAGTCTGTGGCCGCCGTCAGCGAAGCGTCGACCAAGGCCGGGCGCTCAAGGAAGCCCGACTCGTCGATGAAGTAGAGCGAGGTTCGGCCGCCGCGACCGATGTTGTCGCCCGCCTCGCCAATGATGGTGGCGGCATTCTCTGGGTTGAGAATCCTCATGTAGTTGAGGTGGGCCTTCTCCTGAAACCCGACCGGGAGCAGGTAGCTCGGCAAGTGCCGGATGATCGAGCGGATCTTCTCGAAGATCGACGACATATCGCCGTTGCGGTCGACGAGGATTTCCTTGCGCGAGCCGAACCCGACCGAGGCGCCGGGGTGGAACAGCCAGACCCAGACCGCGAACGCCGACGCCACCCATGTGGCGCCGCTATCGCGAGACTTCTCGACCGGCGCCGAGATGCGGTTCAAGAAGCAGTTGTGCAGCCACTCGATGAACTCCCGCTGGCGCGGGAATGGCACCGCCGGAATGCGGACCGGCGCGCCGCGGTTGGCGTTGCGCGGCTCGTACATCCACACGCAATCGCTGATGAACGCGACCGGGCTCGCTGCATAGAGCGCCTTGGCCCCGGCGAGCATAACGCCGCTCTTGTCCTGCAGGATCGCGCGTTCCAGGGTGAGCCGCCGTTGCAGTTCACCTTGAAAATTTGGCGGCCACTCGATGGCTCACCCCTCCCCCGATTCGTACCCCGGCCGAGGCTATCACGCATTGCCGGCGGCGTGCATCGAGGTGCGGAACTGCTCGAACTGCTTCAACGCCTCGATCGGATCGGCATGGTTATCGAGATCGGGCAGCGTCACCGAGTGCTGGATCGCCGCGCCGTTCTTGCCGGTGTGCTCGACGCGCTCCTTGAACATGCCGAGGTGCTGGCCAATCGCTTTCAAGGCGCCGAGCTTGTCGGCCATCTTCGCCTCGACGACACGGTCGCCGGTGCGCGAGATGGTTTCCGAGACGGCGATCACGGCCGCCTTCTGCACACGGGTCAGTTGGTCGCTCGGCTTGATGCGGGCGAACGGCACAGTCTCGGTAATCGGCTTGCCGTCAGCGCCGAGCATCGGCTCATGGAGCCCGGTTTCCTTGTTCTTGCGAAGTTTCGGCCGCTCGTAACTGCCCCACTCGAAATAATCTTCGGCGTTCTGGAAGGCGACGGCGGCGAGTTCTTGCAGCACACGCTCGGCGGTGACTTCGAACTTCTTGTCGGCGATCTCGACGACTTTGGCAGCCAACTGCTCAATTCTTGTAGCGATCTTGGGTTGTGCGAGCATCTTAGACGCTCCCTCTGCCCTGTACTGCGCCGAATGCTTTTTCGACTTCGGATAAGCGTGCGCATACGCCTGCGCGCCCGACTTGTTGATGGCGTAGTGCTGGCAGAACGCCTCCTGCTGTGCGTTGAGCCGGTTGGTCGGGTCTCTCCGCTTCTTCCTGTCCCCTTTAGTGGTCATGGTGACGCTGCTGCCCGTAGCGGGCTGCCCTCCTGTGATGGCCGATTGGCGGTTGCTATTGCTTGGACGTAGTCCCATGCGAGTTGCCTCAGTCGCTCGGGTCCGCCCGGTGTCTGGTACTCTCGGGTCGCCTCGATGTAGCCGTACCCACTGTTGACGAGGATCTGGAGGAGATCATTCGGCATGGGGTCATAGCAGGACATGGGCGGCGGTCCTTTTCGTTGCAAATTCTCGCATTGCCCCCGAGAGGTTAGATCGAAACGATCTGACCTAATGGAGAACGGGTTGGGCGACTGGTGTCAGGCGCGGTCCTTCGGCTCATCGAAAGGCCGGTGTGCTCTGCCGCAGTTCGGGCAGTAGACGCCGCGCGGCGTGATCCTGAACAGACCGCAGCCGCAGCGGCATTGCCAATGCGGAAACTCGCCGTCACCGAAGCCGCGATAGAAGAAGCGCTTCCATACCCCCTTGAGGGATGAGCACTGCGGGCATTCGAGACCGACGGTTCCCACGGGAGCAACGGCCACCCACTCGTGATGACACGAGATGCAGACGGCCTCTCCCTCTCCGTGAGGATCGGGCGGTTCGCCCTCGGTCTCGGTCTGCCGCGGGGCGAAAGTGACGATGTTGCTCATGGCGCGGCTCAGGCGAATGTTCCGATGGCGATGACGCTGACGTTGGCCCCAGTGGATATTTTCCAGGCCCCTGAAACGGACCTCGCACCGATCTCTATGCTAACGGGCGCCAGAGACACGAGCGAGTTGAGCCCGCCCGGGAACAACGTGATCGATGTGGCATTGTCGAGCAACGTCACGGCGCCTGGCAACAGATTGGCCGGGATGATGATGACGCGGGCGAGATAGTCGCCCACCGCGCCGGTCGTGCCGAGCACTTGCGCCGTCTGGCTGGCGGCGACCGTCTCGTACTCGTCGCTCCCTATCTGCTCGCCACCCTGGCTGATGACCAGCGTGGCGTCGGCGGCAGCGGCCCCGCGCGAGCGCAGGTAGACCTTGTCGCCTGCGGCGAGGATAATCGACCGCCCATCTCCAGAACTGACGCTTTCGGCTGGTGAACCGGGGGCGTCATCGGCGGCGGCGGATGCGCCGACGCGGATCAGCAGATTGGTGCCCGGGTGCCTATTCTGCACATTGAGCGTCACGGTACCGGCAGCAGTATAGGCGAGCGTCCATTCATCGCCCGCAGCGACGTCGACGGCGGAGGTGGTGGCCATGGTGGTGCCCCTTCTGTGGCTGTGGAACGGGCGGTTCGCTTTCGGGCTCAATCTGGCGCGGGGAGAAGGTGACGATGTTGCTCATGCCCTCTCAGGCCCAGACGTTGGCTGGCGTAAGAATGTCGGCCATCAGGTGATCCCCGCCGCCGCCTGCCACATCGTATCGACCTGCTCGGAGGTGAGCCCTAATCCCGTCGTAAACGACGCGATCAGCGGATGGTCACGGTGAATCTGCGTCGCGTACTCCCAGTACGTCGCGGCAATGTCGCGCTCAACCGGATCAGAAATGGCGGCGATCACCGCATCGACCATTGCTGACGTGATCCCGGCTTGGCGCAGAGCGATCCGCACTTGCACTGGTGTAAGCGGTGGCGTTTGCGCCCCGGCGAAAAATACCAGCGCCGCCGCTTCGTCGTCGAACCAACGCCATGCGCCATCGATTGGGTAGACGTAAGCGTTGTGATTGGACGAGACATACGAGCCTGTCGGTGTCGCCAACCCGTTTGGGGCGTGGAGCAAAGCCCCATCTTTGTCAATGCGGTAAAATCCACTCATGATGTCACCGTCCATCCTTTAGCTGTTGCAATTGTCGGATCGTCGCTCGCCGTTCCCCAGTTATTTGTGACTGTGATGGTCTGGTTGGACACGGTCGGGAGCGATGTGTATATTTCATCAAGGGCATCTGGGCCTAAATTGCTCGAAGCCACGCTGAACGAGACGGGAATAGCGCAGTTGTCGACGTTCGCCAGCGACGTGCTCGATGTAAACACGTTGGTCGTCGTGGTGAGACCGGTCGGATTCCAGCCGGACGGAAACGAAACTGATCTGAGGGAATAGCAACCCTGGAACGCATTAGCCAGTGTCGTAACGCTGGCTAATGATCCAGAAGGAAACGAAACTGATTGGAGGGCAGAGCAATTCAGGAACGCACTAGCCAGTGTCGTAACGCCGGCTAATGATCCAGAAGGGAAGGAAACTGATTCGATGGAAAAGCAACTCTGGAACGCATTAGCCAGTGTCGTAACGCTGGCTAATGATCCAGAAGGAAACGAAACTGATCTGAGGGAATAGCAACCCAGGAACGCACTATCCAGTATCGTAACGCTGGCTAATGATCCAGAAGGAAACGAAACTGATTGGAGGGCAGGGCAACTATAAAACGCATAAGCCAGTGTCGTAACGCCGGCTAATGATCCAGAAGGGAAGGAAACTGATTCGATGGAAAAGCAA
>CALMPK010000156.1 GCA_937873575.1 uncultured Hyphomicrobiaceae bacterium
CCAGCGACGGGAACCACTTGCCCGCGAGGGTGAAATGGCGACGGTAGACCTTCCGCATCAGATCCTGGCGGGCGACCGGCATGTTCTTCGGGTCGCCGGTGCCGAGGAAGTAGTGGCACTTGTCGGTGCAGGCGCCGCACTTCACGCAGGAGTCGAGGTAGACCTGCAGCGAGCGGTATTTGCCGAGCAGCTCGCCCATCTTGTCGATGGCGCGCTCTTTCCAGTCGGGCAGCAACTCGCCCGGAAAGCCGAGCTGCTGCTGATGATCGGGCTTGGCGACGAACGGCTTCGACTTCGCCATCGCACCGCAGGCGAGTTCCGGCATCTCGAGAGGATCGGGCCGGTCGTCAATGATGTAGTCGCTCATGTCAGCCACGGGCAGGCTCCTTGGCGGCTCGCTCGGTGGAATGGAAAGCGGTCGTCATTTCGCCTCTCCGCGCGCCGGCAGCTTGGCGGCCCACGGCGCGAGATGGCGGCGCTCGCGCGGGTTGTCGACCTGGTTGCGGCTCGGCGAGAAGAACAGGCCGGCGCCATGCACCAGCCTCGAGCACGGGGAGGTGATCATCAACACCCCCCCCCGCGTCAGGTGGACGATGAGCAACGGATCGGCCGGCAGCGGGCGCAGCTCGAGCGTCATGAGGCCGGTGAAGAACGCCTTGACGGCGACGATGTCGGTGTGGGCGACGAACTTCATCGCCATGCCGCTGAGGCCGATGGCCAGGAGCAGCGCGAGCATCAGGTGGTCGGACGGCGCGCTGATGTAGCGGATGCGCGGCACGACAATGCGCCGGGCCCACAGGCCGGCGAGACCGGCGACCATTGCGAACGCGGCGAGAATTCCAAACGGCTGAATGAAGGCCAGCACCTCGGGCACGGGATTGACGAAATAGCGCAGATGCCGGAGAAGAACGAGAAGCAGGCCGAAGTGGAAGATCCACCCGAACACCCAGATCCACTTGTTGGCCTTGAACAGGCTCTCGAACAGCACGACTTCCCGCGCCAGGCGGAATGCCACGCCCGAGGTCGTCGTCGGCGCCGGTGTCGTTGGAATCTTCAGCGGCGCTGGCACGCTCCAGTAGCGACGGATCTTCATTGCAAGTCCGCCGACGAGAACGGCTGTCGCCACGTAGAACAACAGAGCGAATAAACCCGTTAGCACGGGATGCTCCTCCTCACGCTCTTCCCCAGGTAGTCTCCCCGTGCCGGCCGCTTGCGCCAATGCGCTCGGCGCTTCTTGTCGTGCACGGGGAGTCTTGTCGTGTCAGTCTGTCCGCCGGTGCGGGATCAGACGCAGCCGGTCGGCTTCGGCAGACCGGCGATCATGCACGCCTGCTTCGCCGGGCCATACGGGAACAGCTCGTAGAGGTACTTGTTCGAGCTCTTCTCCGGGCCCATCGTCTTGGCGAGCGCCTTGGTGAGAACGCGGATGGCCGGAGCGACCTGGTACTCGTCGTAGTAGTTGCGCAGGAAGTTCACGACTTCCCAGCGCTCGTCGTTCATCTCGAGCTGCTGGCCCTTGGCGATTTCGAGCGCAAGTTCAGGATTCCACTGGTTGATGTCCGTGAGGTAGCCTTCCTCGTCGTGCTCAACCTCGGTACCGTTGATGACGTAAGACATTTGTTTTTTCCTCTCCTTCAGATGGATCGTTTTGGCTGTCGACGCGGATCAGCCGGTTGCTTTGGACCGCGATCGGCGGCTCAAAGCCACGCCTGCGTGCGCTGGTGCGTAGTGACCAGATCGACGAAGCCGTTGTAGTCGACGACGGTCACGCTGTCGGCAATGCGACCGTCGCCCCCGAGGCCGCGCGCGTTGAGATCGGGGCCGAGAACGTAGACCTTGACCTCACCCGCGATGCGGCCGAGCTCGTTGGCGACCGTGGTGCCCTTGAGGGCGCCGTAGACGCCATCCTCGAAAAGCAGCACGGCGTCGCCCTTGAGCGCGTGTCCAAGCGCGCTCTGCATCGCATTCTTCTCGAAAGGCGACTTGTTGACCATGTGCAATGTTGTCATCGCATTCTTCCTTCGCGAAACCGCCTTTAGAAGCTCAGGATTACGTCCTGCTCGCGCATGATGCCGGCGAGCTCGGAGCGGCTGACGACGTTGATCGAGGGCTTCTCGGCGAAGCCGTCGTTCTCGTCCTCGTAGGTGATCGGCATCAGGTCGGCGGCGGTGAGGCCGCGCTCTGAAAGCGATTCCTGCTCGACGTAGAACTTGGTCACGCCGTAGTCGCCGAGTGCACGGAACGTCGGCGAGAAGTTCTTCACCCCGAGGCTCTTGGTGTCCTGGCCCTTGGCGAGCTGGAACACGCCGTCGTCGACGAAGGCGAGCGACACCTGCTGGTCGAACGCGGCGCCGATCAGCACCACCTCGAGGCTCTCGAGCGCGTAGATCGAGCCGTAAGGTGCCCTGCGGTTGAGATAGAGGAATTTCTTGATGTTAGACATGGGGCACCCTTGTCAGTCGCCGAACACGACGAGGCGGTCGGCCTCGATGCCGGCTTCGATCAACTGGCCGAGACCGGAAATGCGGAAGCCGGGAGCGATGTTGGCGGAGCCTTCGCCCTTGTTGTGGCGCTTGGCCTCGCCCTCGTCGAGGATGCCGCGGCGCTGGGCGGCGGCGATGCAGACGACGAGATCGAGCTTGTGCTTCTCGGCGAGCTCGCTCCAGTTTTTCTGCACGTTGCGGTCGTCCTGAGGCGGCACCGTCAGGCGCGTGCCGTTGTTCACGCCGTCGTGGTAGAAAAACACGCGAAAGATCTCGTGCCCTTTCTCGAGCGCGGCCTTCGTGAACTGGTAGGCCGAGTCCGACGCTTGATGCGTGTAGGGCCCCTCGTTGACCAGGATGCTAAGCTTCACCTTGGTGCTTCCCCTGCTGCTGCGACACTTCTTATCGGCTGGATGGCCGCGCGTTCAGCGCGCCAGCCCGTGGCCGAGCATCGCGTTCGTCCGGATATTCTTCGCCGGCCGATTCGCGCACGACCTGCCCGGGCATCAGGCTTTCCCGTTGCCCGAACCAATTTCGTTCAGATCCAGCTCGGACCGCGGTTTCTACCGCCGGTCGCGGCGCTCCGGCCCCAAAAGGCCCGGAATGCCATCCGCTGGTGTCCCGACTGTCGCCAGGGCCGGGGCTTGGCGCCCCGAACTCCATCGGCGAACGAATTCGCTCACCCAATTCCGCGCACCGCTCGGGTGGCCCGTTCCGGAAAGTCCGGCGTCATCGGCCGCCGTCAGGGCGGCCGAATGACAGACCGGAATTCCGCAGGCCCGCCCGCAATCGAGCGGTCTCTTCGGGCATCAACGCCGCCTCGGCGGCGCGTGCCGTCAGAAGCGGACGTGCGCCGACATATTCATCGTGTGGCGCGCACCCGTCCAGGTGTCGAGGTGGTGCTTCGTGAAGGCGAGACCGGTTTCCTCGAAGAAGCGCGGCCAGCCGATACGCTCGATCCACTCGCCCATGCGCTCCCAATCCTTCGCGCCGGCCTTGTAGGCGTAGAGGATCTTGCGGACGACCTCCTCGACCTCCGGCCAACGCGGCGGGTTGTTCGGCAGGTTGGCGACGGCGAGCTTGTGGAACGTCGGACGCGAGCGCGCATTCGAATGCTTGCCGCCGACCCAGATTGCGATCTTGGTCGACTCCGCGCCGTTGATCTGCATCGGCGGGCACGGCGGGTAGCAGGCGCCGCAGCACACGCACTTCTTCTCGTCCACTTCGAGCGACGGCTTGCCGTTCACCATGGCCGGACGGATGGCCGCCACCGGGCAGCGCGCGACGACGGCCGGGCGCTCGCAGACGTTGGCGACGAGATCGTGATTGATCTTCGGCGGCTTGGTGTACTGGACGTTGATGGCGATGTCGCCCTGGCCGCCGCAGTTGATCTGGCAGCACGACGTGGTGATGCGCACGCGGTTCGGCATGTCCTCGGTGACGAACTCCTTGTGGAGCATGTCCATGAGGCTCTTCACGACGCCCGATGCGTCGGTGCCGGGAATGTCGCAGTGCAGCCAGCCCTGGGTGTGCGAGATCATCGACACCGAGTTGCCCGTGCCGCCGACAGGGAAGCCCTTGTCGTTGAGGGCCTTGATGAGGGCGGGAACCTTCTCGAACGAGGAGGTGAGGAATTCGATGTTCGAGCGCGTGGTGAAGCGGACGTAGCCGTCACCGATGTTGTCGGCGATGTCGCAGAGCGTGCGGATGGTATAGACGTCCATCTGGCGCTGCGTGCCGGCGCGGACGGTGTAGATCTCGTCGCCGCTCTTCGCCACGTGGCGCAGCACGCCCGGACGCGGACGCTCGTGATAGGCCCACTGCCCGTAGTTCTTCACCATCACGGGATGCATGTATTTCTTCGGGTCGGGAACGCCCGACTCGATCGGCGTGCGCTTCTTGGCGGGCGCCGCCGGCGTCGCTGCACCTTGACTCATCGCATTTCCTCTCGTCGTCGCAACTTGCTGTTGTTTCGGCGTATGCCGACAGAGCCTTGGCTTATCCGCCTCGGCCGCCCGCCGTCGTCGCCGTGTTCCTATCGCGGCTTTCGTTTCGCGCCGCCGTTTGCGCCGCCGGAGAAGGTCTCGGAAGGGGCTGGCCGATAACGTGGCTCCTGCACCGCAGCCCGCGCAGGCTGCCGCCCATGTCCGTCCTTCTCGCCGGGGCCGGCGATCAGCTTCGGCGGGACCAGGGTTGAGCCCGGTCCCGCCTTGTGCCTGTGCGACCGCTTACTCGGCGGCCTCGGCCGCCGAGCCGTCCTTCTTGAGACCCTTGCGGGCGAAGTACTTCTCGGCCTCGTCGGTGAAGTCATCCGTGCGGACGTAGCAGGACGTGCGCGGATGCTTGACCATGTTCGGATCCGGCTCGATGCCGAGGGCATTGAGGAACGCCGGCAGGCCGATACGGTCGAGCGTCTCGCCGACGCGCTCGTGCTCGAGGGCGTTCTCGGCGAAGAAGTCGATCATGTTGCGAGCGAACTCGCGCAGCTTGGCGAAGTCCTCTTCCGTCTCGAGCTTCATGAACGGAATGATCATGGTGCCCATCAGGTCGCCGACCTTGAGCGAGCGCTTGCCGCCGATCAGGATCGAAGCGCCGCGATCGTCGCCCGGAGCCAGAGCCTTGTGCATCACGTTGATGCAGTGCATGCAGCGCACGCAGCTCTTGTTGTCGATCTCGAGGGTGTTGTCGTCGTTGAGCGAGACCGCGCGGGTCGGGCACATCGCGACGACGTGGTCGATCGTGTACTTGCGGCCATGATCCGCAACGTACGTCTTGACCTCTTCCTGGTTGATCTTGATGTCGTCGCGCCAGGTGCCGATCACCGCGAAGTCTGCGCGGTGGATGGCGTTGACGCAGTCATTGCCGCAACCCGAGAACTTGAACTTGAACTTGTAGGGGAGCGCCGGGCGATGAATCTCGCTGACGTTCTCGTTCAGGATTTCACGGTGCACGCGCGGCTCGTCGTACATCGACATCTCGCAGCGGGCATGACCGACGCAGCTCATCGAGGTGCGCAGTGCGGGGCCGGCGCCGCCGAGGTCGAAGCCGAGCTCGTTCAGCTCGTCGAAGGCCTTCTGGCAGCCCTCGGTCGTCGTGCCCTGGAACATGATGTCGCCGGACTGGCCGTGGAACGCGATCAGGCCCGAGCCGTGACGCTCCCAGATGTCGCACATCTGACGCAGGACGTTGGTATCATAGTGATAGCCCGCCGGCGGCATGACGCGGAGCGTGTGGAACTCCTTCGACTTCGGGAATTTGTCGCCGACCTCGGAGAAGCGCGGAATGATGCCGCCGCCGTAGCCGAACACCGAAACCGTGCCGCCCTTCCAGAAGCCGAGGCGCTCCGTATAGGAGTGCTCGAGCTGGCCCAGAAGGTCGTTCATGTACTCGGCGTAGGGCTTGTCCTCGGAGTCGCGCAGCCGCTTCAGGCCGGTGACGAAGCTCGGCCACGGGCCGCTTTCCAGTTCGTCGAGCTTCGGCGTCGACCGCTTCGCAAAGGAAGCGCCCGTTGCAGCCGCGCCCGTCTTCGTCTCATCCGTCATGACGTTCTTCCCTTCTGTTCGCGCCCCTTTGCCGGGCCGCCATCCTGCATTGCCTGTGCATTCTGACTTGGGAGCTGCCTGCCGACCGCACCCTGAATTCTCCGAAAACCCCTATTCATAGAATGGGTAAGCTCGAAGAACCTGCTGCCAGGATAATCCATACTACGCTTCTCGGAAAATCCCTTTGGTTACCCTCTGAGCGCATTTTTCGTTGCTGAATGCCCGCGCGACCCATCTTGCCATGCGCTTGCATATTCACAAGTATGCATATTATGACTGACTAGGACAGGCGCACAAGTCCAAAGTCGAATAACCCACCCGTTCGGGTGTGGGCGGTTGCGCTCACCGGGCAAATTCATGGTGCCAGGTCAGGCGATTAGAACAGCAGGTGCGGCGCAGTGGCGAGACTTTCGTCGGCGGGCGTAACCTGCGTGCCGGGTGGGCGAGGTGGAGGAGACGGCCTTGAGCAACGTTGCGGAAAGCCTCGGGAGCACGGTCGCGGAAACCGCCGCGGCACGGGCGCGCCCGCGCGGGAACCCATTTGATCTCGCGGACGAAAAATCCTACGCGGCATGGCGCGAGTGGAAGCTTTCGAGCTATCCGCGGCACGCGGCCGAGATCCGATTCGACATTTCCGGACTGCTCGCGCCGAGCGCAGGTGAGAAGGCGGCGCTCTCTGCGGCCTGTACCATCTGCAACATGGCGATTTATCGCGTTCCCGTGCGTTCCGAGACCACCGGAGCGGATGCGGCCGCGGTGCTCGGGGGCGAGTTGAGGCAATTTGCCTCACAGTTCGCTCTCGGCATCGTCGAGGACCATCGTTCGGCGGGCGACGACGGGATCGTCGCCATCGAAGTCACCGAACAGGCGTCGAAACGGGCGTTCATCCCTTACACGAAGCGCGCACTCAACTGGCATACGGACGGCTACTACAATCCTCCCGACGTGCCGATCCGGTCGATGATCCTGCATTGCGCGCGGCCCGCCCGCGAGGGGGGCGAGAACGCGCTGCTCGATCCCGAAATCGCCTACATCCGCCTGCGCGACGCGAGCCGCGCGGAAATCGCGGCGATGATGCATCCCGAAGCGATGACGATTCCGGAGAGCGTCGAGGAGGATGGGCGCGTGCGCCCCACGAGCACCGGGCCGGTGTTCATCGTCGATCCCGTCGACGGCAATCTGACCACGCGATATACCGCGCGAACCCGCAACATCCACTGGCGCGACGACGCCGATACGCGCGCGGCCGTCGCCCGGCTCGAACGGTTGCTCGGACACGAGGAGGAGCCGCTGATCCTCAAGTATCGTCTCGAGGCGGGTGAGGGACTGCTCTCCAACAACGTCCTTCACACCCGCACGGCGTTCGAGAACGAGGACGAGGCGGGCCGTCTTTTGCTGCGCGCCCGCTACCGTCAGCGGATCGCTGGAACCTGAGGCCGGCGCCGCCAAGGCAGGCTATCGGAGAACTGCACATCCGAAGCACCGGGTCCGAAGCACCGGAAAGAACCAGAACAAGCGGCACCGCGCCGCCCGAGGAGAGGATTAAGCACCATGTCAGAGCTCGAACTCGAGCGCGAACCGGGGATGCTCCAACTCAGCGACCTCATCATCTACAACCCGCAGGTCAAGTCGTTCGAAGAGCTTCTCGTACTGGTCGCCGAAGCCGCCGCGAACGGTGCGCGGTTCATCAATTTCGACGTCAAGCCGGACTTCGTCGACACGCCACGCACCTGGCAGCAGGTGATCGAGCGCGTGTTCAATCTCGGCGCGCGCTACCTCGAGGGACGCAAGTGAGCGATCCCACCGTCACCGACATCAAGGATATCGCAGCGCCCTACCGGCGGCAGGTTCTGCTTCAGGACGTGCAGCACGAGAGCGGCCTGCGCCTGCTTCGCATCCGGATTCGCGAGGGGCGCCGGTTCACCATCATGGATATCGACGGGCCGACTGCGGAAACACTCGCCGCCGCATTGAGCGATTGGAGCCTGCAGGCGGGCAGCGCTGCCATTCTCGACGATCCCGACGCCGCCGCGCCGAGCGGAGACAGCACCTGATCGAACCGGCGATCGGGTCGGCTGGCGTTCTCCGCCGCGATGCCCTCCCGACCGCCGCTCGCGAGCCTTTTTCAATTCTGGAGTACCGCAGGTGGAGCAGCTTCCAATCTGCCTCGACATCAAGGGCCGGAAAGTCGTCGTCGCCGGTGATGGAGCCGGCGCCGCGAGAAAAGCGCTGCTCGCCACTGGCGCGGGCGCGGTGGTGACGGTCGTCGCCGCGGCCCCGTGCGACGAGTTGCGCGAACTCGCGGCCGCCGGCCGGATCGGTCTCGCCGAGCGCGCGCTTCTCGCCGACGATGTCGCCGGAGCGGCGATCGTCTTCGCCGCCGCCGAGAACGACGAGCGCGACGGCGAGGCGGCGCGTCTCGCGCAAGAAGCGGGCGTGCTGGTCAACGTGGTCGACCGCGCCGATCTCTCGAGCTTCACCATGCCATCGATCATCGACCGTTCGCCGCTCGTCATCGCGGTTTCCTCGGCCGGTGTCTCGCCGCTGCTCGGCCGCATGATGCGCCAGCGGCTGGAGGCGACCATCCCGGCGGCCTTCGGCAACCTGACGCGCTTCCTCGGCTCAATTCGCGGTGTGCTCAAGCGACGGATTCCCGACGTTCGCAACCGCCGCCGGTTCATCGAGACGGTCGTCGACGGAACGGTCGCCGATCTCGTGCTCGCCAACGACGAGGAGCGCGCGCGCCAGCAGCTCGACCAGAGCCTCGAAGCCTTCCTCGCCGACGGCCACAACACGCAAGGCGAGGTGTATCTCGTGGGCGGCGGGCCCGGCGATCCGGACCTCCTCACGTTCCGCGCGCTGCGGCTCATGCAGCGCGCCGACGTCGTCGTCTACGACCGTCTCGTCGGCAGCCCGATCATGGACCTCGTGCGCTCGGACGCGGAGCGCATCTACGTCGGCAAGAAGCGCAACCAGCACGCCATGCAGCAGGACGACATCAGCCGCCTGCTCGTCACGCTGGCGCGGCAGGGCAAGCGCGTGCTGCGGCTCAAGGGCGGCGATCCCTTCATCTTCGGGCGTGGCGGAGAAGAGATCGAGCTACTGGCGGCGGAGGGCATTCCGTTCCAGATCGTGCCGGGCATCACCGCTGCTTCCGGCTGCGCCAGCTTCGCCGGCATTCCGCTGACGCACCGCGATCATGCGCAGTCGTGCGTCTTCCTGACCGGCCACACCAAGACCGGGCGCCTCTCGGCCGATTGGAGCACGGTGCTGCAACCGGGGCAGACGGTCGTCATCTACATGGGGCTCGCGTTCCTCGGTGAGCTGATGCGCGATTTCATCGCCCGCGGCGCCGACCCCGAACTTCCCGTCGCCGTGGTCGAGAACGGTACGCGCCCGAACCAGAAGGTGGTGACGGCGACTGTCGCAACCATCGCCGAGGCCGCCGCGGCAGCCGGCATCCACGGGAGCAGCCCGGCGCTGACGATCATCGGCTCGGTCGTGACCCTTCGCGACAAGCTCGCCTGGTTCAACGAGGCCGAGCCGCCGACCGTATCGGCGACGGCAGCCTTCAGCGCCGAGATTGGCCGGTCGGATCCCGCGGCCAAGGCGGCGCAATAGAGCGACGAATCTGTAGATCCCCCACGGGGGCGAAACGCCAAGAAGGAGGAAGCAATGGCAATCGAGTTCAATGGGCAGGAAATCGAGACCAACGACAAGGGGTATCTCGAAAATCCGGAGGATTGGAGCGAGGGGCTCGCGCAGCTACTGGCGGACAGCGACGGTCTGACGCTCGGCCAGGAGCAGATGGATATCATCAACTATCTGCGCGACGAGTATTTCAACAACAACAACAACCAGCCGAACACCCGCACCATCGTCAAGGCGATGGCCGAGCAGTGGGGCAAGGACGTCGACCAGAAGTACGTCTATGACCTCTTCAGCGGCGATCCCTCGAAGATCGCCGGGCGCATCGCGGGCCTCCCCGAGAGCCGCCGCAAGGGTGGCTACTGATCGCCTGTCGATGTGGTGAATACAAAAACGGCGCGCCGGGCCTGGCGCGCCGTTTTCCATTCCACTTACGGGAAGCGGAAGCGCCCCCGCATCATGCCGTGCGGGTGCGCCCGCCGAAGAAGCCGAGGAACAGCGAAGCTGCGAGGAACGCCGAGGCGATCTGCCAGAACGGCACCAGGATGAACTCCATCTTCGAGAAGTCGCCGAAGTTGATCTTCGGCGGCATGCCGAGCGCCATGCCGGCGACCTGGCAGGCGAAGAAGAACACGGCGAGGCCGAGCAGGATGCGTCCGGCGAGCAGGATGTAACCGCCGTTGTCTGAGCGGAACAGCATGTGCGCGATGAGCAGCACGAAGCCGATCGCCGCCGCGGCGCCCCCCGCATAGACCATGGGCTTCATGGCCGGCATCATCATAATCATCATGTCGATCATGAACTGTCGCATCGTGTCTCCTCCCGGATCTCTTTTTTCGTCTCGATGACGGCTCGTCCGCCGCACCGGATTTCGTAACGCTCGAAAAGTCGTGGCGCCGGTCGCCGGACCCCGCCCATGCGGAGAGCGTGACGTTCGCCGGCGCCCTTCTCAAACGCCTTACGCAACAAGCGTAAACACGCCGGCTCACCGTTTTCGCGCGGCCCGGCGGCCCGTCCAGATTGCGCCGGCCGCCGGGTCACCCCGTCGGACGGCCGTATTCGCATTCGACAATATCATGCTTGCACTGCTGCTGCGAAGCCAGCATCATTCCTGGAAAATAAAAGCCGGGGCCAACGCTCGGATCGCAACGACGGTCCGGACGGCCGGTGGGGTGTGAAACGCGCGTCGCAAAACAAGGAAAAGGGCACGATGCTGGGCTTCCTACGCAACATTTTCGCATTGATAGGCGTCGTGGCGACTGCTGCGGGCGTCTATGGGTACATGAGCTACAACCGGGCCATCAGCGGTTTCGACCCCAAGGCGATCGCTGTTTATAACGAGATGGCCAACCTGCTGGTGGCCACCGGCAACCCCGCCGAGGCGACGGTCTGGAAATCGAAGGTCAAGGAAGGCCTGTCGTTCGACGAGGTCGATCAGTCGATCAAGTCGGTCGCGACGGAAATGAACATCAAGGACGTCGGCGCGCTGCCCCTCGGCGATCAGGTCGAGGCGATGCAGGGCAAGAAGTGGCGCAAGCTCAAGATCTATCTCTATTGCAACCCGCTCACCGCAGCGAAGATGATCGATTACTCGGACGCCTTCTCCGCCTATCTGCCCTGCCGCATTTCGCTGCTCGAGGACAAGACGGGCAAGCTCTGGCTCTATACCCTGAACATGGACATGATGATCCACGGCGGTAAGCCGCTGCCGCCCGAGCTCAAGGCCGAGGCCGAGGGCGTCAAGAAGATCATGCAGACGATCCTGGAGCGGGGCGCCAAGGGCGACTTCTGAGGCGGGTGCGACTTCGGAGGATCGTCGGAAATCTCTCTGAGACGCGGAACACTCCGTTAGACGAGACACATTGAGACGAGCCACATTGCGCGGCGCCGGAGGCTGGCCTCCCGGCGCCGCAATTCTGTCCGTCCTTCGAAACGCCACTCGCGGGAGAGGTGCGACGGCTTTGGGGCCCTTCAGAGAGAGTTGACGAACGCAACCAGTGCCGCGCGCTCCGCTGTACTCAGGCCGGCGTACCCGTCGCGTGCCGTCTGGGCCTCGCCGCCATGCCAGAGGATCGCCTCCTCGACCGAGCGTGCGCGCCCGTCGTGCAAAAAGTACGTGTGCCCGCTCACCGTTTCGGTAAGGCCGATGCCCCAGAGCGGTGACGTGCGCCATTCGCTTCCCGTAGCGACGCCTTCGGGGCGCCCGTCGGCAAGCCCTTCGCCCATGTCGTGCAGCAGCAGGTCGGTGTACGGCCAGATGGTCTGGCCTGAAAGGTGCGGCTGACCCGGCATGTCGCCCGTCGTATGCGTCGGCGTGTGGCAAGCGGCGCAACCGAGCGCGGCAAACGACGCCTTTCCGGCAAGCACCTCGGGGTTCTCCGCGCCGCGTCGCTGCGGCACCGCGAGGTTGCGCGCGTAGAATGCGACGAGGTCGAGAAGTTGATCGCTCACTTCGGGGTCGGTTTCGGACGGCGAGTTTCCATTCGGGGCGGCGAGGCAGGTGGATTGCGCGCTCGTGCAATCACCGGATGGGCGCGGGAACAGCGAGGTCGACAGCCCCATGTCGCCGTTGAAGGCGTCGGCGCTCTGCTGGCGCACGCTCGGGTTGCCTGCCTTCAATCCGAAACGGCCGAGCGTGACGCGGCCGAACTCGCGCGACCAGACTTCGCTGGCGCGTCCCGAAATGCCGTTGCCATCGCGGTCGTCGGGATCGGCGGCGGCGCGGATCGCGGCTTCGGGGATCGCTTCGAGCAGACCGAGGCCGATCATCGCCG
This sequence comes from uncultured Hyphomicrobiaceae bacterium, assembly GCA_937873575.1. GTDB lineage: Bacteria > Pseudomonadota > Alphaproteobacteria > Rhizobiales > Hyphomicrobiaceae > JAEUMD01. The sequence continues at coordinate 12,448 of CALMPK010000156.1, forward strand.
GCGCGACGCGCGGTGACATCATCACGTCGGCGCGCATCGGCCCGTAACCGAGGTTGGCGACACTGTAAGCCGGCCGACGCAGCGTCACGATGGTTCCGTCGCCGAGCGCCACCGGGGCATCGGAATACGCGATGGTCATCTGCCCCTCGGCGGCGTGCCCTTGCACCGAGAAGTTCTGTAACTGGCCGCCGTAGGCCGGCTCCGGCAGAGTCGCTGCCCGATGCTCCGCGAGAAGGCGGCGTTCCTCGTCGCTCGTCGGCGGCACGGAGAGGCGCAGGAACATGGAGACGGCCGTCTCCTCCGGCCAGTTGGCCTGCGGCGGGCGTCCGCGACCATCCTTCAAATGGCAGTTTTGACAGCCGCGCGCGTTGTAGAGCGGGCCGAGGCCATCGGATGATTTGGTGGACGAGGGCGAGGAGATCCAGAGTTTGCGGAAGATGGCGTTGCCGAGCTTGAACCGCGCTTCGCCATCGAGGCCGATGCCATTCGAGAAACGCGAGAAGGCGTCGCGGTGGTCCGTGCTGCCGGTTGTCGTCGCCTCGCCGCCGGGCTTCAGCTCCCGTGCGTCGAGCGCCGCCACCCGCGCACTTTCACCGCCGGCGGCCACGGCAAGGGCTGCGATAGAAAGCGCGGCGGTACCGGAAAAGGCGAGCGCGCCGCCCCATGCAGCGAGCCGAAAGCTGTGGCGACGATTGGCTTTGCGGACATTCGAGCCGGTCATGGGGGCCTCCTCGCAAAAACATTACGACAATAGTATACAAAAAGGCTGACCACAGCGTTGCACATTGACGCATCGCAGGTCGCGCTGGGCAATCGTGCAGCTCGTTGCGCGGAGGGTTGTCGCGTGAGGTCTCCCGAGTGTCGGCGAACGCGAGGCTCCACCGATGAGAGTTTGTGCGGACTGCCTGGGCTCACGAGAAAACAGATAGACACCGCGCGCGCTTGTTTCGCGTGCGGCGCCGGACCTGCGTTGGCCGTGCTTGGTCAGAATGAGATTTTCGATCCCATCACGATCGACTGGAAGCTCTCGATGCCCGGAGAGGCGACGGCGCCACCGCCACCATCGACGAGATCGACGTCGAAAGCGTGGTGGCGGTAGCCGAGGTAGATCTGCATCTCGGCCGCATCGATGTGCTGGACGACGCCGAGCCCCCAGACCTCTGCGGTGCTGCCGGTGATCGTCACGGCCGCCGTTGTCGGGTCGAGATCGGTCGCTGCGCCATTCGAGAGAAAATCACGGAAGCGGCCATCCTCGCCGTAGAAGGCCGTAGAGCCGAGGCCGTTCAGATGCGCGAGCCAGCCGAGCTTGGCGTAGACGAACGAAGCGTTGGCGAGAGCTGGATCGTCGAAGTCGCGGCGGCCGCCAGAGACGAGGGCGCTGAGGCCAGAGGGCTCGTGCAGCAGCGCCGCCGACCCGACCAGGGTCTTGTTGCGATCGTCGCCCTCGTTGTTGAGTCCGTTCTCGTCGGTCACCCGCGAGTAGGCGATCGCGGCCGAAAGTTTGAAACCGGCGAGATGACCTTCGTACCTGGCGCCGATATCCCAGATATCGTCCTCGCCGTAGCTCGCCGACAGAACGACGCCGGCAATGGTCGGCGTGTCGTAACGCACGACGTTGGCGGTATCACCGTTGAGGTGATTGTAGACGTCGCCGAGCGTGACGTTGGAGAGCCCGCCGTTCTTGAGGCGGATGGCAAAGCCGCCGCCGAAGTCCTGCACGCCCAGAACGTCTTCTTCCACCGCGACTCCTGGTC
>CALMPK010000157.1 GCA_937873575.1 uncultured Hyphomicrobiaceae bacterium
GGCCGGACGCCGGAAAAAATCAAGACGTTCAAGCTGACGCGGGCCGCTGGCGGGATTGTGGCGGCGCTGGCGCGGGACAGCCGGGACTCAGCGCGTCAGCACGCGCCCGACCAGCCGCGCCGTGTAATCGACCATCGGGATGATTCGCGCATAGTTGATGCGAGTCGGGCCGATGATGCCGAGGACGCCGACCACCTTGCGATTGGAATCGTGGAACGGCGCCACCACCAGCGAAGAGCCCGATAGCGAGAACAACGTGTTCTCCGAGCCGATGAAGATGCGAACCCCCTGCGCGTGATCGGCAAGCTTCAGGAGCTGCACCATCTCCCGCTTCGATTCGAGATCGTCGAAGAGCTGACGGATGCGGTCGAGATCGCTCGCTGCCGATACATCTTTCAACAGGTTCGATTGCCCGCGCACGATCAGGCTGCGGCGGTCGTCGAGTGCGCCCGACCATTCCGCGAGGCCAGCCTTGATCGCCTTTTGCGTCAGTGCGTCGAGTTCGTCGCGCGCGAGCTTCAGTTGCTGCTCGATGCGCTCGTGCGCTTCGCGAATGGTGAGGCCGCGAATGTGCGCGTTGAGGAAGTTCGCGGCCTCCTGGAGCGAAGACGGCGTGGTGCCGGAAGGAATGGCGACGACGCGGTTTTCGATGCTCTGGTCGTCACCCACCAGGATGACGAGCGCCTTCTCGGGCTCGAGCGGCACGAATTCGATGTGCTTGAGGCGACTCACCTGCTTCTCGGCCAGGACGAGGCCTGCGCAATGTGAGAGGCCGGAGATCATGTTGCTCGCCTCGGCCAGCACCGTGTCGATGGACGTTGCCTGGCCGGCGGCGATCTGCGCCTCGATCTGGCGGCGCTCGTCGGCGGTGAGGTCACCGACCTCGAGCAGGCCGTCGACGAACATGCGCAGCCCGGTTTGCGTCGGTATACGTCCGGCGGACGTGTGGGGCGAAAAGATGAGGCCGAGGTGCTCGAGGTCCGACATCACGTTGCGGATCGAGGCCGGGGAAAGCGTCATCGGCAGCACGCGCGACAGATTGCGCGAGCCGACCGGCTCGCCGGTCGCGAGATAGCTCTCGACGATGTGGCGCATGATGGCGCGCGATCGATCGCTCAACTTGCCGATCTGGGATCGTGCTTCGCTCATAGTTTTGGGTCTGCCCGGTTGTTCCCGGCAAATCTAGGGATGTCGCGCGGCCCTCGTCAAATCCCCCGATGGCCCACCGCGCGGGCGCACCGGTTTCGGGCTCGTTGGCGGAACCAGAGACGGAGCCATCGCAATCGCCCCGGCAAGCGATGCCGTAGAGCGCGATGCCGCAGCACGCGATACTGCGATCGGTGCGCCGCCAAGCGGCGGCGCACCCTATTTGCGGTCTCTGAAAGTAGTGATGGCGTTGGGCGCCGTCATGGCGGCCCGTCTGCAGACAGCAGCGCTTGAAACCTCTTTCCCGAGCCGCAGGGGCAGCGATCGTTCCGTCCGAGTTTCTCGCTGAGCTCGACATCGCCGTGAACGACGCGATCGCCGGTCTTGACGCGGGTTTCCGAGGGGTAGGAGCGGCGGCGCTTGCTCATCGGCTCGCGCGCGGCGGCGTTCTCAAAACCAACGGTCCGGATCGGTTTGCGCGTTGAACTGCTTGTTGCGGGTCATGGCACCCTCCATCGTATTACATACTCTGGACGCCATCGCAGGGCGCGCGGCGGCCGGCTGCCAGTTACCACCCGGCATTGGCGGCGGCAACCGCGGTCGGTCGAACAAGGTTTTCATGCACTTTCCCGAGTTTGCTGTTCAATCTCCGGAACTCCGGGGCTATAGGTTCGAGCCCACCTGAAAAAAGAAGCGGAACCCCATGCGACCCTCCAAACGCCAGCCCGACGAGCTGCGCCGCGTGTCTATCGAGCGCGCCGTCTCCATGCACGCCGAAGGCTCCTGCCTCATCAAATTCGGCAATACGCACGTTCTGTGCACTGCAAGCCTCGAGGAGCGTGTGCCGCCGTGGCTCAAGGGCCAGCAGCGGGGCTGGGTGACGGCGGAATATTCCATGCTGCCGCGGGCGACGAGCGACCGCACCCGCCGCGAGGTGACGGTCGGCCATGCCTCGGGCCGGACGCAGGAAATCCAGCGCCTCATCGGCCGCGCGCTGCGCGCCGTCGTCGATCTGCCGAAGCTCGGCGAGCGTCAGATCACGGTCGACTGCGACGTGATCCAGGCCGACGGCGGCACGCGCACCGCGGCAATCACAGGCGCCTGGGTCGCCCTCTATGATTGCATCGCATGGATGAAAATGCGCGACATGGTGAAGGACGGCGTTCTGCGTGACTCGGTGGCGGCCGTCTCCGCCGGCATCTATGGCGGCAAGCCGGTTCTCGATCTCGACTACGCCGAGGACAGCAACGCCGACGCGGATGCGAATTTCGTCATGACCGGATCGGGCGGAATCGTCGAGGTGCAGGGCACCGCTGAAACCGTCCCGTTCAGCCAGGAGAGCTTCGACCAGCTCATGCTGCTGGCGAAAAAGGGCATCGCCGAGCTTGCCAGCCTGCAGAAGCTGACTGTCGGTTGATGGCAGGGGGGCCGCTGATGTCCGTGCAGCCTCGCCATCGGAAGCCACGTTTCGCCGACCTACCGGCGGGAGCGTGGTGATGGGCGCGGCAGGCGGGCAGAAATTGCCGGCTCCGGCGGCAATCCTCGAAACAATCCTCTACGCCGAGGACCTCGAGGCGGCCGAAGCGTTCTATTCGGGCGTGCTCGGCTTGGAGGTCTACGCCCGCAGTGCCGGCCGGCAGGTGTTCTACCGCTGCGGCGACCAGATGCTGCTGATCTTCAACCCCAAGGCGACGCAAGTACCGTTGCCGGAGGGAGCGAAACTGCCGGTTCCGCCGCACGGCGCGTTCGGGCCAGGGCACGTCTGCTTCGCCGCGGGGGCCAGCGAGATCGACGCCTGGAAGGCCCGTCTCGAAGCCAGGGGGATTGCCATCGAGGCGGATTTCCGCTGGCCCGCGCCGGCGGGCGTCAAGGGTGGGCGCTCGATCTATTTCCGCGATCCCGCGGGCAACTGTCTGGAATTTGCGGAGCCGCGCATTTGGGGAATCGAGAAATGAGGAAGCTCGCACCGGGCACGCGCCTCGTCGTCGCCAGCCACAATCCCGGCAAGGTTTGGGAAATTCATCAGCTCATCGCGCCCTATCGCATGGCCGCGGTCTCCGCCCGCGATCTCGGCCTGCCGGAGCCCGAGGAGACCGAGGCGACATTCTCGGGCAACGCGCGCTTGAAGGCGGTGGCGGCGGCATCGGCATCGGGCTTGCCGGCACTTGCCGACGATTCAGGGCTCGAGGTTGCAGCACTCGGTGGTGCGCCCGGGATCTACTCGGCGCGCTGGGCCGGACCGAAAAAGGACTTCTCCATCGCCATGGCGCGCGTGAAGGGCGAAATCGAGGCCGCCGGCGGTTGGGACGAAAAATCGCCGCCACGCGCGAACTTCATTTCCGTGCTGTGCCTCGCTTGGCCAGACGGCACGGCGGAGATTTTCGAAGGTCGCGTCGACGGTCATCTCGTCTGGCCGCCGCGCGGGGGTAACGGCTTCGGCTACGATCCGATGTTCGTGCGCGATGGCGCTTCGGAGACGTTCGGCGAGATGCAGCCGGCGGAGAAATATGCGGTCTCGCATCGAACCCGTGCATTTCAGCAGTTCAAATCGGCGATGCTCGACGGCATCGAGCCCGACGCCGAGGCCGAGGGGCAAGGCGATATTGCCGGGCTCGCCGCGGCGGCCGCCAACCTCTCGACCCGCGCAGAGCTGATCCGCTTCATCGCCAACCTCGGCGAGAAGATGGAGAAAGATGCGAGTGAAGGAGCGGCATTCGCCGAAGCGCTGCGCCGCGCGGCGGCATGGCTCGGCGACGAGGCGGTCGAAGAGGAGACGCGCTGGCGGCTCGTGGCGAAACTGATGCTCGCGGCAAGCGGCCTTGCCGCACGCGATCCTGACGGAGCCTAGATGAGCCACGCCAACGATCCGGGCTTCGGCGTCTACGTGCACTGGCCATTCTGCGCGCAGAAGTGCCCGTATTGCGATTTCAACAGCCACGTCCGCTTCAAGCCGACCGACGACGCGCGTTACCTCGCCGCCTACCGGCGCGAACTCGATTCCGTCGCCGCCATCACCGGGCGTGGGCAAAGCGTATCGAGCATCTTTCTCGGAGGCGGTACGCCCTCGTTGATGCAACCGGCCACCGTCGCCGGTATCCTGGAGCACATCGCGCGCCTGTGGAGCATAGCACCCGGCGCCGAGATCACGCTCGAAGCGAACCCGGGCAGCGTCGAGGCCGGGCGCTTCGCCGGCTACCGTGCCGCAGGCGTCAACCGCGTTTCGCTCGGCGTGCAGTCGCTGCGCGATGCCGAGCTGCGTCGGCTCGGCCGTATCCACTCCGTCGACGAGGCGAAAGCTGCCATCGCCATCGCGCGGCGTACGTTCGAGCGCTACTCGTTCGATCTCATCTATGCGCGCCCCGGCCAATCGGCCGACGACTGGCGCGACGAGCTTGGCGAAGCGCTCGCGCTCGCCGGCGATCATCTCTCGCTCTATCAGCTCACGATCGAGCCGGACACGCCTTTCGCCAGCCTGCACAAGGCGGGCAAGCTGGTGACGCCCGACCCGGAAGCGGCGCGCACCCTCTACGACCTCACGCAGGACATCACGCAGGCGCATGGGTTGCCGGCCTACGAGATCTCGAACCACGCCCGCCCCGGCGAGGAGAGCCGCCACAACCTGCTCTATTGGCGCTACGGCGCCTATCCCGGCGTCGGGGCCGGTGCTCACGGCCGGCTGGTCCGCGCCGACGATGGCGTGCGCCTCGCGACGAGCACGCTGAGGAACCCCGAGGCGTGGCTCGCGGCGGTCGAGGCGAGCGGGCACGGCTTCACCGATCTCGTGGCGCTCTCCGCCGCGGAAGTCGCCGACGAGATGCTGCTGATGGGGCTGCGGATCGGCGAGGGCCTGGACCTCCGCCGCCTGGCAGAGCTGACCGGCCGCGCGCCCTCCCCCCACGCCCTTGCCCGGCTCGAAGCTGATGGACTGATCGCTCCGCGCGGGCCGGAGGGGCGCCTCAAGACCACGCGCGATGGCAGCCTGGTGCTCGATTGGGTGGTGAGTGAGCTTTCCTCAAGCTTTGCGAAACTAAATGAAGGCCGGGCGGCCGCGTCGCTCAGTCCTGCCTGACCCCCGAAGGATGCGAAAAGAGATCTCCCGATGCTACGCCGAATGTACGATTGGACGCTGTCGCTCGCCGCGCGAAACACGGGGGAGACGTGGCGGGGCGCCACCGCTTTCATGAAAAGCTCGGTTTTTCTCGCCCCCGCCGACGTGCTGTTCCTGCCGATGGCGCTTTCCCGGCCCGAGCGCGCGTATCGCTATGCCTTGATCGCGACGGTCGCCTCGACGCTCGGTGGCATCGCCGGTTACCTGCTTGGCGCTTATGCCTTCGACGCGATCGCCAAGCCCGCGCTGGAGTTCTATGGCAAGCTCGACGATTTCGAGCGCCTGCGCGCGTGCGCGGGCCGCGAGACGACCATGCTGCTGCTGGTCACGTCGGGCCTTTCCCACTTGCCGCCCATCAAGGTCGTCACCATTCTCTCGGGCGTCATTCAGGTCGGCCTCGCCTTCTTCATCATCTCGTGCATCATCTTCCGAGGTGCGCGCTTCTATGCCCTCGCCTGGGCGCTCCGGCGCTATGGCGAGCCGATCAAGGCCTTCATCGAGAAGCGGTTGGGTTTGATCGCCGGCATTGCGGCGGCGGCGCTGATCGGTCTCTACTTCGCGCTCAAATGGCTCGCCGGCTCGGGCCAGCTCTTCACCTGCTGAGCCGGAGCGCGGCTCGTGGCCGGCTCGTGGAGTGCGGCCAGCGGTGCCTAATGCGGTGGTTCTGAAAGAGGGGATCGACTCCCATGCAAGCACGTTCGAGCGGCGAGGCGGCGGCGTTCAATCTCGGGGCACTGGCCCTGTTGGGTTCGATCGCCTCCATTCTCGCCGCATACGGCTTCCAGTATATCGGCGGCTATATCCCCTGCGAGCTGTGCTACCTGCAACGCGTTCCCCACTACATTGCGATCCCGGGTGTGTTCGCGACGCTGGTGGTGCTCAGCGCGGGTTATCCGCGCGCCGCCGCGGCGTTGTTCTTCCTCTTCGCGCTGGTCTTCCTTTCGAATGCCGGCATCGGCGTCTATCAGGCCGGCGCGGAGTGGAAATTCTGGCCGGGCCCGACGACATGCTCGGGAGAGCAAGCGATCGCGACAAAGGCCGGCGGTCTTCTCAACGACCTGAAGACGACGAATGTCGTCCGCTGCGACGTCGCGCAACTGCGCATTTTTGGCCTGTCTTTCGCGGGCTGGAACGTGGTGGTCTCGCTCGTGCTTTTCGCGTTCGCCCTCAAGGCGGCATTTCGCTCGGCGCATTCCAAGTCTCCGTAAGCCAGTTTCGGCGGGCCAGACTTCGGTAGGCCGGTCTCGAGCGTCGGACGCGCCCGGGCTGGTCAGGGCCTGCACGGCGTCCTAAAAGCTGAGCGCCTTTTCCAGCAACGCCAGGACGACAATGGCCGCACCGCTCATCACGCTCGCCGGCATCAGGCTGACCTTCGGCGGCACGCCACTCCTGACCTCCGCCGATCTCAACGTCGTCGCCGGCGACCGAATCGCGCTCGTCGGCCGGAACGGCTCGGGAAAATCGACTCTGCTCAAGATCGCCGCGGGCCATTTGCAGGCGGATGGCGGCGAGCGCTTCGTGCATCCCGGCGCGATCCTGCGCTACCTGCCGCAGGATGCCGACTTCGCGGGGTTCGCCCCGACGTTCGACTACGTCGCCGCCCGGCTGAAGCCGACCGACGACCCGCACAAGGCGCGCCAGGCCCTCTACGCTCTCGATCTCGACGGCGACGAGGACGTCACGCGCCTTTCGGGTGGCGAGGCACGTCGCACCGCGCTCGCCCGCGTCATCGCGCCCGAGCCCGACGTGCTGCTGCTCGACGAGCCGACCAACCACCTCGATCTGCCGGCCATCGAATGGCTGGAGCGGGCACTTGGTGGCCTCAAGTCGGCCATCCTGATGATCAGCCACGATCGCCGCTTCCTCGAGACGATGTCGCGCTCGACGGTGTGGCTCGATCGCGGCGTCACCCGCCGGATGGAACAGGGCTTCGCCGGGTTCGAGACTTGGCGTGATCAGCTTCTCGAGGAGGAGGAGCTGGAGCAGCACAAGCTCGACCGCAAGATCGTGCGTGAAGAAAAGTGGATGCACGGCGGCGTCACCGCGCGGCGCAAGCGCAACGTGCGCCGGGTGCGCGAGCTTGCCGACCTGCGGCGTGAACGCCGCGATCACCGACGTGTTTCGGGCGATGTCCGGCTCGAGGCTTCCGAAGGCCAGCTCTCCGGCCGCCTCGTGGTGGAAGCCGAAAGGCTGGTGAAGGCGTTCGGCGAACGGCGCGTCGTCGACCAGTTCGCGACGCGCATCATGCGCGGCGATCGCGTCGGGCTCGTCGGACCGAACGGCGCCGGCAAGACGACGCTGCTCAACATGCTGACCGGGCGCCTCGTGCCAGACGAGGGCATCGTGCGTCTCGGCACCAATCTCGAAATGGTGTTCCTCGACCAGCAGCGCGACGAGCTCGACCCGTCCTGGACCGTCGCGGACGCCCTGACGCGCGGGCGGGGCGATCACGTCGTCATCAACGGCAAGGCACGCCATGTGGCGAGCTACATGAAGGACTTCCTGTTCCTGCCCGAGCAGACCCGCAGCCCTGTCACGGTGCTATCCGGCGGCGAGCGCGCTCGGCTGATGCTGGCACGGGCGTTGAGCCTGCCGTCGAATTTCCTGGTGCTGGACGAGCCGACCAACGATCTCGATCTCGAAACGCTCGACCTGCTGCAGGAGCTGATCGCGGACTACGCGGGAACCGTGCTACTCGTCAGCCACGACCGCGATTTTCTCGATCGCGTGGTGACCAGCACCATCGTCTTCGAGGGCGAAGGGCGCTGGCGCGAGTACGCGGGCGGCTATTCGGACATGCTGGCACAACGCCGCCAGCAGGCGGGTGGCGATCAGGCGGCCGGCAAGCGCGCGACGGCGGTAGGTCAGGCCTCATCGAAGGCCCCGGCGCGCGCGGATGTTGCGACGGAGCCGGCAGCGCCGGCGCCGAAGCGCAAGCTGTCGTTCAAGGAGAAGCATGCGCTCGAAAGTCTGCCCGGCGAGATCGCTCGCCTGGAGGCCGAGGTGAAGACA
>CALMPK010000158.1 GCA_937873575.1 uncultured Hyphomicrobiaceae bacterium
GGTGCGCGAGCAGATCCTCGAAGCGGGCACGCGGCCGAGGCGAATGACCGCCTGGACGCCGTGCTTCCGCTCGGAAGCGGGTGCGGCGGGCAAGGACACGCGCGGCATGATCCGCCAGCACCAGTTCTCCAAGGTCGAGCTGGTCTCGATCACCAAGCCGGAAGAAAGCCTCGCCGAGCACGAGCGCATGACGGCGTGCGCGCAGGGAATTCTCGAAAAGCTCGGGCTCCCCTATCGCACCATCGTTCTCTGCACTGGCGACATGGGCTTCGCCTCGCAGAAGACGCACGACATCGAGGTCTGGCTGCCGGGGCAGAACACCTATCGCGAGATCTCGTCGTGCTCGGTGTGCGGCGACTTCCAGGCGCGGCGTATGAACGCACGCTATCGCGCGGGCGAGAAGGACGTGCGCTACGTTCACACGCTGAACGGTTCCGGTCTTGCAGTCGGCCGCACTCTCGTCGCGGTGATGGAGAACTACCAGCAGGCCGACGGCAGTGTCATCGTGCCGGAGGCATTGCGGCCGTATATGGGCATGGAGATCATTACGAAATGAGGGATTAGGGACTAGGTATCGATATGGCAACGTCGCATCGCGAATTGGTCGTCTGGCAAAAAGCGATGCAACCTGCGGCCGAGGTTTACCGACTCGCCAAGCTGATGCCGAAAGCTGAAGAGTACAGGCTGACCAGCCAGATGCTGAGGTCTGCCGCTTCGGTCCCAGCCAATGTCGCAGAGGGCAATTGCCGCGGAACACGTCGCGACTATGCGCACTTCATCAGTATCGCGCGAGGGTCGCTTGCGGAAACGGAAACCTTTCTGCTTCTTGCGACCTCGGTTTCGCTGTTACCAGGCCCTGAGACGGAAAATGCGCTTCAGCTTTGTGATGGATGGGTCGAATGTTGAATGCGCTGCACGGCCGTCTACGAGCCGATCCCTTGTCCCGAAACCTAATCCCAAATCCCTAGTCCCCCAAACCTAGCCCTTAAAACCTAGAACCCCTCTCCCATGCGCATCCTCGTGACCAACGACGACGGTATCAACGCGCCAGGCCTCAAGGTGCTGACGGACATCGCGCGCGCGTTCTCCGACGACGTGTGGGTGGTTGCGCCCGATACCAACCAGTCCGGCGCGTCGCATTCGCTCACGCTGCACGAGCCGCTGCGCTGCGAGCCGGTCGCGGAGAAGCGCTATGCCGTGTCAGGCACGCCGACCGACTGCGTCATCATGGGCGTGCGTCACCTGATGCTGGACCACCCGCCGGACCTCGTGCTCTCGGGCGTCAACAAGGGTGCCAATCTCGCCGAGGACGTCACTTACTCGGGTACGATCGCCGGTGCCATCGAGGGTTCGCAGCTCGGCGTCCGCTCGATCGCCATGAGCCTCGCGTTCGGCTTCGATGGGTCCGGCACGATTCACTGGGAAACGCCCCTGGCACTCGGTCCAGGGATCATCGAGCGCCTGCTGGCGTCGGAGTGGAACCCGGCGGTCCTGATGAACGTGAACTTTCCCGATCTCGCGCCCGAGGCCGTCGCCGGTACGATGGTGACGGTGCAGGGCAAGCGCGACCAGAACCTGCTGCACATCGACGAGCGCTTCGACACGTGGGGAACGCCCTACTACTGGTTCGGATTCGAACGGCGCAAATCCAATCCGCTCGAAGGCACCGATCTTTGGGCGATCTACAAGGGGCTGATTTCGATTACGCCGCTGGTGCCGAACCTCACGCACCTCGCCGAGATGGATGCGCTTGCCGCGCTGTTCGCGGGCGAGCGTTGAGCAGCGCCACGCCTCGATATGTTAGCCGGCGAATTGCGCGGATAGCTTTCCTTAACCACGACGACAATGCCCATGCTTTGACGCAAGTGCGCCGTAGTCCTCGCACAATCGGGGTCTACTGGTGACAGCGTGGCAAATCGCCTTCGCAGATCGCCGCCTCCGGGGACAGCAAGCCGGAGCCGCGACACATCGCGTCGGCAAGACTCGTTTCGCGTACGAAACAGAGGGACTTCCTCCACACCCTTAAGGGTCGATTAACCAGTTAAGGGTTAGTCAAGGAGGGAGTGTGAGGTGCGTTATGACCAAGCGTTACCAGAATTCCGGCGCCGACGTCGCCAGCCTGAGCCACCCCGGTGCTCGGGTACTCCTCGTTTCGGCTGTCCTGGCCCTCGGCGGATGCAACGCCCCCCCTGGCCGCCGCGACCTCCCCACCACCCCTCTCCACCCCCGGGACGCCCCGAGCGCTCCCATTCCGCCCGAGCCGGTCGGTGGCGGCAGCTACGCCCAGGCCGAGCCCGAGGGTGACGGTGGCCGCTCCAACTACGGTGGCGGCACCTACACGCCGCCGCGCGCGTCGCGGCCATCGAAGGGTGTCGAGGTCGCGGCGTTGCCCGAGCCGGCGCGCCCGGAGCCGTATGCCGACAACAGGCCATCTTATTCTTCTTCGGGCCGCGGTTCCGCGGGCTACTCCGCTACGGATCGCGCGCCGCCGCAGCCGGCGCCGAGCGTGGTCCAGGCCGACCGCGCCGCCGCCACCGGCGGCACGGTCGAAGTGCAGCGTGGCGACACGCTCTATGGAATAGCGCGCCGCCATGGCGTGACGGTCAACGCCCTGATGTCGGCGAATGGCCTGTCAGGCACCAGCCTGAAACCCGGCCAGCAGCTCCGGCTGCCGAGCGGGGCCGAACCCTCGTCGGCGATCGCCGCGCGTCCCGAGCGCAGCGCCCCCGCCACGACGGCCGCCGCAGCAAGCCCGCCGTCGGACTGGAGCGGCAGTCACACCGTGCAGACTGGCGACAGCCTCTACGGCCTCGCGCGCCAGTACAAGGTCCGCGTCTCGGATCTTCAGCACCACAATGGCATCACCAATCCGCGCCAGCTCAAGCCGGGCATGACCCTGCACGTGCCGGGCATGGGCGGTAGCGCGGCTCCCGAAACGCCGGCCCGCTCGCTCGCTGCTGCGGCGCCGCGTGATCCGGTGGAAAGCGCACCGCGCGCCATCCCCTCGACGACTCAGCCGACGATGATCAATGGCCGACAGGTGGCTGCGATCGATCGCGGGCAAGTGAGCGATGCGGTCGAGCGCGCGCCGGAAAGCGCCAGCAGGGGCGTGCAGACGGTCGCCGTTACGCCGGCCGCCGTGAGCGATCTCAAGCTTCGCTGGCCGGCAAGGGGCAAGGTGCTTTCGGGCTTCGGCCAGCGCACCGATGGCACGCACAACGACGGTATCAACATCGCCGTGCCGCAAGGGGCGGAAGTGCACGCGGCCGAGGAGGGCGAGGTCGCCTACGCCGGCTCCGAGCTCAAGGGCTACGGCAATCTCGTGCTGATCCGCCACGACAACGGCTGGGTCACGGCCTATGCGCACAACGACACTCTGCTGGTGAAGCGCGGCGACAAGGTGAAGCGTGGCGACGTGGTGGCGAAGGCCGGGCGCACCGGGCAGGTGGACCAGCCGCAGCTCCACTTCGAGCTGCGACAAGGCTCGAAGCCCATCGATCCGCTGCCCTATCTCGAGCGGCTGTGACGCACATCTGCGGACGGGTGAGCGAGCGTGACGCGTGAGGGACGAGGCCCGGCCGGTTCGGTCGGGCCTTTTTCTATTCGGACTTGAGTGGCGGGCCGGGGCGGCCTGCGAGGTCCTGGATGAACTGCCATGCCACGCGGCCCGAGCGGGCGCCGCGCGTCAGCGACCACTCGAGTGCCTCGGCGCGCAGGCGCTCTGGCTCGATCTCGAGCCCATGGTGGGCGACGTATCCGGCGATCATGTCGAGATACTGATCCTGGCTCGAGTTATGGAAGCCGAGCCAGAGGCCGAAGCGGTCCGACAAGGAGACCTTCTCCTCCACCGCTTCCGACGGGTTGATCGCCGTCGAGCGCTCGTTCTCGACCATGTCGCGCGGCATCAGATGGCGACGGTTCGACGTGGCATAGAAGATCACGTTCTCGGGCCGGCCCTCGATGCCACCCTCGAGAACCGCTTTCAGCGATTTGTAGGACGTGTCGTCCTTGTCGAACGAGAGATCGTCGCAGAACACGATGGTGCGGTGCCGGCTCGCCTTCAGGTGGGTGAGGCAGCGGGGCAAGGTGGCGATGTCCTCACGGTGGATCTCGTCGAGCTTCAGCCCGCCCTTGAGCTTGCCGCCTTTGCCGGCGCCACTGGCCGCGAGCTTGGCCGCGACCGTGGCATGAGCTGATTTCACGAGCGACGACTTGCCCATGCCGCGTGCGCCCCACAGCAGGGCGTTGTTGGCCGGCAGCCCACGGGCGAAGCGGTCGGTGTTGTCGAGCAGCAGCCGCGCCGTGTGATCGATGCCCTTCAGCAGCTCCAGCGGTACGCGGTTGATGCGCTTGACCGGGAGGAAGGCCTCCGGTGCGGCCTGCCAGACGAATCCGTCGGCGGCGTCGAAATCTGGTGCGACCGGGGGCGGAGGCGCCAGCCGCTCGAGGGCATCGGCGATCCTGGCGAGATCGCGGGCTTGCGCCGCGTCGGTACCGGCGGCGAGCGCCGGCACGCCGGTGATGGGCTCTTTCTTGGCCATGGTTCTGATTCGCCTGGGTTCGCTGACTTGGTCGCTGCACAGATGCCCGCGCGTTTTAGCGCCTGCCCCCCGAGCTTGGCGAGAGAAACTGGTTGTGCGCCTCCGGCGACGGCCGTTCGGGCGGTTGCATTGGGGCCACGCGGCACTATAGTCGCGCCGAAACTTGGCCGGGCCCGCCCTGCCGCCGCCTTGCAGTGGCGGCGGCGCGGGTCTACATGCCCACCGCGACAGTCAAGGATACATCGATGGACTTCATCATCTCTCCCGCCTTTGCCCAGGGCGGCGCACCTGCCGGCGGCGACGCCATCACCAGCCTCATCATCCCGATGGCGCTGATGATCGCGATCTTCTACTTCCTCATCATCCGCCCGCAGCAGAACCGCGCCAAGCAGCATCGCGAGATGATCGACAAGGTCCGGCGCGGTGACACGGTCATCACGTCCGGCGGGTTTGTCGGCAAAGTGCTGAAAGTGACGGACGCTTCGGACGAACTCGAGGTGGAGCTTTCCGATGCGCTGCGCGTGCGCGTGCTCAAGAGCACGCTGATGGATGTCCGCTCCAAGGGCGATCCGGTCAAGGAATAGCCCGATCGGGTCGCGTTCCGGCCGGCCGGTTTCGTTCGCGGCCCGCGCCCGCGTCAACTGAGCCGCCCGCCCGCGAGGCGTTGCCCGCACCGGCCCGAGGGCCGTGCCCAACCATTTCTTTCCGGCTCGGCCGGACAACAGAGGCCGCTTCTTCATGCTGCTATTCAGCCGATGGAAGATCCTTGCGATCGTGCTGACGTGCCTTGCCGGCATCGCCTTCTCCATCCCGAACTTCTTCTCCAAGGAGACGGTCGCGTCCTGGCCATCCTGGCTGCCGAAGAAGCAGTTGAGCCTCGGCCTCGATCTCAAGGGCGGCGCGCATCTTCTGCTGGCGATGGACTCGAATGAGCTGCGCAAGGATTGGCTGCAGAACATCCGCGAGGACGTCAGAAAGCAGCTTCGAGATGCGAAGATCGGCTTCACCGCCATCGGCGCGACCGCCACCGGCATCCAGGTGACGCTGCTGAAGCCGGAGGAAACGGGCAAGGCCGAGGCCGAGCTCAAGAAGCTCATTCAGCCGATTGGCAACGCCATTCTCGGCAGCAGCGGTACGACGTTGAAGGTCGAAACCGGCGCGACGCCCGGGCAGATCACGGTGACGCCGACGGAACACGCGTTCAACGAGCGCTTGTCGAGCGCGGCCAGCGCCGCCGTCGAGACGGTCAACCGGCGCGTCAACGCGCTCGGCACGACGGAGCCGAACATCGTGCGTCAGGGTGCTGACCGCATTCTCGTGCAGGTGCCGGGCTTCGACGACACCAAGTCCCTCAAGGAGCTGATCGGCAAGACCGCGAAGCTCACCTTCCACGATGTCCACCCGCAGATCCGCGCCGAGGAGGCGCAGGCGACGCGCGTTCCGCTCGGCTACAAGATCTACCCCTCGGACACGCCGGGCGAGTCGGCGCTTGTACTGCGCGAGGTGCCGGTGGTTCCCGGCGACGATCTCGTCGATGCGCAACCGGGCTTCGACCACCGCACCAACGAGCCGATCATCTCGTTCCGCTTCAATCAGGCGGGCGCGCGCAAGTTCGGCACCTTCACCAAGGACAACGTCGGCCGGCCGTTCGCCATCGTGCTCGACAACAAGGTGCTGTCGGCGCCGGTCATCCGCGAGGCCATCCTCGGCGGCTCGGGCCAGATCTCCGGTTCGTTCACCGTCGAAACCGCGAACCAGCTCGCGATCCAGCTCCGCTCGGGCGCGCTGCCGACGCCGCTGACCGTCATCGAGGAGCGCACCGTCGGCCCGTCGCTCGGCGCCGACTCGATCATCGCTGGTGTCCGCGCGGGCATTATCGGCGGTCTCGCCACGCTCATCATGACGATCACCGTCTATGGCACCTTCGGCGTCTATGCCGTGATCGGCCTCATCCTCAACGGCTTCCTGATCGTCGGCCTGATGACCATGGTCGGCTCGACGCTGACGCTGCCTGGCATCGCCGGCCTCGTGCTCACGATCGGCATGGCCGTGGACGCCAACGTGCTCATCTTCGAACGCATTCGTGAAGAGCTGCGTGCAGGCAAGAGTGCGATCGCCTCCATCGACGCCGGGTTCACGCGCGCCATGGTGACCATCGCCGACAGCCAGCTCACCACGCTCGTCGCCGCGTTCATCATGTTCTGGCTCGGCTCCGGCCCGATCCGCGGCTTCGCCGTGACGCTGACCATCGGCATCTTCACGTCGGTGTTCACCGCGGTCACGGTCACGCGCCTGCTGATCGCGCTTTGGCTGCGCAACGCGAAATCGGGCAAGAGCAAGATCTCCGTACCGGTCTGAGTGCCACCCCCATCAACGAGCCGGCGCCGCATGGCGCCACAGGCCGACGAGGCAAGCAATGTTCCTGGTCCCCGACTTCAAGGGTTATGACTTCTTCCCGCACGGCACGCGCATCGATTTCATGCGGTTCAAGGGTCCGGCATTCGGACTGTCGATCTTGTTGATGGTGCTCTCGGTCGCGCTGTTCCTGTTCAACGGGCTCAACTACGGCGTCGACTTCAAGGGCGGCTCATTGATCGAAGTGCAATCGAAGTCGAGTGCCGCGGATCTCTCCTCGATCCGCCAGAAGGTGGGGAGCCTCGGTCTCGGCGATGTCCAGATCCAGAGTTTCGGGGCCCCGAGCGACGTGCTGATCCGCGTCGAGCAGCAACCGGGTGGTGAGAAGGCACAGCAGGAGACGTTGAACAAAGTGCTGGCGGCGCTGGGCGACGACTACACGCAGCGCCGTGTCGAGGTCGTCGGCCCCGCCGTCTCGAGCGAACTGCGCATGACCGGCACCATCGCCGTACTCTGCTCCATTCTCGCGATCATCACCTACGTCTGGTTCCGGTTCGAGTGGCAGTTCGCGTTGGGCACCGTGGTTGCGCTCGCACACGACGTGCTCGTGACGGTCGGAATCTTCTCGCTGTTCCAGCTCGAGTTCGATCTCTCCATCGTTGCCGCGCTGCTGACCATTCTCGGTTACTCGGTGAACGATACCGTGGTCGTCTCCGACCGTATTCGCGAGAACCTGCGCAAGTTCAAGAAGACCGATTTGACCGAGCTCCTGAACCTCTCGATCAACGAGACACTGTCGCGGACGATCCTGACTGGCGCCACCACCATCGCCGTGCTCGTCGCGCTCTACATCTTCGGCGGCGAGGTGATCCGCAACTTCACCTTCGCCATGCTGTTCGGCGTTCTCATCGGCACCTATTCCTCGGTCTTCATCGCCGCCCCGCTGCTCGGCTACCTGGGTGTGAAGCGCGACTGGTCGGTGGAGTCCGCGGGGGGCAAGGACGAGAAGGCCGCGGCCGGCAAGGCGTGACGCGAAGGCAGGTGGGCGGCCAAGGCAGGTAAGCGATGACGGCGCCAGTTTCCGACGATCGTCCGGGCGGCGCGCGCTATCCCTATCCCGCGCCGATCGACACCTACGGTAACGGCGGCTTCCGCTTCGCCGGCATGAGTCACCGCGGCTCGATCCTGTGTCTGCCGAGCGGCATTCACGCCTGGGCGCCTTTGGATGTGAGCGTTCTGGCGGCCGCTGATCTGGCGGCGGTGATCGCGGAAGCACAGAATATCGAGCTTCTGCTGCTCGGCACGGGGCAGGGCCTCGTGATGCCGTCGCCGGAAATCCGTGCGACGCTCCAGGCATC
>CALMPK010000159.1 GCA_937873575.1 uncultured Hyphomicrobiaceae bacterium
CGCGGGCGTCACAAAGATCGTCATCACGTTCGATGGCTATGGCGATTCCGGCCAGATCGAGGATGTCCAGGCCAAGGCCGGCGACGACGACATCACCATGCCCAACGCCATGATCGAGTTTGCAACAACGGTCTGGGGCCAGCCTGAGCCGGAGCGATCTTCCGTCACCGTCGCCACTGCCGTCGAAAGCCTGACCTATGACGCTCTCGAACGTACGCACGGCGGCTGGGAGAACAACGACGGCGCCTATGGCGCTATCATCTTCGACGTCGCGGACTACTCGATCACGCTCGACTACAACGAGCGTTACACTGCGTCCGAAAACTACACGCACAGCTTTTGAGGAGGCCGCGATGGGGCATTGCTATCACCACGCGCTGTCCTCGGCGCGCAAATGGGGTGGCACAGCGGAAGACTATCTGCCGCTGCACCAATGGTTCGACGAGTCGAAGGAAATCACGGCGGACTTCCGGCACCGCGCGCTGCGCCACCATGCGCAGGGCATATTCGAGCTGGAGCGGACCTTCGGCGCTGCCATCACCATCTCGACCGGTCGCGTCGTGCCGGTCCGGCTGATCGGCGAGCAGCATGTGCTGGAGGATCTCGGCTTCATCCCGAGCTTTGCCGATTGGGTACGCTGCATCCGGCCTCAGCCCTGGATGGGTCGCGCCCAGCCCATTCACAAGCTGGTCGATCCCTTCGCGGCGCCGCCTGAGCCCGACCCAAGCCCTCCACCGCAAGCCGCCCTCGATCCGACGGCGGCCTGATCACCGCCATTCACCCAAATCAGCCCGGCCATCGTGCCGGGCGTTTTCGTTCCAGGAGCTTGTCATGGCCGATTATTTCACACATTTCTCGTGTCTGCTCGATGTCGGCACGCCCGACAATGCAGCCCGCGCGCTCGACCTCTACAACAGCCTGTCGGAGGACGGCGTATCGGAGGAGCCGCCTTCAGAAGGCTTCCTTCTGTCGATCCAGCCCGAACATGGCGGCAGCCAACTCTGGATGCGCGATGACGCCACTGGCGATCCCGAGCGGCTGATCCAGTTCGTGAAGATCTGCGCCGCCGAATTCGGGCTGACGGGCCGTTGGGGCTTCCAATACGCCAACACCTGTTCGCGCCCACGGCTCGATGGGTTCGGCGGGGGCGCGCACGTCCTCGACCTCGCGACGGGCGAGACGATCGCGTCGACCTACACCGATGGTTGGCTCGCCGAAACGCTCTCCAGCAATGGAGAGCGGATATGAGCATTCCCGCGCACGCCAGCACCAATTTCCAGACACTGCTGCGCGCGGCAGCGGACGGCAATCTCGCGCTGATGGAATGCCTCGACGCGCGGACGGGCAATCCCCGCTACGTCATCTGCGCCGTGGGGCGTGACAACGGCGACTACGTCTTCACGCCCTTCGGCCATCTCGCCGACGGCAATCCCTACGATGCTTATCTGCCGCCCGATCCCGATAATGCGGATGGTTTCGTCCATCCTGATCGCTGACCCTTTCTTGACCTGATCCGTTGAAGCGCCCCGCCATCTGGCCGGGGCGCTTTTTTTCATGTGGCCACGGCCAGCCCGAGTGAGAGGCAGAGTGAGGCCGGGACGAGTTTGAGCCGCTGCGGTCGAGAGAGAGCGCTGCGCGGCTCGATCCTGTCCTGCTCTCCTCAAGGCTTTTCCCATGAACATGATGTCCGTATCGGCGGCGCCTGCTGCCGGAAACCTTCCGCTTGCCTCCGGTCAGGAGTCGTCCGCAGCAATCTTCGCGGCGGCGGGCCTGCTATTGCCTCATCTCGAACGCGGCGAGCGTGTTGACGCCGCGACCTTGCGCGCGGCGATGGAAAACGCATTCGGCGCGTCCGACACAAGCGGCGCCTGGGACTGGAAGACGGCATATGACGCCTGCGAGGCGGCGACCGTCCTGTTCCTGCGCAAATACGGAAAGGCGCTTTTCCGCAAAGCCGGCTCGAAGGCTGCCGCGCTTCCGCTGCTCGGGAAGATCGCCGGGCTTCTGCCGACGCATACGCGGCGTTCTTCCGAAAGCCAGAGCTTCCAGCAGTTCTCAACGCCAATCCCGCTCGGCCTGGCCGCGGCTCATGCCGCCGCCATCACGCCAGCCGACCGGGTGCTGGAACCATCCGCCGGCACTGGCCTCCTCGCCATTCTCGCCGAGACCGCTGGCGGCACGCTCGTTCTCAACGAACTGACTGAGATGCGTGCCGCGCTACTCTCCTCCCTTTTTCCGGCCATTCCTGTCACCCGCTTCGACGCGGCCCAGATCGACGATCACCTCGATCCCGCGATCGTACCGAGCGTCGTGCTGATGAATCCGCCGTTCTCGGTCATGGCGAATGTCGAGGGCCGAGTTGCAGACGCCGCGTTTCGCCATGTCGCCTCGGCGCTCGCGCGCCTCGCTTCCGGCGGCCGTCTTGTGGCGATCACCGGCGCGAGCTTCGCGCCCGACAATCCGGCTTGGGCCTCTGCCTTCGCCCGTTTGCAGGAGCGCGGCCGCGTCGTGTTTTCCGCCGCGATCGACGGCGCGGTCTATGCCAAGCATGGCACGACCATCAATACGCGTCTGACCATCATCGACAAACTGCCGGCCGACGATCCGGCCGTGTTCCCGCCTTCTCCAAGCGTCGCGCCGGACGTCGCCACGCTTATGGGATGGCTTGACGAGCAACTGTCCGCGCGGCTTCCTGTCGATCCGTCAGTCGTCATTCCCGTGATCACCACGGCCGCGCCTCGCAGCGTGCGCGGCTATCTCAATCGCACCGCCAGCTCCGCCCCGGCCGCACCCATGGCCGAACCGGAGGGCTTGCCGCTCGCCTATGAGACGCTCGACTGGCAGGCCAGTGAAGCGGGCCGTCTCTCCGACGCCATCTATGAAGAATACGGATTGCAGACGATCCGTATTTCCGGATCTCAGGCGCATCCGACCAAGCTCGTGCAATCGGCTGCGATGGCCAGCGTCGCACCGCCGAAGCCGGCCTATCGGCCGCACCTCCCGGCTAACGTCCACGATCTGCTGTCCGACGCACAGTTGGAGACCGTGATCTATGCCGGCGAGGCGCATGCCGATTACCTCGCTGGATCATGGACGGTGGATGCCACCTTCGATGTCGTCAGCGCCGCGCGTGAAGATGCGGCGAACGTCGTGCGCTTTCGGCGTGGCTTCATGATCGGTGACGGCACCGGCGTCGGCAAAGGCCGCCAGTCCGCCGCCATCATCCTCGACAACTGGCTCCAGGGCCGCCGCAAGGCTGTTTGGATCAGCATGCCTGAATAGCAGATCG
>CALMPK010000160.1 GCA_937873575.1 uncultured Hyphomicrobiaceae bacterium
GGAAGGCGCTCGTCGTCCTGCGAGGGCCGCGTCGTGTAGACGTTGGGGTGGTTCTCGAAGATCGCGTTGACCGAGATGTCGGATAGAAACGGCACTCCGGAGGCCTTGATCTCGCCTGCCATCGTCTCGAACACGTGCTTGGCGATCTGCGAGTTCGAAAGACCGATGACGGCAAGCGTAGAGCCCGATTTCAATGCCGTGCGCAGGTTTTCGACCGCCAGCGCCTTGTCGCGCTTGTCGTCGAGGAAGCGCACGTCGAGGCGGTGCCCGGCGATGCCGCCCTGGCGGTTGATCCGCGCCTGCTCCTGATTGACGAGCTTGGTGATGGCGCCGACGTTGCCCTGATCGTGGCAGACGTCGTTGCGGCTGCTCACCATCACGGCGATGCTGAGAGGTGACTTGTCGGCGGCGAGAGCCTCGGCCTGGGCCGCGTGCCGCTTTCCCGCGTAAAGACCGCCGGCGATCATGACGAGAGCCAGCAAAGCGAGAGCCGCCAGCGGCGAGAGCGGGCCGCGCTGCCGCGCGCCGCCGCGATCAAACTTGATGATACCCACGACGTGAAACCCCGTTCGAACGCCCTGCACACCCCGCAGGCATGGCGCGGACCTTAGCAAACCGCCAACCCGGCCGTATCGCGGCGCATAGCCCGAATGATGGCGCTTTCCCCAGCCCCGGTGCGCCAGGGCCACCCTGCGGCCCGCCGGCAAGCCCATCCGCCCCCCGGACGATCGCGGCTTCAGCCTTTGGCGGCCTCGCCCGACGCGGCAAGCTCGGCAGCCGGGTCCGGATGGCGCTGGCCGATGTAGCTGTAGACGATCGGGACGACGAACAGCGTCAGCAGTGTGCCGACCGACATGCCGCCGACGATCACCCAGCCGATCTGCTGTCGGCTCTCCGCACCGGCGCCCGTCGCGAGCGCGAGAGGCAGCGCGCCGAGCACCATCGCGCCCGTCGTCATCAGGATCGGGCGCAGCCGAAGCTCTGCCGCCTCGATCACCGCTACCACCCGGTCCGACCCGAGCGTCTGGCGCTGGTTGGCGAACTCGACGATCAGGATGCCGTGCTTGGTGATGAGGCCGATCAGGGTGACGAGGCCGATCTGTGAATAGACGTTGAGGGTGCCGCCCGTCAGCCAGAGTGCTGCGAGAGCGCCTGCGAGCGAAAGCGGCACCGTGAGCATGATGATGAGCGGATCGCGGAAGCTCTCGAACTGAGCCGCGAGTACCAGATAGATGAACAAGAGCGCCAGGACGAAGACGACAGCGAGGCTGCCGGACGACTGGCGGAAATCGCGGCTCTGGCCGGAGACGTCTGTCTGCACGGTACCGGGCAGCACCTCGCGCGCGGCCCTCTCGAGGAAATCGAGCGCCTCGCCGACGGTATAGTCGGAGGCAAGGTTGGCCTGCAGCGTCACCGAGCGGAGCTGATTGAACCGTTTGAGCTCCTTCGGCGCCACGGCCTCCGTGATCGTGACGAGATTCGAGAGCTGGATCATCTCGCCCTTGGAATTGCGCAGAAAGATCGTCGACAGAGCATCGGGCGCGGAGCGGTCCGGCGCGGCGAGTTGGATGACGACGTCGTACTGCTCGCCATTCTGCTCGAAGCGCGTCACCTGACGCCCACCGAGCAGCGTTTCGAGCGTACGCCCGACGGATGCCACCTCGAGCCCGAGGTCGGCGATCTTGGCGCGATCGATATCGATGCGCACTTCGGGCGAGTTGAGCTTCAGGTCGGTATCGAGCGATTCAAGACCAGGGTTTTCCCTGGCCCGCGCGAGCAGCTTTTCGGCGAACTCGTTGAGATCCAGATAGCTCGCCGGGGACTGGATGACGAACTCGACGGGGCGACCGGGACCGCGCTGGCCGAAGGCGCCGGGCGCCTGCACAATCGCTTGCACGCCCGCGATGCGCCGCAGCTTCGGGTTGATCTCGCGCGTGATCTCCTGCTGCGTCCGGTGACGATCACCCCAGTCGAGCATCGGCGCCACCACCAGCGACGCTGAGACGTCCGGCGTGCCGGCGATGGCAAGACGCGAGCGGACTTCCGGCACCTCGGCCATGATCGCATCGATCTTTTCGACGTAGCGCGTCGAATAGGCGACGGTGGCGCCTTCGGGAGCGGTGCCGCGCACGCGCATCACGCCGCGATCCTCGAGCGGAGAAAGCTCGGACTTCAACTGCGTGAACAGGAAACCACCGCTGCCGGCAACGGCGATCGCTACCGCCAGCACGAGCGGGCGCACACGCAGGACGCCGGTGAGAAGCCGGCGATAGCCCTTCTCGAGCCCGACGAGTATGGCTTCGAGCCCTCTCTCGATACGGCCGGGATGCGCCTCGTGCCGCAACAAACGCGACGACATCATCGGCGTCAGCGTCAGCGCGACGAAGCCCGAGACGATGACGGCACCGGCGAGCGTCAATGCGAACTCGACGAACAGCCGCCCCGTCTTGCCGGGTGCGAACGCGATGGGGGCGTAGACCGCGGCGAGCGTCAGCGTCATAGCGACGACGGCGAATCCGATCTCGCGCGAGCCCTTGATCGCCGCGGGAATGGGCACCATCCCGTCCTCGATATGGCGGTAGATGTTTTCCAGAACCACGATGGCGTCGTCCACCACGAGGCCGATGGCGAGCACCATGGCGAGCAGCGTCAGCGTGTTGATGGAGAACCCGAACGCGTACATCAGCGTGAACGTCGCGACGAGCGAGATCGGGATGGTGACGATCGGAATGATCGAGGCGCGCACCGAGCGCAGGAAGAAGAGAATGACGATGACGACCAGCGCGACGGCCTCGATCATCGTCATGTAGACGGCCTCGATCGAGCGCTCGATGAAGATGGTGTCGTCGTTGCCGATCTCGACCGTCAGGCCCTTGGGTAACCCCTCGTTGATCGCCGGCAACACGGTGCGGACCGCCCGTGATACGTCGAGCGGGGTGGCGGTCGATTGCTTGATGATGCCAACGGCAATGGCGGGAGGGGCGGCATAAGCGGTGGTGC
>CALMPK010000161.1 GCA_937873575.1 uncultured Hyphomicrobiaceae bacterium
TGGCAGGCCGCGGGGGGCGAGGCGATCCAACGGATCATCTCATATTAACCATGTATTCAGTGCCCATAAGGTATTGATCTGGCGTGTTTGCCATAAATCGGCAAAGGGGCGTTCTGGCGATTCACGCACTCGCCGCCGCGCGCCGATATCGCTAATATGCAACAGACAACAAGCTCCGTTTTACGTTTTCGGTGGTCCGGTGCGACGGCTTTCGAGCGCGCAGGGGCGATGCGGCGGCGGAGCAGGCGCGCTGGGCCTAGTGGCGGATCGGTCTGGTCCACAGGCGCCCAGCGGTCTGGCGCGGGCGGTGGTGCAATTCCGGCGTAGCGCTGTGGCGCGGCGCGCCAAGGGGAGTAGGCACGATGGGTTACAGGGGCCAGGATCTCGACTTGCGGACGCCGCAGACATGGCGGGCGCAGTCGGCCGATCTCGTCGGTGGCAAGCCGGTCAACGGTCCGCGCTCCCGCTCATATTCCGTGGGCGAAACGTCGCCGATCTGGGTCGACGACACCGTGCTCGCCTGTACCAACCACGCCTATGACGTCGCCCTCGCTCACCGCGCGGGCGAGGTGCACGTCGAGCACCTGATCCACGCCCTCACGCGCATTGACGATGCTGCCGAGGTTCTCGAGGCAAGCGGCATTCGCGTCGCCGCCCTGCGCCGCGAGATGGCGACGGTGATCGCCAGTGAGATTCCGATCGGCCTCGCCAACGGCAGCGGCACGCCGCGCAGCTCCGAAGCCTTCGAGACGATCCTGCGTCTCGCCTCCGATCGCGCCGAGCATACGGGCGCGCCGGCCAGCGTCAGCGACCTGCTCCACGTCATGCTGGACCTGCGTCCGGCCGGAAGCGGCGCCGAGTTCATCGAGCATCATATGGTCCGCGGGGCACGTGAGCGCAGCATGCAGTACCGCCGTCCCGCCCCCGCTCCCGTTTACGATGCTCCCGAGCCGCAGCGCGAGCGCGTGCGTCGTCCCGCCGGTCGCTACTTCGTCGGCGAGGCGCAACCGGAGCCGGCTGCGCAGTCGGCGACGGATTACGTTCAGAACAGCCGCATCGATGCGCTCGAACAGATGATGCGGGCCATCTCTCTGCAGCTCACCAGCCAGCGCGACGATGCCGGCCGCCTGACAGGCGGGGTGATCGACCGCCTTCAATCGCTCGAGACGATGTTTTCCACTCGCCCGCAGCAGAACCTCGACGTCCTCGACGTCGTCATGCGCCGCCTCGACGACCTCGAACAGAACCTGCGCGACCGCGAAGTGAGCCTGGACCTTTCTTCGGTGACGGGGCGTCTCGAGCAGCTCGAGCAGAGTGTGCGTATGCTCGCCCCGGGCGATTTCTCCGTCATTACGTCGCGCCTCGATCAGATCGATTGGAAGCTCGGCGCCGTGCCGCCGCTTCCGGATTACTCTCCCGTTTTGTCGCGCATCGACCAGCTCGACAATCTGGTTCGTCAGAGCCAGCCGATCGTCAACGTCGATCTCACCGCGATCGACAGCCGAGTCGGCGATGTCGAGCGCAATCTCGGCTACACGCTCTCGCAGAGCATCGCCGGGCTCGACAGCAAGATCGATAGCAGGCTCGACCTTGGCGCCATTTCGAGCCGTCTCGACATTATCGAGGAGGCGCTGCTCGGCCGCGACGGCATCATGTCGTCGGACTTCGATACCCGCCTCAACGGCCTGTCCGAGGCCGTGTCGCTGCAGCAGACGACCATCGAGGATTCGCGAGCCTCTCTCACCGCCGACGTTCGCGACGTTGCGGCAAGCCTCGCCGAGCAGTCGGCCCGCATCGCCCGTACCGGCGAGGGCATCGCCGAGCTGGTGCGCATCGTCGAAGCCGAGCGCAGCGACGACGCCAGCGCGCTCGCGGCCATGGGGGAACGGGTCGAGCTGCTGCGTACGAGCGTCGAGGATATGACGGTGCGGCTCGAGGCCGAGCAGCAGTCGCAGCGTCACGAGATCACAACCTACAGCCAAAGCGTCGATGCCCAGGCGATCCGCGCCAGCGATGCCCTTTCCCTGCACCATTCCGAGCTCAAGGAGGTGCACGAGGCGCTGATGAAGCTCAACGCCAACCAGCACACGCTCGCCGGCTCCATCGACCAGTGGCGCAGCGATGCGGGAGGCGACCTTTCGGTTCTCGCGTCGCGCATCGAAAGCATGGAGCGCGAAGCCGGCAGGCCGATGGCTCTGCTCGCCACGCTCTCCGGCAACATGGAGCAGATGCACAAGCTGACGGTCGAGCGGTATCATCGCCGCAACCGCTTCTGGTACTGGCTGTTCGGCACCGACGATTGGGTGGCGGCGAGCTGGCCATCTCAGGCCGAGCGCATCGAATCGGAACGCCGCGCGATCGCGCGTCCGGCGAAGCGGTAGGCGCCGTATCATCGGCCGTGCCCTTGCGTGCAATCGGCCTTGATGGCCGGGCGCTCGCGAACCCGACAAGTGCTAGAGCGCTCCTCATCACGAGCATCGGGTGCGTTTCACCCTTTCGATGGAAGCGCTAGGCGCTTTCACGTCGACCGATCGCACCCCAGGAATGGTTCGCCAGGCTCGGCCGTTTCAGAACCAGACGTCCGCGACGGTGCGCCCATCGACCGGCAGATCCTCGAACGAGTGCAGACCTTCGAAGCGTCTCAGCGGAATTGAGGCGACCGCTTCCGGCTCCGCGA
Source organism: uncultured Hyphomicrobiaceae bacterium (assembly GCA_937873575.1). Lineage (GTDB taxonomy): Bacteria > Pseudomonadota > Alphaproteobacteria > Rhizobiales > Hyphomicrobiaceae > JAEUMD01. The sequence goes on from CALMPK010000161.1 coordinate 2,678, forward strand.
GACGCAGATTTACGGCGATGCGGAAGCGGCCGTCGTCATCGGCCGAGAGGCCGCGCCAGCTCACGATGTTCCCGCAGCTTCGGCAGAAGTTGAATGTCAGCGCCGACCCGCGGGCGTAGCGGACGAGCTGTCCCTCGGGCGCGGTGACGCTGATGCGCTCGCCCTCGAAATCATAGGCCCACAGCACGCCATAGCGGCGGCACGCCGTGCAGTTGCAGATCGTGGCATCGGGGATCGTGCCGCGGAACTCCCATTCGACTGCGCCGCAGAGGCAGCGACCGCGCGTGATCGGCTCGGTTGTTTCCATCGGGCACTCCTTCGGGTTCGCCGTTCGATGCGCTCCAACGAGTAGCGCCGCCGGCGATCGAAACAATGGCGGCAGATCGCTGATTCGCCGCTTCCTGGTTCCTGCGATTGTTCCGGTCCAGGCCGCGTCGGTCTCGAAGCGCGTGGCGCACGCCGCCGCCAATGGCCGCGGTTGCAGAAACGTCGAATGCGGAAATCGATAGAAAGTGAGGTTTGGGGTACTTGCGTCCATCGATCAGGATTGCAACTAGCCGGGATTGCTCGTTTGCTCCGTGGTGAGCAGCGGAATCAATGTTGGTTACGATTCACCGGCAGCGCCGATCGGTGTGTCCGTGCCCCAAGGATAGAGCTTGGGGATGACGATCGTGAGCAGCGCTGCGATCGCGATTGCCACGATCGACCCGACGAGGAACATCATCCATGTCGTCGGTTTGATCGCCCCCAGGGCGATGATCAGGAACAGCGCCGGCAAGTCGAGAAAATGCGTGAACGACGGCACCAATTCTCCTCGAGCCTGTTGCAGCTCGGGCGTGAAGTGGCCGACTTCGAGGGCCTTTCGCGTCAGGCGTCGCAGGCGCATGAAGAAGATACGCGTCACCGTGTTGCCCTCGATGAACTCGAACAGGAACCAGCCGACCATGCCGACGAGCCACGGCAGTTTCAGGAAGCCCCAGCCATCGTAGTACGTCACGATCAGCCAGAGGCCGGAGGAACCGAGCAGGAAGGCGCCGGGCAACACGAGGCCATCGTAGAAGACGGCGATGTTGCGAACGGCCTCTGCGAACGGTTTCAGCTCGGTCAGCTGCCGTGAGCGCAGATCGGCCATCCACACGCCGATGAGGCCAGCACCGATTAAGACAGCACCCAGTATGTGGACGAATTTCAAGAGTTCGTATGTCACTAAATTGCCTCCCAGTAATTGCTGAGGGCTCAGTTGCCGTAGAAGTGCTCGAAGTGGACGTCTGCCTTTGCCACTCCGAGCTTTGTCAGCATGTCCAGCATGGCCGTGACCATCGTGGCCGGCCCCGCAAGGTAGTAGACCGGTGCCAAGACGTCGGGCACATGGCGGCGCAGCATCCCGGGTCCGATCATCCCCGTTTCTCCCTGCCACGGGGAGGCCGCGTCCGGCGACGTCATGGTAGCTACGAGGCGAAAATTCGGGCTCGTCTCTGCCAAGCGCTGCAACTCGCCAAGGAAGGCCGCGTCCGTTGGCCGGCGGTTCGAGTAGAAGAGCGTCAAGGATCGCGGAAGCGTCGCATGGGCCGCTTCGCGCGCCATCGCCAGGAACGGCGTGATGCCAATGCCGTCAGCAATGAACACTGCTGGGCGGGCGGTATCAGCGTGCAGCGTCATGTCGCCGCCCGGACCAGCAATCGCCAGCCCGCTACCGATCGGCATGGTGTGGAGCGCACGCTTGAAGGTGGTTTCGCGCAAGCGGGTGGCGACCAACAGCTGCGGCTCGTGAGGGGCCCTGGCCAGCGTCAGGACGCGCGTATTCCCACGATTATCGGTCTCCGAATTACCGACGAGCCTCAGTGTGACGTGTTGCCCG
>CALMPK010000162.1 GCA_937873575.1 uncultured Hyphomicrobiaceae bacterium
AGTGCTGGCGAAATCGGAATACGTCGGCCCGCGCTTCGCGGAGGAGGCGCGCAAGATCCACTTCGAGGAGGCGCCGAACCGCGGCATCCATGGAGAGGCGACGCGCGAAGAAGTCGCGGAGCTGGCGGAAGACGGCGTCGACGTGCTGCCGCTGCCGCGCCTTCCCGACGAGCTTTCATAGGCGCGTTCGCGCGACCCGGGACCTTTAGCCGGCCGACAGCACGACCAGCGTAAAGCGAACCGCGGCTGCAACGTCGTCGGCATAGTGGGTCGGTTCGGCGTAGCCCATCGGCGTCCAGTTGTATCGGCTTCCGTCGTGCTTCCAGACGCCGCGCACGTATCCCCGGCGCTCGATAAGAACGCCGCCCGTCGGCGCGAAAAGGAACTGATACCCCCGCAGCCAAAGCAGCTCGTGGCGCGTCAAGCGCTCAATCAGGCTCTTGTGATGAATATCGGCGCTCATGCGTGGCCCCCGCGCGCGAAATATCTGCCAGGTCCAAGCAACACCGCCGGCAATTGATCAATACTATTCATGTGGCCAAGGCGGATCACCGCTGCGCACTCCTGAAATAATCACTAGGTAAAAATTTCGGCGCAAAAAGAACCACTGAACGCCGCTCTGGAATAATGCGTGCGATAGATTCGAACTTCAATCAAATCGGCAAATCTCAATTTCGCATCCGTTTGAAGCGCATAGGATAATTTCGAGCAAGTTTCTTGCCGGCCGTTAGCCAACGATTAGGAAAACAGGGTGAATGCCTCCGGCCCGTCCGGGCCTCAACGGCTCAGGTGACGGTAACGGCGAGATCGCCGACACCTTCGACGTGCCCCTGAAGCCGATCGCCCGGCGAAACACGGCCGACGCCTGCTGGCGTGCCGGTGAGGATCACGTCACCGGGGCGAAGAGTGAAAAGCCGCGAGAGATGCGCGATCTGCTCCGGCACACTCCAGATCATCTGCGAGAGATCGCCCGATTGCCGCCGCACGCCGTTCTGCTCGAGCCAGATGGCGCCAACCGCCGGATGGCCGATCTCGCTCGCCAGACGCACGGGCGAGCAAGGGGCGGAATGCTCAAAAGCCTTGGCGGTATCCCACGGCCGTCCCAGCCGTTTCGCATCCGCCTGCAAATCACGCCGCGTCATGTCGAGCGCCACCGCATATCCGAATACCGCGTCGAGCGCGGTGGCGGCATCGAGCCCTTCGCCCCCCTTCGCGAGGCACACCGCAAGCTCGATTTCGAACTGCACGTCATTCGATAGCGGTGGATACGGGAACTGGCCGTCACAACGCAGGTTGTCCGGGTACTTCTGAAAGAAGAATGGTGGCTCGCGGTCGGGATCGTGCCCCATCTCCCGCGCGTGATCGGCATAATTGCGGCCGACGCAATAGACGCGGTGCACGGGAAACAGAGCTTCGCTGCCCGCGATGGGCAGAGCGGGAACGGCTATCGGCGTAAAGGCAAATCGCGTCGTCATGACCACTCCCCGAAATCGGCTCGGTGGCGACCATACGTCGGCCCAACGGCAGCAGCCAGAGCAGCGCGGCGGTGCGGCAATAAAAAGCTCCCGGCACGCTACGCGCCGGGAGCCTTGGAACGGAACGAGGAAGCGTTCTCAGTTCGCCGCTTCCTTGACGATGTCGGCGAGCAGCTCGTCGATCTTGTCGATCGCTTCGCGTGACCGCTTCGACGGGCCGGCGACCGGCTTCCTGTAACCCACGTGGATGAGGTCCGGCTTGCTGCCGAGCTCGTAGATGTAGACGACGTACGGGCAGTTGACGATGTTCTGCGGGCTCGAGCTGATCGCGTCGTGGGTCAGCTTGGCGGCGCAGAACTGCAGGAACTCGGCTTCCTTGTACGGTGACTTGGCACCCGATTCCGTGACGCTGCCGACCGCCTCGCTGGTGCGCTCGAGCATCTTGTTGAACTGACCGACGTAATCGATCACGTAGCCGCGGTTGACGATGGCGTTCTTCAGATCCTCGCGGATCTCGGCGTACTTGCCTTCCTTCGTCGACTCGGCAAAGCCCATGCTCTCGGCCAGTGGCGAGGTCACCATCGCCGCCGTCATCAGGGCCGCCAGAAGAATGCGCTTCGCTAGCATGGTCGTTTCTCCCTCGAACCAGTTTTCATCGTTGCAGGACCGCCGCCTTGCACGGGCAAACCCGCCGCGCGGCGCTCGCACCTAAGCTATTCCGGGCATCGCCACATCACAAACATTGCATGGATGCGGAGCGTGCCGCCGTAACGAGAAATGTCGCCCAGCGCGCCGCGGCTGCCGTTGACTTTGCTCAAGATCAGACTTCGGACGCCAACTTGTCGCGCCGACCGCCGGGAGAAGGCGGCCCGGATGCCCCCGGAGTGCCGGTGTCTCGCGGCTTCAGCGGCCCTTGAAGCCCGTCGCCAGAACATAGAGTTCGGCGGAATCCGCGCGGCTGGCTGGCGGCTTGATGTGGCGGACTGTGGCGAAGCCCCGCTTGAGCAGGTCGAGCAGCTCGCGCTCGGCGCCGCCCTGGAACACCTTGCAGAGAAAGGTGCCGCCCGGAGAGAGCACGTCGACGGCGAAATGCGCAGCCGCCTCCGCCAATCCCATGATCCGCAGATGGTCGGTGCGGGTGTGGCCGACCGTCGGCGCTGCCATATCGGACAGCACCACGTCAGCGCCGCCGTCCCGCAGCAGCGCCTTGAGCTGGTCCTCGGCGTCTTGCGCTGTGAAATCGAGTTTGAGCGCGGTGACGCCGGGGATCGGATCGAAATAGAGATAGTCGATCGCGACGACCTGGCCTTCCGCCGATCCGCCGCCTCCCACCGCGCGCACCCGTTCGGCGGCGATCTGGCTCCACCCACCCGGCGCCGCACCGAGGTCGATCACGCGCATGCCGGGCTTCAAGAGGCGGTACTTGTCGTCGATCTCGGTCAACTTATAGGCTGCGCGCGAGCGCATGCCGTCGCGTTTCGATGCCGCGACGTAGGGATCGTTGAGCTGGCGCTCCAGCCAACGCGCTGACGACACCGAACGCTTGCGCGCCGTCTTGACCTTGACGTGGAGCTGGCGCTGGCCACCACCCGGACCGCTGGCGCGGCCCTTTCCGCCGGCACCCGCGGACCCGCCGCCCTGACTACCCTTTTTCATTGCAACGGAATCCTCGTTGTCGCAGCGCACATTTGGGCGCTGCCAGCGCCCGCCCGCGTGCCGCGCAGACAAGCGCCACCACGCTCTCGCCTCATGCGAAGTCCGGCCGCTCCCGCATCCGGCGACGCCGGCGCCCGGCGCGGTAGACGCCGTCCTCGACCATGAGCTGCATCAGGATGCCCTCGCGCAGACCACGGTCGGCGACGCGCAGGCGCTGACACGGCCAGACGCGCAGCAGGGCTTCCAGGATGGCGCATCCGGCGAGCACGAGGTCGGCGCGATCGCGACCGATGCACGGCTCTGCGACGCGCTCCGCATAGCTGCGATCGAGCAGGGAATAGGTTACCCGGCGCGCCTCCTCCGTTTCCAGCCAGCAGCCGTCGACGCGATTGCGGTCGTAGCGTTCGAGCCCGAGATGAACGCCCGCGACCGTCGTCACGGTACCGGAAGTGCCGAGCATGTGGGCGCGGCGGCCGGCGATGCGGCTCGCGAAGCGATGCTCAGCCTCGAACGGCGCCAGCAGGCCGATCACGTAATCGACCATCGCCTCGAAGCTTTCGCGCGTCACCTGCCGTCCGCCGAAGCGCTCCGCCAGTGTCACGACGCCGACCGACAGCGATGTCCAGGCCGCGACCGCCGATTGCACGTCGAGACGGTCCCCGTGCGAGCCGCCACGATAATGCCGGTGCGTCAGGTCCAGCCAGATCAACTCCGAGGAGCCGCCGCCGATGTCGAACACCAGGGCGAAATCGCCATTCGGGTCCACCAGCGAAGCGCAACCGGAAACAGCGAGCCGCGCTTCTCCTTCGCGGCTCAGAATTTTGATGTCGAGGCCCGTCGCCACGCGCGCGCGCGCCAGGAACTCGCCGCCGTTGCTGGCGATGCGGCAGGCTTCGGTCGCGACGAGCATGGCGCGCTGCACCTGATGGCGATCGAGCTTGCCCGCGCAGATCTTCAAAGCGTCGATGGTCCGCTGCATGGCGGCATCCGAGAGCTGTCCGCTTTGGGAGACGCCTTCGCCGAGACGGATGATGCGGGAGAAGGCATCGATCACGCGAAAGCCGCGACGCGACGGTCGCGCAAGAAGGAGCCGGCAGTTGTTGGTGCCAAGATCGAGCGCGCCGTACACGGGATCGTTGCTGCCGTAACGACCGCCCATGCCATATTCGCGGGCGCCATGCTCGCGGCCCCCATAGTCGCGGGCGCCATGCTCACGCGGCCCATGCTCGCGCGGCGGGGGCTGACTGGCGGGAGGCGCGTTTCGACCAGCGACATCCGGCGGCCGCCATCCCCCATCGATCGCTTGGCTGACGGGAGCACCGGCAATCCCGGCTACTCCGGTCGAACCTGGAAACCCGGGGGCGCGTCCGGCGCCCTCGTCGTCCTGAAACCCTTCCACGAGCCCTTCCCAGCGCCCGGCTCCGAGCGGCGCTACTGCACCACTTCCGCTACGAGCGTCTCCTGGATTTAAACTTGAGTCCAATGTAACAGGTCGGCGCGGCCCGTAAAGCCATCGGTCGATCGCTTGCTAAGGAAGCTCTTCTGCGATGCGCGCGAATGCTCCGAAATCGCGGGCGGCGGCGATAACGCTCTCCCGCGTGCTGTCTTGCGTTGCATCGACACTCGTCGCGAGCGCCTCGATTGCCTCCGCCGGGCCGCCCGATGCCGACGCGGAACTCGCCGCGCGACGGCTGATTGCGGCCTACCCCGAGCACTTGGCGGCGGTCGAAGGCGCAACACTCGTCTGGCGCGACGGCACCCGGACGACCTATGACGACGGTCGGGGGACCAAGTCGTTCGAGGAGTGGCTCGCCGCGCCTGACGTCGAGGACATGCTGCTGCAGCCCTATCCGGCCGGCAGCGCAGCGACGCCGCCTCCCGCAGGGCATGATCCCGGCCGAGCCCGCAACGCCGAATTCTTCCGTCGCATCTATGGCGATTGCGGCAAGGGCGGCGTCGAGCGCGACCTTGTCGACGTCGTCTGGCTGCCGCGGAAATTCGGAAGCCCGTCAAGGTCACGCGCATCAATGGCGTCGCC
>CALMPK010000163.1 GCA_937873575.1 uncultured Hyphomicrobiaceae bacterium
GACGCGCTCCGGCGACGGCAGCCCCTTCCGGCGGATCAGGCCCAGCTCGCGGTCGAACATGGCCTTGACCGTCAGCATTTCGGCAGCGGTCGAGATCATCGGAACCATGAGGCGCAGCTCGCCGCCGGCAGTCGCCTTGAGGAGCGCACGCACCTGCGTCCGGAACAGCGCCGGCCGGTCGAGCGACATGCGGATGGCGCGCCAGCCGATCGCCGGATTCTCTTCCTTCACCGCGTGCAGGTACGGCAGCACCTTGTCGCCGCCGATGTCGAGCGCGCGAAAAACGATCGGCTTGCCGCCCGCCGCCTCGACCACCTGCCGGTAGCTCTGCGCCTGGCGCTCGAGCCGGGGGAAGGTGTGCGACACCATGAACTGCAACTCGGTACGGAACAGGCCGATGCCGTCCGCACCCGATTCCTCCATGTGCTCGAGGTCGTAGAGCAGTCCGGCGTTGATGTTCACGTCGATGCGGCGGCCGTCCTTGGTGATGGCCTTCTTATCGCGCAGCGCTTCGTATTTCTGTTGCCGCCTGGCGCGGAAACGAACCTTGTCGGAGTAGGCCGATACGACGTCGGGCAGCGGGCGCAAATGCACTTCACCCGTCTCGCCGTCGATGATGACACCGTCACCAGGGCTGACGTGCTCGACGACGGCGACCGCCCGGCCGACCGCCGGAATGCCCAGCGCCTTGGCGACGATGGCGACGTGGCTTTGCGGGCTTCCATCCTCGATCACGAGGCCGCGGAGCTTCGCAGGATCGTAATCGAGCAGCTCGGCAGGCCCCATCGTCCGCGCCACGAGCACGGTGTCGGACGGCATGTCGACCGGCAGGTGGCTGCCGCTCGATCGGCCGGCGAGGATGCGCAGCAACCGGTCCGAGAGATCGTCGAAGTCGCGCTGCCGCTCGGCCCAATAGGCGTCCGCCTGGCGCAGCATGCGAGCCCGCGAGCTGTTCTGTACGCGCTCGACGCCCGCCTCCGCCGTCAACCCGCTCTGCACCGCCTCGCGCAGCCGCCGCTCCCAGCCGCGGTCATGGGCGAACATACGGTAGGCTTCGAGCACGTCACGGTGGTCGCCGTCGCTCGCGAGCTGCTGGTGCCCGAGCATCTCGTCGAGCCCCGCACGCAGCTCTGTGATAGCCCCTTCGAGCCGCCGGAGCTCAAGCGCCGGATCGTCGGCCATCAGCTTCGTCACGACGATGCGCGGCTCGTGCAGAACGACGTGCCCGAGCGCGATGCCCTCCGACAGCACGTCGCCACGGATCACCGCCGCGAGCGAACGCGAAATCTCTATGTCCGCGCCCCAGTTGGCGACCGAACCCGACGCGAGGTGCTCGCCGACCACCATCGCTGTGCTCGCCAGCGTCTCGACGTCGTCGTCGGAATATTGCTTGTAGGCGTGGTTCTGCACCACGAGGACACCGAGCACCTGCCCACTGCGCAGGATCGGGACCGCGAGCAGCGAGTGATAGACTTCCTCACCCGTTTCCGGGCGGTAGGAATAGGCGGGATGCTTCTGGGCGTCCGGCTCGTTGACCGGCACGCCGAGCTCGGCGCAACGGCCGACGAGACCCTCGCCGCGCTTGAGCCGCGTCGTGTGGACGGACTGCGGGTTCAAGCCCTCGGTCGCGAAGAGTTCGAGAGAACCGTCCTGGCGCTTCAGGTAGATCGAGCAGACCTCGGCGACCATGACACCGGCGACGTGCCGCACGATCTTGTCGAGGCGGGACTGACCGTCTCCCGACTCCGCCATGATGTCGCGCAGGCGACGCATGATGATGCGCAGCGTCGGTTCCGACGGCGCGACCCCATGCTCTTCATTCCGCCTGCTCTGCATCCAAGAACCTGCTCAAAAATATAGCACTGCCTTGCGGCCGGGGCCCTCGGCGCCCCTCGGACGACCATAACCCGACAAGCCTGAGTAAACCCCAAAAATCACGCCGCGATGAAGGCCTACAGCCGGCTCACATGAGCCGCTTGCGCGCCGTAGAAAGGCGCACTTCACCGCGATTGCGCCCTCACCCCACCCCATCGTTGGCAGGGCTGCAAAATCCATACCTGTCTAATCGAGCTTCACCATGCGAAGCGCGCCATCGGCGAAGAGGTCCGTGGCTCCCCACCTCGTGTGAGACCTTCCAGCACCCTGCGCCGTGCCTGCCCGGCCCTCGATGCGCCAATGACGCCCGTTCAGGCGGCGTCGAGACCGTAGATGGAATGCAGCGTGCGCACCGCCAGCTCGGCATAGGCGGCGTCGATCAACACGCTGATTTTGATCTCGGACGTCGAAATAGCGAGAATATTGATGCCCTTATCGGCAAGCGCCTTGAACATCTGCGCGGCGACGCCGGCGTGGCTGCGCATGCCGACACCGATCACCGAAATCTTGGCGACGTCCGCCGAGCTCTGCACGTCGAAAAGCCCGATGTCCTTCTCCGCCGCCTTCAGCACCTCGAGGGCGCGCGGCAGCTCGGTCGCCTGGACCGTGAACGTCATGTCCGTGCTCTTGCCGTCGGGCGCGACGTTCTGGACGATCATGTCGACGTTGATGTTGGCGTCGGCGAGCGGGCCGAAGATGCGGGCGGCGACGCCCGGCTTGTCGGCGACCTTCAGAATGGTGATCTTCGCCTCGTCCTTGGCATAGGCGATGCCGCTGACAACCTGCTGCTCCACGATCTCATCCTCGTCGGTGACAATAGTGCCGATGTTTTCGAGACGGTCGACGACGACCGGGCTCATCTTCTCCGGCGGCACGAAGCTCGAGAGCACGCGCACGCGCACCCTGTAGAGCATGGCCAGCTCGACCGAGCGCGTCTGCAGAACCTTGGAGCCGAGCGACGCCATCTCCAGCATCTCCTCATAGGAGATCTTGGGCAGCCGCTTCGCCTTGGGCACGATGCGCGGGTCGGTTGTATAGACGCCATCGACGTCGGTGTAGATGTCGCAAACGTCGGCGCGCAGCGCCACCGCAATGGCGACGGCGCTGGTGTCGGAGCCGCCGCGGCCGAGCGTCGCCAGCCTCTGCGCCTTGGGCTCGATACCCTGGAAGCCGGTGATGACGGCGACCTCGCCCTCATCGAGGTGGCGGCGGATGGCCTCGCCATCGACCTTGGTGATGCGCGCCGAGCCGTGCGCCTCGCTGGTCTCGATCGGGATCTGCCAGCCCTGCCACGAGCGGGCCTTGAGCCCCATCTTCTGCAGCACGATGGCAAGCAGACCGGCGGTGATCTGCTCACCGGAGGCGACGACCGCGGCGGACTCGCGCGCGGCGGAAAGGGGGGTGGC